>NZ_JAMYPU010000004.1:0-296892 GCF_040320535.1 Mesorhizobium sp. M0676
GCCGTCATCAACAAGCGATTCGTGTGTCATCGCAGTGTAGAATCACACCCGATTCCGCAGGGCAATACCTATCTTAGCGCCTATGGGGAAACGGGGGCGTTGTGCTCACTATGCCGTTGCCGGAAGGCCAGCTGGTCGCACCTGTCCGACAGGGCGTGCATGGAATTCCCGATACCATTCCACGAAACGTTGCACGCCGTCCTCCAGTGTTGTCGCCGGTGCGAAGCCAACGGCGCGGCGCAGGTCCCTGACATCGGCGCGGGTTTCCAGGACGTCACCTGGCGGTAAAGGTACGTTGACGCGAACGGCGCGGCGACCAAGGGCCGTCTCGATGAGCGCGATCAGATGGTTGATTTCTTCCGGCCGATCATTGCCGATATTGTAGAGCCTATATGGCGCCGAACTGGTGGCAGGATCGGCAGCGCGACCGTCCCAACCGGGATCCTGACACGGTGGTTTGGCGAGCACGCGAACAACCCCCTCTACGATGTCGTCGATATAGGTGAAATCCCGCCATACGCGCCCGGCATTGGCGATTTCGATCGTTCGGCCCTCGGCGATGGCATGGGTGAACGTGTATACTGCCATGTCGGGCCTGCCCCAGGGACCATAGACGGTGAAGAAGCGCAATCCGGTTACGGGCAAGCCGAACAGATGGCTGTAGGAATGCGCCATGCATTCGTTGGCGGCCTTGGTGGCGGCGTAGAAGCTCACCGGATGATTGGCACCATGATGTTCGGAGAAGGGTATGCGTCGATTGGCGCCATATACGGAGCTCGACGAGGCATAAACGAGATGGCTGACGCCGGCGTGTCGGCAGCCCTCCAGAACGTTGAGAAATGCGACTATGTTTGACTCCACATAGGCATGCGGGTCGACGAGCGAATGACGCACCCCGGCTTGGGCGGCCAGATGCACGAAGTGCGATGGCTGGAATTCGCAGAACAGCGCTTTCACCAGCGACCGGTCCGCCAGGTCGAAGCGCATCGGCGTGAACCTCGGCTCGGCGCAGAGCCGTGTAAATCGCGCCTCCTTCAGCTTCAGGTCGTAGTAAGGCGTGAAGTTGTCGACGCCGATGACCTCGGCGCCGAGCCGCAAAAGGCGTGACGCAACATGAAATCCGATGAACCCAGCGGCGCCCGTGACGATGATCGGCCCCGTGTGCGTAAGGTTCGACGCAGCACCATCCTGCAGCGCGTGAACGATATCCGCCAGCTTGTTGACCTTCGAATCTGCTTCGGCCATGGCAGGTCACTCCCGTTTCCAGGTTCCGCGTTCTGCGCTATCTCGGCAGCGCCTTGAACGATCGGAAATGGCGCCGCCGGCCTTGTGATCTACGCGACAGCGCCCTCAATGCGGGCCGCCGCTGTCTGAATCAAAGCGGATGCAGACAGCAGTCGATTTCTCATGGCAAAACCGAAATGCGCCCCAAAAGAGCCACTAGTTCCGCCTGACGCCTCGTGTCGGTCTTGGCGAACAGTGAGGCAAGCTGAGAGCGGATAGTCGTGCGACTGAGATGCCAACTGCGGGCGATCTCCAGGGGCGCGTCGCCATGGGCGAGGCGTAGCGCCAACTGCGTTTCCGCGCTGGTCAAACCGAACATCCTTTGCAACGTGCGAGGGTTGGCCGCCGATTTGTTATCCCGGTCCAGCAATGCGACGACGGTTGTCCCGTCCGGTGTAACGACGCCCGTCTCGTTCATGGTCACCGGCCTGTCGCCTCTGCTGTGGATCACTACCCATGAGAGTGAGCCCGGCTGGAGGTGGACCGGAACATTCGCGACCAGCCGCCTCAACCCGGCGGCAAGCTCGACGGCTGTATCAGTTGCTTCGCCCTGGCGTGCGAGGGTGTCCCGAGCGGCAGCGTTCCATTCTATTACTTTCTTGTCTCGGTCCAGGACGAGATAGCCGCAACCCATACGATCAAGCATGCCGGTGATGGATTCCAGGCTGCGTCGTCGAGATCCGCCGACCCTTGCGTCCGGTCGGTCCACAAGGCTTATCGGCCGTTCGTGGCGGGTATCGTTCAATACAATGTATTGCCTGCCTGCGAGCGTATCGTTTCGCGTTTCAATCAGTGTCATCGCTTCCACCCAACCCATTGCTACTGACGCAAATCAAATCGGTTGAAGTTGCTGCTTCAACTTGAATTTCCACATACTGCGAGAAATCTGCGAATGGTTTTCCGCAGCGTCTCTTGGATACCTTTCTGAAGAGCGCTCCTGACACATGATTTTATTCGCCGGCAAAGTCATGGCAATCGGGCATTGGGATTAGGTGCCACCCCTTCGGCCTAGTCTCGACGGACTAGACCGAAAGTTGTAGTCTTTGCGCATGGGTTCGGACCTGCGCTGGCTCAAATCGAATGTGTCGAGCACTACGTTGGCTCATCTAGCTTCGCTGTTGGTGTTTGCAGCATCGATAGCATTCGAGGCGATAAGTACGGTATATGGCGGCCAGCCGTTGCCGCTTGTTGCGTTTATCCCCATAACCGTTGTCATCGTGTATCTTGAGGGCCGTTTTGTTGCCATCGCAGCAACGCTTCTGATGGCGGTCGCCGGCTTGTGGATGCGACACCTGCTGGACGGTCACCTCACTGGTGGAGACTGGACCGGGGCTGTCTTCCTCCTGGGTTCGGGTAGCCTGATCGCAGCTGTGTTCCACCGCCTGCGACAAGATCTGCACGGTGCGCTCAGGGTGGCAGAAGCGAGGCTCGCTGCCATCGACGCTGCCGCCTTGGGCTTTGCTAATACCAATCGCCATGGCGAACTGCTGCAGTCGAACAGACGGCTTTTGGAGATGACCGGCTACGCGCACAAGGAACTTGCCCAACTCGAGTTGCAGGAACTCATTGTCCCCGACGATCGAGGTACTGTGCGGAAACTTTTGGAAGATTTGGGCAATGGGACCGCGTCTGCGACGGATATCCGCGTTTTGCGCAAGGATGGCACGGCATTCTGGGCTCACCTGGCCCTGTCTTCGTCGCGGCCGGACGAGGCGCCAAATGAGAGCGTATTCGTGGTGGTTGACGATATTTCCGAGCGACAAGCGGCACGCGAGGCCCTTCGGGCTCAGAAGGAATGGCTTGATCTCGCCGTGTCTGCCGGGCGCCTGGGAACATGGCAAATAGACATTGACGATGGGACAGTCGCCGGCTCGAGCAAGTTCTGGGACATTCTTGGTCTGCCTCCGGCCCCAGTCCGCCGCTTGGAAGAACTCTCGGCTGTAATCCATCCCGTCGACTGGCCGAAGCTGTCCGCCTCGGCAAAGCCTTCATCGGCATTGAACTATGACGTCGAGATCCGTGTCCGGCAAGTGGATGGTCACACACGCTGGATTGCTTTGCGTGGACGGCAGGAAGAGCACGGCGACCGCAAAATGCGCATCGGGGTGGCGGCGGATCTGACCGAACGTCGACAAACAACTTTGCTTCGCGCCGCCGTAAAGAGACGCGAGCGCATAATGCGCGAAGAGCGCCATCGGTTCAGCAATGTGTTTCCAGTGATCAGAGCTCTGGTCAACATGATCGATATTCCCGACAATGACGTTGCCAAATACAAGGAGATGTTGATCGATTGGATCCGAACGCTGGAGGCGACCCATCGCATCCTTTCTCGTCACGCCAACCTGTCAGGGATGCTCCATGAGCTCGTGGACCGGGAATTGCAGCCCTTCAAGGAGACACGCGACATAACGATCAGTGGACCTTCCCTCACTGTGCCAAGCGGCGCCGCCGAGGGCTTGGCGATGATCCTTCACGAGTTGACGACAAACTCGGTGAAACATGGTGCGCTGGGTGACCCGAATGGCAAGGTCGAAGTTAAGTGGCGATTTGCATCCGAGGACGAAGGTGACGACCTCGTGTTCGATTGGGTGGAATCGGGCCGACGGAAGAGTTCAAAAGTCGTACGCCGCGGGTTCGGGTCACTGATAATCGGTGTGGACAGCACGCCGCTTGTCGGTCATTCCCCGAATATGGAAATAACCGAAGATGGCCTTCGATATTCGCTGCGTGTATCGCGCAAAGAAATTGAGGAATTTGGATTGCAATAGAGCCCCTCCAAGTCGAAGCCGAATTGGCCAATTAACGGATGGTGTGGGCCCTTTGCTGCGATTTCCTGCAAGCAAACTCGGGCCGGTTCGAGGGGCATACGTCAACTCGCCTGTCTCGTCAGCCAGCTTTGGAGCAACACAGCTGCTTCGGTACGGTTTCTAACCCCAAGCTCACGCAGCACGGCTGCGGCATGGATTTTCGTTGTCGCCTCGGCAATGTCCAGATTGCGGGCAATCTCCTTATTCGAGTACCCCTCTGCCATCAGCTTGAGGACGTCCTTCTGTCTAGATGTCAGCCTAGCGATGTCGCCCGAGCCCTCGTGCCGTCGGCTGGCATTTTGTACCGGAGGTGGGGGGGCATGCGATCTCTGGTCGGCAGACGTTCGAGATAGGAGAGATGGCACATAGATCCGGCCAGCGAGGATTTCGTTTACAGCCAGCACGACTTCTTCGTCGCTCTGCGATTTGACGATATACCCGTGAAGTCCGATCGAAAGCGCGGTCAGTATCTCCGAGCGGGAATCATCCCCGGAAACGATCGCAAAGCGAGTGTCAGGATAGGCAGCCATAAAGTCGCTGAGCACTTCCTGATGGAACAGCCCAGGCATGTTCAGATCGAGGATCGCAAGATCGATGGACGCCTGCTCCTCTAGAAGATTGACCGCGGCATCGAAACACGAAGCTTCGAATATTTCGGCGCTTGGAATTCCAGCCATGAGTGCCAGCCGGAGACCACGCCGATATAAGCCGTGATCGTCGGCAATGACGATCCGAGCCATGCAACTACCCCAACGCGTTACTCGGTTCCCGACGAGAAAACCCGCTGGAACCTCCCATTCGCCTATGATCGACAATCCGTGGTGGTCCTAAAATGGCGGCCATCCACTGGTCAACGCATCACAGTGATGTCCGCAGCGTCCCATCCACGCACATCCAGAACGTCTAATATAATACTAAATTGCGAAGCTCATCCATAGATTTTTAACCCTGGCGTGCGGTGCCTGTCCGCAAAACGATGCCGGTTCCCCATTTGTGGGTCCAAAGCCAGCTGTTCAGGACCATTTCTGTTATGTCGCCACCCGCTGTCGCTGGACCTGTAGGCCGGTCCGGCCCGGGCGGATCGCAGCTTTTTTGAAAGCAACTGCTTTCGTTTTATCGCCGTCATGATCAGTGCCCAATCGCGCTTCTATCGGCTGTTGATCTCGTGGCCATCTAATACCTTGAACGTTTTGAATCCCTACCATTCGAATGCACGACGACAGCCGCCCCGGCTGTCACATACCTTTTCACATATGATGTTCGGATTGCCGCCGAGGTTTGGCCGGATTTGAGGGTATGCCCTGGCCGGACAATGGAACACCGATCCCGAACAAAGCCAACTGCAGATCAGGAGGATCGAATGAAAGCGGTGATTCAATGTGGTGGGATGGGTACGCGCCTTCGACCGTTTACATCGGTCCTGCCGAAACCATTAATGCCGATAGGGGCCCGGCCTGTTCTTGAGTTGCTTTTGAAGTGGCTGCGGCGCAACGGCATTGAAGACGTGTATATTACGACAGGGTATCTAGGGCATTTGATCCGTAGCGTCTGCGGCGACGGATCGCAATGGAACTTGAAGATCAAATATACCCAGGAAATGGAGCCACTCGGCACCGTCGGACCTCTCTCTCTGATTAGGGATGAACTGAACGAAACATTTGTCGTTCTGAACGGCGATGTCCTCACAGATCTAAGCCTGAGCCGGTTTGTAGCCGCGCACCGCTTGCATAGGGATCCCGTTACGATCGCCACGGCGTGCCGTCATATCAAGATGGACTTCGGGGTCATCGACGAGATCGACAATACCGTCCAGCTCTTCCGGGAAAAGCCGACGCTTTCCCATCTCGTCAGCATGGGGATTTACTGCATGAACCCAGATGTCCTGCGGTTCATTCCGTCCGGGATCCCATTTGGGTTCGATGACCTGATGCTGCAGATGATGCAGGGCGGCACGACCGTGCATGTTTACAAGCATGACGGTCTTTGGCTCGACATCGGTCGTGTCGATGACTTCCAGAATGCACAGGCAATTGCCTGGGAAGATCAGTCGTCCTCAATCGAGGTCGCGGCTGCCGCTGCAGCCGCATGAAAGTCTGATGCAGAGGTCTACCCACTAACAAGGCTTTCAGGAGGTCAAGATGCTCTTGGTGAGCGCCCCGATCCTAGGCGTGCCAGAGAAGGCAGCCCTGTCGCAGGTGATTGATAGCGGCTGGCTTACGATGGGGGACAGGGTACGAGAGTTCGAACAGGCCTTTGCCAGCATGCATGGCGCGCGAGATTGCGTTGCGGTTGGTTCCTGCACCGCAGCGCTCCATCTTCTCCTCCATGCTTTGGGCATCGGCCCTGGCGACGAAGTACTGGTTCCTTCGCTGACGTTCGTGGCGACGGCGAATGCGGTGCTGTATGTAGGGGCGACGCCGGTCTTCGTCGATATCGAGTCCGTCGACGTGCCGTTGATCTCGGTTGCGGAAGCCGAAGCGCGGTGCACGACGCGCACGAAAGCGGTCATTCTCGTTCACTTCGCCGGGTATCTCCCCGATCGGGAACAATGGCAGCGGTTCGCCCGGCTTCGCGGCCTGCATATCATCGAGGACGCTGCGCACGCGCCCGGGCTTAGGGAAGTCGGGACCTTCGGCGCCGCGGCCGCGTTCAGCTTCTATGGCAACAAGAACATGACAACGGCCGAAGGGGGCGCCGTGATTGCACGTGACCCCGATCTGCTCGACAGGGTTCGCCTGGCCCGCGGGCACGGAATGACCACGGGGACGCATCAGCGGCTGAACAGTCGTACGCCGCAATATGATGTCACGATGCTCGGGTTCAACTACCGAATGGACGAGATGCGAGCGGCAATAGGGCTGGTTCAGTTGCAGAACCTGCAAGAGTGGAACGAAATCAGGCGAATCATAGCTGTCTTGTACCGACGCCTGATCGCGGACCGTTGCCCAGCCATTGTCATTCCATTTAGCGAACCCCGGACGTCGGCTTACCACATCATGCCGATCGTCCTGCCGCGCTACGCGAGCCGGCAGGATGTCATCGACGAGCTGCGGACACAGGGCATACAGACCACCATCCACTACCCGCCGGTGCACCAAATGACGTTCTACCGCGAGCGCTTTCCCGGCGTGAGTTTGCCCCGAACAGAGGATTTCGCTGAGCGAGAGCTCACAATTCCGCTGCACCCCCAGATCACTTCCGCCGCCGCCGAATCAGTCGTGGCTGCCCTGGCAGCCGCGCTCAAAACAGGCGCGCTCAAAGCAGGCGCCCAAAGAGGAACTGCTGCATGAATGCATTAGACCCTGCCTTTCACCGGATGTTCGTTCCAAATCCTGATCACGGCTTTGCGAGACGCGCAATCGATCTTGCGGTGGCGGGCATCGCTACCGTCGCATTGGCGCCATTGATGCTGCTGATCGCCGGAGCGCTTCTGCTCGAGGGCGGTGGCTCGATCTTGTTCGCTCAGACCCGCATCGGGGCCGGCGGCCGAACCTTCCGCATGTACAAATTTCGCAAATTCGGTGTGAACTGCGGCTCTCAAGGCCTTGCGCTGACGGTCGTGGGCGATACACGCATGACCACCGTTGGCCGCTTTCTCGCAGCGACGAAGCTGGACGAACTACCGCAGCTGTGGAATGTCCTCAAAGGCGAAATGGCGATCGTCGGCCCACGGCCCGAGAGCCTGGCTTTCGCCGATTGTTTCCGGGGCGAGCTTAGGGCCGTGCTGCAATACAAGCCAGGCCTGCTGGGACCAGCCCAGGTCGTTTTTCGGCACGAAGCGCATTACTTCCCCCAATCCGTAGATCCGATCGTGTTCTACCGGGAGGTCATGTTCCCCGCCAAGGCAACACTGGACCTCTCATATTATCCGCGACGCACCATCGTCTCCGACCTCGCGTGGATGGTGCGGGGAGTGCTGGCAGTGGTCGGTTGGGTTCCGGTACCGCCGATCGACGTTTGAATATCCAAGGGAAGCGTTCCAAACAGCCAAGGGAATGCGCAGTGATGAGCTACAATGGAAAGAAAGTCCTGGTGACCGGCGCGGACGGATTCATCGGTTCGCATGTCACGGAGGCGCTTGTTCGCAACGGGGCAGATGTCACAGCCCTTGCCCTTTACAATTCCTTCGACAGCCATGGATGGCTAGACGATCTGCCGGACACCATCCGCAGCCAGTTGAGGCTCGTCCGTGGTGACGTCCGCGACAGTGCGTTCCTTAACCGGATCATGCGCGGCCAAGTCGCGGTTTTTCATCTGGCGGCGCTTATTGCGATTCCATATTCCTACGCCGCTGCCCAGTCCTATGTGGAAACCAACATCCTAGGCACGGTGAACGTCCTCGAAGCGGCGCGCCTATGGGAGACGGAGCGGGTGATCCATACCTCCACGAGCGAGGTCTACGGAACTGCCCAAACCATGCCGATCGGCGAAACACACCCCCTGCAGGGACAGTCACCATATTCGGCATCCAAAATCGGCGCCGACATGATGGCGGAGTCTTACGCCAGGTCGTTCGATGTCCCTGTGGTCATCATGCGACCCTTCAACACGTATGGCCCGCGCCAGAGTGAACGCGCCATCGTGCCGACCATTATCCGGCAGGTCCTCGACCCGAAATGTCCTGCAATCATGGTAGGGGATACCAGCCCGATCCGCGACCTGACCTATGTCGAAGACACCGCGACAGCGTTCCTGACCGCAGGTCTCGCCCAGCTCGAGTTCGGCCACGCCTACAACGCTGGCAGCCAACGCGCTGCGACCGTCTCGGACGTATTGGCCATTGTTCTTGAGTTGACCGATTGCAAAAAGCCGGTCCGTCGTGATGAAAGCCGCCTGAGGCCGCAAAATTCCGAAGTTCGCGCCTTGCTCGCCGACTCCTCGCGCTTTGAACGTGAGACTGGATGGCGGACACAGACCAGCCTGCGCGATGGGCTGGAGCGAACAATCACGTGGTGGCGCGAGCGCCTTAGTGAAGGCCGGGTACGGCGCGAAGTGGGTTACATGACATGACCCTGGGCGGCCGTCATGCGTTGGCGCTGTTGCTGGCTGCCGGTGCCATATCTCCCAACATCTATGTTGCCGGCGGCCGTCAAAGCAAGGCAGCGGAGGTGGCGGCCACAGCGGTCGTGAACAACCTGCCGGGCTATGTGCGCCAAACAAGGGATCCTTGGTCTGGCATGGTTTTCGCACGGATCACCAGACCGGGCGTTCTCGGCCGGGCGGGTGTATGCGGGAAGAAGAACTGCACCCACCGTTACTCAAGCGCACAGGCTTGGAATGCCGACCAGAGCCTGCTCCTGATCGCCAATGGCTGCGGTGGCCTGTGCTTTCTCGACGGACAAACCTACTTGCCTTTGTTCCACCGCAACCGCGCGACCGAATGCGAATGGCATCCCACTGATCCCGAGTTGATGATCTGCGTGGGGGGCCGGCAGATTGCGACATGGGCCCCACGTACCGATCATGAGGACGTCGTGTTCGCCTCCGGAGCGTACTCCAACCTCAAATTTGGACCCAACAAAGGCAATCCGAGCCGCGACGGCAGCCGGATTGCGGTGCGTGCAACGAACAATGACGGCCGAGCGGTGGTTTTTGGCTACGATCTCAAGCAACGGCGGAAATTCCCGGATATCGATCTTGCCGAATTCCCGGGAACGACCGGCTCCTGCTCGATCTCACCACTCGGAATCAACATAGTGTGTTCCCAGCAATTACCGGACGGAATCGAAGCGAGTTTCGTCTTCTCCATCGACGGCATATTGCGCCAGAAGTGGATGGAGCACCATCGACCGGGCCATGGCGACATGACGGTCGATTCCGACGGAAGCGAAATCTATGTCGGGATCAGCAAATCGGATCCTGACAAATATCAGGTGATCAAGCGCCGCTTGGCTGATGGCAAGGCTACCTCGCTGATGAAATATGGCGAGGCCATGCATGCGTCACTCAGGTCGCTCGGCAGGCCCGGCTGGGTGTTTCTGAGTTATGGCGGCACGCCAGCCGAACTATCGCAGCACCCGGATTGGGCGCCTTACGCTCAGCAAGTCATTGCTCTGCGTCTAGACGGCAGTGGAGAGGTCCGCCGTGTCGCAGACACGCACAACGCGCCCTTCGACTACTGGAGCGAGACGCATGCCTCTCCCTCTCCGGACGGCTCCCAGGTGGTCTGGTCCAGCAACTGGGGCGTGCCCGGTGGCCCGGTATACGATTTCGTTAGTCGTGTTGAATGGCCTTTGAAGCCGGTGTTTGACCGGAAGGAGATTGTCGCAAATGACCTTCAGTAGACGATACGTTCTTGGCGCAGTCGTGATGATGTCGCTAACCTCGATGGCTTGCGCAGGCGAGGTCGAGCCCTATCAACTCTCACCTGGCGATACGGTCGAGATAGGAATAGCGCCGATCCCTGATCGGACGCAGCGCGCCGTAGTCCAGATGGATGGCAATATCGCCCTTCCGGAGGCTGGAATGATCATGGTCGCAGGCCTGACGGCGTCCCAACTGCAAAGGCGCATGCAAGAGGTCTTGCCAAGCAAGATTTTTCACGTGCGTCTGACTGATGGGCGGGAGCAGACAGTTACTGTCGAGCCCGACGATGTCACAGCGATCATAGCGGACTATCGCCCGATCTATGTAACGGGCGATGTGCTCACCCCGGGACAACAGGCCTACCGTCCGCTCATGACTGTACGGCAGGCGCTGGCCGTTTCCGGCGGCTTCAGTTTTTTGCGATCACGGGCGGGCCAGGCCGGGCCTGATCCGGTCGATCTCAAGCGCGATTACGAAATGCTCTGGGGAGATTACACGAAAGAATACCTTCACGCTGCCCGCATTCGCGCCGAGCTTCAGGGCCAGGCGGATTTCGACAAGAAGACACCACAGGGATCACCTCTTTCGCCGAGCGTTGTAGCCGCGATGGCACAGGCTGAAGCAGAGGCGCTGAAGGTTGCGCTGAGTGATTTCCGGCAAGAGCAGGATTTTCTGGAGAAGGGCCGGACGGACGCTGCCGAGCAAATTGGCGTTTTGCAGAAACGCGAACGAGTCGAGGGCGAGAGCGTGAAGGCGGATGAGCAAGATTTGGCGCGAGTGACGAAGGCATTCGATGCAGGCAATCTGACCAACACCCGGCTCGCGGATGTCAGGCGCGCGTTGCTTTTATCTTCAAGCGGCGCGCTTCAAACCTCGGTCGAACTGATGAGGGCGCGGCGCCAGCAGGAGGACTTTGTCAGACAGCACGAACGCAACGACAATCAAAGGAGGATTGGCCTGCTGACGGATCTGAAGGACACCAACGCCCGGCTGGCGGATGTCACCGCCAGGCTCCATGCCGCCAGCGAGAAGCTGCAGCCGACCGGAGCATCCACACAGCCATTGCCGATTGCCGGCGAAACGGTACGGGCCCAGGTGACCATCGTACGCAAGATCGGCAATGAATGGCGCAAGCTGTTGGTTGACGAAGATGCGATTGTGCTGCCGGGGGATACTGTCGAAGCCAGATTCAGCAGTGAACTGCAAAGTGTGGCAGTCCAATAGGGCGTCAGCCGCAGTCCGTGCGGAGCTTACTGTTCTATCGGGGGGGCGAACCCAACTGAACGGAGATCCAAGGTGAGGCGCATTTTCAACCAGGGAGCGACCCTGACACCCTCAACGAACGCGGATCAGGTGACGCAGTCGTCAAGTTATGCTTTCCATATGCCGTCAGCGCGAATTGTGCGGTCCAGGTCGCGCGCCGGTGAGTCCGGAAATTGGCAGGAATTTACGTCTAGCAAGGAGAGCAATGCGCAGGGCGGCTTCGTGTCGGACGGCTACAGGACCAGCCATTGCGCGCCCGGCTACGGCCTACATTACAACAAAACGCACAGTTCCGGCTATTATGGCGCGCTTTGGGAGAACATCGAAAAGCCCCTGATCCTCGACGTTCTTCGCCCCTTGAGCGGAGCGAGCCGAAACTGCCTTGATTTCGCATGCGGAACAGGCCGCATCGCCGAGGTAGCCGCCGGCCTCTTCAGCGAGGTGGTTGGCGCCGACGTTTCCAGAACTATGCTCGACAGCGCTCAAGTACCGCCCAATGTGAGTTTGCGTCACGTCGACGTGACAAGGGAGCAGTTGGGTATGACGTTCGATGTGGTAACCGCATTTCGTTTTTTCCTGAACGCAGAGGATGAACTGAAATGGCATGCACTGAAAGCGATCAATGAGCACCTTAAAGATGGCGGGCGGCTTGTGTGCAACGTTCACATGAATGCGACGTCGCCCGTCGGCCTGGCGTGCCGGCTGCTCAATCGAGTGTCTCGACGCACCATTCGCAACACGCTGAGCGCAGCGAGGTTCAAGGCCCTCCTGACTGCCTCGGGATTCACCGTCGAGCAGACGATACCGTACGGTTACCTGCCTCGGCCGGGAAACCTGTTGCCAGGATTCTGTGAAATGATGATGCAGCCTGTCGAGAAGGCCTGCAGAAGGCTTCGCGTTCCTGGCCAGCTGGCGCAACACTTCCTGGTTGTTGCGAGGAAGCGCTAAATCCCGAGAAAGCCCCGAAAACGGCAGGCAGCGGTTTTCTTGGGGTGGCTCGCCCGGCATGAAGCCCGTCTAAATACGGTGGAACGGCAGTTTTCCCCCGATTTAATATGTGGGTTCCGGGTTTCTCGGGTCAGCGCCACGATTTTGCTACATTTTGACTAAAGTCCAATCATGTTAGTGGGGCGTAATATTAGAAGGCTAAGGGGATACGCTCCTGAACAGCAAGAGATTGTCGGTGCCCAGTGGGGCCAGTGAGCTTGCGCAACGATCTCTCACGGGAGGTCGAAACCTATGAACCCTGGTGGAAGGAGTTCGTCGGATCTGCGAGGCGCAATGCTTGGGACCGTGCCTGGCCTGGTAGGCGTCGGCGTCTTCTCGGCAGTCATAAACCTTCTCGCCCTGACCGGCTCGGTCTATATGCTGCAAATTTACGATCGCGTTTTACCTTCGCAGAGCGTTCCGACGCTTGTCGGGTTCACGATCGGAATGCTGGGTCTTTACGCGGTCTACGGGCTGCTGGATTTCGTGCGCCTGCGCCTGCTGGTTCGAGTGGGCAATCGTGTCCATAGGAATTTGAAGCAGAGGGTGTTCGGCCTCTCGCTGTCCTTGCCGCTCATTGGCGGGCAGGATGCGAACCGGATACAGCCCCTCCGTGATCTCGATCAGTTACGCGGCTTCCTTTCCGGAATGGGGCCGACTGTTATATTCGACGCTCCGTGGATTCCATTTTACCTGCTGATCATCTATTTCCTGCATCCTGCGCTCGGTCTGTTGTCCACAAGCGGTGCGATCATTGTCGTGCTGCTCACGGTCATGGCGGAAGTTCTTGGCCGCACATCGGTGACACGCGCGTCCGAGACGCTGGTGTCGCAACGCAATCTCGCCGAATCCGGACGCCGCAACGCGGAAGTCGTACGCGCGATGGGCCTTTCCGCACGGCTTGCCCACCGCTGGGGCGAGATCAATAACGCATATCTGCGGCACCAAGAGAGGCTTTCCGACGTCGTCGGCGCCACCGGGGCACTCTCTAGGGCACTGCGTTTGGCCTTGCAGTCCTGCGTTCTTGGACTGGGTGCCTACCTGGTGATAGGAGGCGAAGCCTCGCCAGGCGTGATCATCGCATCCTCCATCTTGCTGGGCCGCTCATTGGCTCCTGTTGACGCCGCTATCGCGAACTGGCGAGGCTTCGCCGCGTTCCGGCAAAGCTATTCGCAACTGGCAACGGCCCTGGCCGCTTTTCCTGACCGGGACGAACATATGGAACTTCCGCGCCCCCAAGCGGAGCTTGCGGTCGAGGACCTGACTATAGCGCCACCGGGCCAGCAAAAACCGACGGTAGCCAATGTCAGCTTCCGCCTGGCCGCAGGGACGGGAATGGCCGTTGTCGGCCCGAGCGGTTCTGGCAAAAGCACGCTTGTGCGCGCGCTGGTGGGCGTCTGGCAGCCACTTCGCGGCACGGTGAGGCTGGACGACGCCTCGCTTGACCAATGGGACCAAGAACACCTTGGCGCACATATTGGCTACCTGCCCCAGGACGTCGAACTGTTTGATGGAACGGTTGCCGATAACATTTCGCGATTTGGCGGGAAGGGCGACGCCAAGGGCGTGCTTGCTGCTGCCAAGGCAGCGGGCGTCGACAAAATGATCCTGCGATTGCCGAACGGTTTTCAAACACGCATGGGCGAGGGAGGAACAGCCTTGTCGGCTGGACAGCGGCAACTCGTGGGGCTTGCCAGGGCACTTTACGGCGATCCGTTTCTCGTCGTTCTGGACGAGCCGAATTCAAATCTGGACGTCGATGGCGATACCGCCTTGGCCGGCGCGATCCTGGCAGTGCGCAGACGTGGAGGCATCGTCATCGTAGTTGCGCACCGTCCTTCTGCCCTTACCAACATCGACAGGGTACTCGTAATGTCCAATGGGATGCTTCACGCCTTCGGCTCACGCGAGGAGGTCCTGGCCAACGTCATCCGCCCCTTTGCTGCGCCTGTTGAACGCCCGGCAGCGGCCGTCGCGATGCACAAAGGGGTGAGCGGTCACGCATGAGGAATATTTTTTTGTCTGAGGCGACGATGGCTCCATCGTCCCCGATCGGCAATGGGAGCCGGCGCAACGCGATGATTTCGGGCACGCGCGATGGAATCGGGGCCAACCTGATCCTGGGTGCGGCGGTCACGGTTATGTTGCTTGCCGGCGGCGGGCTCTGGCTCGGACTGACCAAGATTGCTGGCGCGGTAATTGCGCCGGCGACCGTGGTGATCGAGAGCAACATAAAGAAGGTCCAGCATCTGACGGGCGGCACGATAGGGGGCATCTTCGCGCAAGATGGGGATCATGTACGGGCCGGCGATGTGATGGCACGATTGGACGACACGCTGACACGGGCCAATCTGCAGATAATTAGCAAGGATCTTGATCGGGCAACGGTTCGGCTTGTGCGGCTGGAGGCAGAGCGGCAAGGCCTGTCGGAGATGCAGCTTCCGTTCAGCCTTCAAGCGCGAATGGGCGAGCCGGAGCTGGCTGCGCTGGTGAACGGTGAGCGCACGCTGTTCGACAGCCGCGCTACGGCCCTCAAGGGGCAGAAGGCACAGTTGCAAAGCCGCTCAAAGCAACTCGAACGCCAAGTTGAGGGCCTCAAGGCGCAACAGACCGCGGAAGAACAATCCGTGGTCCTGCTGGATGGCGATCTTGTCGATGTACAGGCGCTTTTTACAAAGAAACTGGTGTCCAAAGAGCGACTTAGCAACATCAGACTGGATGCCACCCGGGCGCACGGAGAATCAGGGCGCCTCGCGGCGGCAGTTGCCGAGGCGCAGGCCCGGATCAGCGAGACCGAATTGCAGATTCTTCAGCTCGATGAACAAAGGCGTAGTGACGTGACGAGCGAACTTCGTGAAACGGAAGCCAAGCAAACCGAACTCAGCGAGCGCAAGGTTGTGGCACAGGACGAACTGGCCAAAACCACCATCCGCGCTCCGCAATCGGGAACGGTACAGGAATCTTCCATTCACACGATCGGCGGCGTGATTGCCGCGGGCGAGGTTCTCATGATGATTGTCCCTGACACCGGCAACCTTGTCGTCGACGCGCTGATTGCGCCGTCGCGCATAGATGACGTTCGTCCAGGTCAGCGGGTCTCGATCCGGTTTCCGGCTTTCGACGCCGGGACTACGCCTGCCTGCCAAGGGTCTGTCAAGCGCATCTCGGCGGACCTGATAAAAGATCAACAGCGCCAGCTTTCTTATTTCTCGGCGCGCATCAATGTCGAAGACAAGTCCACCTGTCTGACCGATGCCAAAGTGCTCAAACCCGGTATGCCAGCGGAGGTTCACATAAGTACGGACGAACACAGCGTCTGGTCTTATCTGCTGAAGCCGCTTACCGACCAGATGTCGAGGGCTTTCCGGGAATGACATGGCGGCTGTGAGCGGTCGACCGCGGGAACACGGCAGGCGTGCTTGCTGACATATTAGGGTAGGCGACGTGATGCCACAGGGGTGACGCCTGCGGCCGACGCGCGAGGCTCGTCTGGGACATTGTCCCGGCTACAAGGATGCCCCAACAGGATTTTCCTGGCCGCCTCACCAAGTCCTGCCCCGACAACAGCGTTAGTGTCCTGTCATCTTTTGCGCAACAAACAGCGCATACCGTTCCACGATCATCGAGATGAGCAATTGCCTCACGAGGAGAGGTTCTTTGCTCCTACGACGCGGCGAGGGCCCTGCGGCGGACACGGCGTGCGGCATGCACCGTTCGGTCTGCAGTCACCGCTACATTTGCCACGTCAGATGTATGCGGCAAGGCGTTCGCGCTTCCATGCGACCTCTTGTAGGGCAGCAATTCCCTGACCCGAGCATTGACCGAGGCAATTTCGACCCGCAGGTCCTCGCATTCCTGCCGTCTCACATCGAGTTCAATCTGATCGGACGCCTGCTGCATGGACAGCTGTGCAAAATCTGCGGCGATCTTCGAAAGGTTCACCTTGTTGGTTTCGGCCTCCTCGGTGAGTGCGGCCAACCTTTCGTCGGTCACCTGTTTTTCGGCCAGGGCGTCGCTCCATTGTAGCTGGAGCCTGGCGATCTCGGCCGCGGCCTCGTTGTTTGCGTTTGAGGCGAGTTCGAAGCGCGATTGGAGACTTTGAATTTCTGAGCGCAATCCTCGGTTCTCAGCCTGGCAGCGTTTAAGCTCGCCATCCATGTCCGCCTGCATAATCCTGGCTGCTTCGGTCACCTCCCATAGTTTCGCCTGCGCAACCTCGAGTGAGGTGTGCAATTTGATTGCCTCTTTTTCGCTCTTGCCGAGCGCACTCAGCATTTCGGAATTTCGCGCAGCTTCGTTGGCATGGATCGTGGAGAAGGCATCCAGCCTATGCCGTGCCTCTTCCTCCCGCTTCATGGCCTTTTCCAGGTCAATAGACAGGCTCACATTCTTTTCACGCAGCTGTTTGTTCTCTCGGGAGCGCCTGTCGGCCTCGACATTTGCGGCGGCAAGCATGTTCGTGAGGTCGCCAAATTCCGCTTCGTTCTTTGTGGTGGTGTTCGCCGCTTCGACCAGCTCCAGCCTTGCCGCGGCCAACGCGCCACGGAGCACTTCACACTCCTGAACAAGGCTTGCCTGGCGCTGCTGCAATGTCTCGACGGTGCCTTGACGCTCACAGTACCGTCTGTTCAGGTCATTGAGTGTTTCCGACAAGTTCCTTTGATCTGCGATCAGATTTTGATTCGCCAACTCCAGTTCGTTGGCACGGAGAATGTCCGCGTGAAGGATGTGAAAAAACTCGAACGTCAGTTGACATGTGCTTGTAATTTCGGAGATTTTTGCGTTGATCTCCTCGAAATGGAGCTTGGCATCGTGGAACAAGCCGTTAAACGAGCTCACGGCAGCAATTCGGCTCTGCGTATGTGAGGTCATCCGATGCGCTGGTATCGGCGAGCTATCATCGTCGTCGCCGGCACCGTCCTCGCTTGGTACGCTGTCATCCTGTTCGTTGTTTTCGCCTGCCATGTTTGGCACGTCGGCGACATCCTCCAAATCGAGGCACTGGTCGACAGCATTAGCCAAGTCAGCTTCGAGATCGTCGAACGACCTCTCCACATTGTCCTCGGCGCGTCTGATCAAATCCCTGAACTTCATGACTTCATCCCCTGCAGCCGCATGCCCGGAACCATTGAGGCACGAGGACTGAGATGCTTTTGTATCGAGAGCTCAACTCAGCGTCTTCGTTCAATCAAACGATGCCAGGGCGCCGGCGCCGCGAGGAGCCGAGAGCTGCGATCGGAAGGCCCTACATCGGTCTAGGTGCCTGCTGACTTGTTCTTGAGGACTGCGCGGCTCCCCTTCTTGCCATCGTCTTGGCGTCAATGGTGTGTTGCCTGGGCACATTAACAACTCAGGTGCAGAAGCCCCGACGAACGGCCCGGCACAGCCTCTTGTGGGGCGCATCAGGCGGCCGGGCCTAACCGGCGGTTGAGTGTTTTGGTTTGCCGGCTGACTCACCATGCGACATTGGCGAGGCAAGCGCATCATTCGAACGAATTGGGACCGGCCGCCTGGCCGCTCAATACACTAAGCCTCCGTTGCCGGAGCTGGCGACGAGGTGCTTTGCCTTGAGCCTTGGTATCTACATACGAAGCGGCAATACGCGCCGATGGAGCAGTGGTCCGACCCGTCAAACTATCGCTGCAAAATGCGCGGCGGAAGGCATCCGAGGATATTCTCCGTTCAGCGGTAGGAGATCGAACGCGGGCGATCTTGCGGAACTCCCCAAACAATCCCGGCGGATATGTGTTCGGCAAGGAGGATCTGGAAACCATTGCCACATTTGCCGAGCGGCACAATCTATGGATCATCAGCGATGAGGTTTACCGCAGCACAGTGTTCGACGGCGAGTTCCTCTCAATAGCATTCAGTCCCGGAATGAGAGAGCGGACGATAATTGTGAACAGCCTGTCGAAGTCTCATGCAATGACCGGCTGGAGGCTAGGGTGGACGCTTGGGCCGGTCTCGGCATCAGCTCATCTGGAAAATCTTGCGCAATGCATGCTCTTCGGGTCGCCGGCCTGTATTCAGGATGCCGCAGCGGTGACTCTCGATGAGGCGGTGACGCAGAGATGAGTTTCTTTTCGGACGCCCTTCTGCCGTTGATATTGACCATTGCTGTGCGGATGTTCGCCGGGATATGCGTGAACCTTATCGTCCGCTGCGGCGCTCAATTTGCTTGGGGTTCTTGGAACCGTTCCGAACTTTCTCCTTGCGCCTCCGATCGAGTTGCGCGTGCTCATGCGGGGCGCTGAGGTGTCTCGATCCGCAGTGGCGCGGCACTATGCGACGAAGCCTATCAGCTCAGTTGAAATTTGTCCCCAGCGGACGGGAACGACGCTTGGCCATGTTAGTTGATGTGAATGGAGCAGCTAAGAAAAGATCTGGCATTGCTTACGCGACCCGGCTTCTGGATAGCTTTCGGCATTTTGTTGCTGCTTTACGGGATTCAGGTCTTTTTTCTAATTCGGGCATGCCAATGCCTTTAGCCTGGAACATCGATACCCTAGCTAGCTGAAACGCGGTCTGTCCATCTCCCGGCGGCTGCGCCGATAGCGTTGATCAACGACATATTCATTTATAAGCCTGCTACTGCCGGGGATGCCGAGGTTGGCAGCGCCTGCATCGTTGATTGCGCACGTGGCGCTCCCCTCAAGGTAGGTGGTTACCATTCTCGCGCAGCCGGTGAGCATTGGAGCCCGCACTGTGTTGGACGTGCGCTCATGCGTCGGGAATTTCTTATAGACAGGGGAGGGTCTGTCAGGCTGGAAAATCACAAGCTATCCCGCGAATGAGGAAGCAAAAAAGGTGCAAGACCAGATCGATTTCTTCCAGGCAACTCGGTCCTCGCATCATCGCCGATCAGCGGCCGTACCGTCGAGAACCAAAATGCGTACGATCTCAGCCGGTCGGCTTCGACCAAAACATGCGGACTACCGGGCGGGGACAGTCGGTGCCGCGTCCCGTCCTGTGGCCGGCGCTATGCTGACGCTCCTACGGTATCCCGTTCACCGCCCGCGGCAGGAGGGCGAATTTCCTCCGTCCTGCGCGCGACAACCGTCCACTGTTGCGGCCGCACGCAGGACTGCGGCTTATACGCCGTTCTTCCTCTGAGCGGCGTCCAGTTCGCAGGGCCAAATCACCATTGGTATGCAGACGAGCCTCTCGGCGTCTGACAGAGATCAATTGCGCTTTGCACCAGGGTTCCTGGATCGTAAGCTCCAAACACGCTGCAGTCGCCTGATATGGTCCACTACGTTGGCCGGCTCATACGGCTTCGCAACGTGCGGGCCTTCCTGACAAAGGTCGCCCGCCGCGATCGCAGTTCGTTCTACTGCGGCAGAAAGCACTATTTTGACCTCGGGCTTGTTCTCGCGAACCCACTTCGACAATTGGAACCCGTTCATGTTGCCCGGCAGGTCAACGTCACACAAGACGGTGTCCACACCGAACTCCGCATAGTTCAACGCTTGTTGCGCCTCACGTGCGAAATGGGCCTCAATCACCCTGTAGCCACAGTGGCGGAGATAGTCCGCGATGACGCATCGGGCGATGACGTCGCCGTCAACCACGAGGATCGTTTGGCTCTGTTGGTTCGGGGCTTCCATTGACGGAGAACGGTCAGCAACCGGCAGGGTTCCACGCATCATGACCTGCGCGGGGATGCCGACCGAAGATCGCGGCGAGATCCTGCACGAAATGATCCCTGCCGGCGGGCGCATTCAATTCAGCGGAGCGATGCCGCACTGGTGACGCCGTTTGCCACCTGGTCGACGAGACGGGCTAGAAGGCATGGTCTCGAAGCTCAAGGGCAGTCATATCGCAGCGGCAAACGAGCGCTTGGCGCAAGATCAAGTGCTTTGAGGAAAAGCAAATGCAAATCATCGGTGCACAGCGCGAGCGCGGCAAAGCTACCCAGGTGATCATGGCTGAAAAGGGCCTCTACAAAGGCGGCGCACTCGTCAACTTCAATGCCGATGAGCGGCAAGCGCTTTGGGATCGCGTCCAGGGCAAGGTTGGCCGCCCGGTCCCGAAGGGGCATAAAAAGGACAAGGCCGAGTGGCTGAAGCCCGGACTGGTTGGCTGGGTCAAGACCCTCAAAGGCGAAGAGAAGCTGCGGCACGCAAGGCTGCTGGATTTCCGGGAGGATGATGCAAATGGCCATGCCTAAGAAAGATCAGGAACGCGCCACCTACGCTTGGATGTACGGCGCCCAAGCGCGCAAGGATGGCAAGGAGCGTGGGTGCCAGCTTACTGGCAGGAACATGCCGACGCGTGGCTGCAGGGCTTTGACGGTGTGGCGATGGACGGTTTTGGCAAGACCAAAACCGTCAACGACGAGATGGAGGCCGAGGTCGACGAAGCCGCCGTCGAGCGCCCCGACGAATAGCCATTTGGCGTATGAATCTGTACGGTCGTTTTTGATTGAAGAAAGGGTTTCGGCAGCCCGGGAAAGCTGTTCGGAAGGTTTGTTCTGGCCATTGGCGCTCTCCATTGAGAGCGTCGCCGCAACGAGGACCATAATTCTACATGCCAGGCCGTCTGACAAGCGCCTCGCCGGCCTTACCCAAAGGAAGACGCAGGGCCACGGCGCCAAGCGGAGCCATCAGGAGCAACCCGCAAAGATGAGCAACGGCAGGCCCGGCGACCTCCTTTGGCACACGGGACAAACAAGAAGGGCGCCGAGCCTTACCGGCGCTGCTTTGTGAGGGAGACGACGCCGGATGATGGAGTATGCGATCATGCTAATGTCTGCGAACCATGCGAATGAAGGAAAGCCGCGTGGCAGTGCCAATCAACCACGTTGAGACCAAGGTCGGCGGGTGCGATCAGGTTCGGACCATGATGACGGGCTGGCGGGCCTGCACATGGTGGTGGCTACCGCGCTACCGCCTTGCTTTGCGCCAGCCGGCGGCCCATGCCTCTGCCTCGCTGCACAGCCAGCGCTGGCTGTACTGAAACTGATCGTCGTCTTCCAGTAATCCTCCTGCCTTGGAACGAATAAATCGCTCATCGGTACTGGTGGAAATGTTGCCCTTGATATCGCAGCTCCCCGCGCCGGCCGTGCGGGTGCCACTCAGCCAGCCAGCTGGGATGAGCCGGTCAGGGAACCATCACCAGCGCCGGCAGATATTGCCGTCGCCACATCCACCGCCCCTTTGCGTTCTTGCGCCAGCGGTCGGCCTGATCCGCACCTTGATGACGCTGGACTCTGCCCACGCCCTCTCCCCCGAGTGCAGAATGCTTCCAAAGCGGTAGCGAGTCCAGACCGAAACATTAGCGCCGACTAACGGTTATTTCGGCAGTGTTCCGAACCGTGATTGGTAGAGCGTTGGTGGCGCCCTCCTAAAATATGTGATCGGAGCGTGCTTTAGAAAGCTTCGCCCCAGCAGGGGCGTGCTTGACGATTTCGGCGAACAGAAAAAGTCGCCGGCTCCGCCCGACCAGGCCGGGAGGCGGTCTTCATGGCCAAGCCTAAGGCCATGCGCGAAATGATCATGCGCGAATGCAATGACGCGGCAATGAGCAAGCCCTACGCCGAGTTCTGCGCCGACGTGAATTCCCTCCGCGGAATGCAGTAGGTCATTCACGGCCGCGCAGTTCGACGACGATGGTGGGCAAATTGCCCTCATCACAATGACTGTCAGCTTCCGCCGGCAACAGCGTAATGCCAGCGGTGACCGACGCCGGCCCAGAGACTCCCCGGGCCGCTCCTCGCCAGCCTCCAGGCGAGCAGGCCGGCATCGGTCAGTAAGGTCCCGTCGGTGTGCAATATATCGTTGACGCCACGAATTGCGGACGTTCGAAACCGGTCATTGGCCATTTCGTGTGACCAAATTCCGCGACTGTTTACTTGCGATCACAAGGCCCCGCAACCTGGAGGTTCCGAAGCGCCATACTGGAGTAGCTTTGGGGTGGTCACGCGATTTGAACCCGACAACGGTGCTTGAACCAGACCAGGTTAAACGTCCGTTATCGTTTTGCGCCAGAAGCGGCCAGTCAGCTTCCGGCCAAATGCGGTAGCGCTCATACTACCATGCTCAAATACAGCTCGCATGGAACCGGTTGTCTTCTTGGGCCTTTGGTTCGCCAGACCATACGAGATAATACGAGAGAAACGGCTTAGCGAACTATGAAATCCAACGGATCTACGCTCCCCGTCATTTCCTTCGCGAGCGTCAGACGCTCCTCCAGGCGCTGCTCACGCTCCTCGTTCGTGCACTTGAGGCGCTCATGCGCATCCGCGAAAAAGCGCTCTGCCGTCAAAGCCTTTCCCCACCTCTCGATGAGTTCCGCAAGCTGCTGCTGGCTATCGGCGGATCGTTGATGCGCAACTGTGACGGCGGTCGTTACCGTGGCTCGAGTGTCAGCAGATGTGGTAAGGCTGATTGTCGACGAGTAGCAGAGGGGTCCAGCAACAATGACTTTGAGACGAACCAGAGCTTACGGCGGATCCGGCTTGGTTCTGGCGGTTTGCACTGTATTGGCTTGGCAAAACGCCACCGCCGCTCAAGATTGCTACGCAGCCGCGACGCCTGGCGTCAATTGGCAGGAGTGTGACAAAAAGCTTCTCATCCTAGAAGGACAGGACCTGAGCGGGGCAAACCTGTTCGGTGTTGATTTCACTTCGACCGACCTCAGGAACAGCAATCTCCTTGCGGCAAATTTTGAGAAGGCAACGCTTGTGCGCGCTTCCCTGGCCGGCTCGACCGCCAAAGGCGCCCGGTTCGACAAAATCGAGGCTTACAGGACCGACTTCAGCCATATGGACGCGCAGGGCGCCGTGTTTGCGGGCGCGGAAGTGCAGCGCTCGAATTTCCAGGACGCCAATCTGGTCAATGTTGACTTCACAAAGGCGGAATTGGGGCGTGCGCAGTTCCATGACGCCGATATCAGCGGCAGCCACTTTTCGTTTGCCAATCTCGCGCGGGCGGACTTCCGAGGAGCGAAGTTCACCGCACCGATAGACTTTGACGGCGCTTTTTTCTTTCTGACCCGTATCGAGGGCCTCGATCTGTCCAATTCGGCGGGTCTGTCCCAGTGGCAGCTCAACATGGCTTGCGGAGACGCCCGGACCGAGTTGCCTTCTGGCATGACGAGGCCAGAAGATTGGCCCTGTCAATTCCAGCAGGAATAGCCCGCCCGTCCGTTTCCCGCCCAAAGGCTGCCGGGCGGCAAAGCGCCTCAATTCAGTCCTCGGCCGCGGGTCAAAGCACGACACTGCGGGACATTTCCGGCAATCTCATTTACCGGCGAACGACAACGACCAAATGGAGGACGGATGCCCAAGGTCAAAGGTGATACCGCTCTGGACAAGGAGCGCGCCAAAACAGAGAAGCTCCTTTCAAAAAGGTTGGATACACCGCCTTGAAGGAGGCCGGTGTGGTATCCAAGCGACCCGACCTCCCAGATCTAAAGGTTGAAAAGCGAGGGAAATAGCGCGGACACTCGCATGCTGACCTGACGAGGGCACGCCCAAAATGTAGACGTCTGCTTTGCCTTCTCAAGCTAGGAGCGTGCAGGCGGCGCTTGCGAGAACCACAAGGCGGACTGCTGGGGCCGGAAGAAGCTGTCGTATTTCCGCCCCGGTGCGATCCGATACTTCACAACTTTTTCACTTTCAATTGGGGGGCCATATCATATGAACGAAGAGACCGGCGTTCAGAAGTTGGTGCGCACGCTGCGTGCTCGAGCACCTGATGACGCAGCTGAATTGCTCGCTAGAGAGTCTCCCGAGTTCATCCGCGACACACTAAAGCTGTTGCCTGACGGGCACGCCCGTAAGGTGGCCGAGCATTTGCCAGTGCATATGCGGCCCATCAGCTCTCATGATGGTGACATGGGTTTCGCGATCCCCGAGTCGCTCGTCGAGGTGATGGACCCAATCCCCGCCAGCGTTCCTGTCGGGACGACGGTTGCTGCCGCGGTGGAAGCCGTCAGAGGCGCCCAAGTGCCGACCGAGCTCACTTATCTCTACGTCACGGACGAGGGTAATAAACTGGTTGGCCTGGCGGTCCTGCGCGATCTGATGCTGAGCGAACCGGACGCGGTTGTCGATCACATCATGCTGCCCAGGCCGTTCGCTCTTGATGTCGGTCTCTCTTTGAGTAACGCATGCAAGGCGGCGGTACGGCGTCACTATCCTGTCTATCCGGTGGTGGATGCGGAGAACCGGCTGCTCGGGCAGGTTCGCGGCTGGCGCTTGTTCGAGCAGCAAATCATCGAGATTTCCGCCCAGTCTGGCCAGATGGTCGGCCTCCAGAAGGAGGAGCGCTCTTTTACGCCGCTGTTTTCAGCCTTCCTGAAGCGCCATCCGTGGCTGCAGTTGAATCTCCTGACGGCCTTCATGGCCGCATTCGTGGTCAGTTCGTTCACAGGCACGATCGAGAAGATCGTCGCCTTGGCGGCGTTTCTCCCAGTCTTGGCCGGGCAGAGCGGAAACACCGGCTGCCAGGCACTGGCTATGACGCTGCGCGGCCTTGCCCTGGGGGATGTGGACAAACGACCGAAGCTGCACTTGGTGATGAGAGAGGGCGCGCTCGCGGTCGCCAACGGCGCGCTCGTCGGCGTTGTTGCGGCTGCGGCGATGTGGTTCTATGCCTCGAGGCAACCGGCGTCGGCGGCGCAGGCGCCGATGCTGGCACTTGTGATCCTGCTTGCCATGTCCGGATCGTGCCTCATGTCCGGCATCTCCGGCGTGCTGATCCCGTTGGGCCTGCGCCGAGTAGGCGCCGATCCGGCGGTCGCCTCGGCGATCTTCCTCACCACCGTGACCGATATTGTAGGCATGGGCCTGATGCTGGGGCTGGCCACCATGCTCGTGCTGTAGCAAGCTGCGTGCGGTGACGCGTCCCTGGGCGTTGAGGCAATGAGCTGACCTCGCGTTCAAAGAAATTGCAAGACCCGGGCCGAATCGCACACGCCTCGTGAGAAGCACCTCCGGCAGCTCTCCGCCCCTTGCGAAACGCGACGGAAGGCCTTTGGAGAAGCCGTGGGTGACCTTGAAGCCTGGTGACCAGATACGCAGGATCGCCCACCCAATATTAATCTTGTCGGCTGTGCGATCCACTACTGATGAGATTTGACTTGTTACGCCTTGGGCTAAATACTTCAATTATGTGCAGCAATGTTGAGAAGAATTTTTGACAATCAGCGCAGCCGAAACAGGAATAAACCCGATATCTTGTTGCGCAGCTGCAACAGCTGCTGAGACTCGCATAAGTCCGGCGACCGTTCAGTCGCCTTTTTCTTGCAGTCGTGCTAAATCCCTCGCACTAGTCGGGTTTGGGGTGGGTTCTCGGCATGCAATCTTCGTTTCGAACGATCTTCGGCATCGCCGCAGCGCTGCTTTGTGCCGGCGTGTTGCCGGCCGGCGCACAAGGTCTTTTTGGGGCCTATGACGATGCGTTTGCGGCCCGCATCGCCAGTCCGGCCGACAATGGAACGCTCGCCCAATTCGTCACGGTTGCGGTCAACGCTGGACAGTACGATCAGGCGATCTCCTCGATCGAGCAGTATCTGATCCAGTACCCCCGCGATGCGCGCGCCCGGCTTGCGGCCAGCCGGTTGTATTACCATGTCGGGTCCTATGAATTGGCCCGGCGGCAGGTGCAGTACGGCATCGAAGTCGGGGGTCTGACCGCAAGTGAGCAACAGGAAGCTGTTCGCCTGCTCGCCCGCGTCGAGCGCGCGTTGCGTGGCGTCACCTGGGAACTCGCCCTGACCGGCGGCGTATTCAGCGCATTCACCGATTTTGAGCCAGGCGGGGCGCAGGACGACGACAGCTTCGTCTCGCCTTACGGGCAGGCGGAAGGTTTTGTGCGGTGGGACCTCGGCACGCCAAGTGCCGACGCGCTCGTTCTTTCGGGGTCGTTGACCGCGACAGAGCGTCTCTTCACGGAAGACCTGTCGGTTCCGGGTGGCGAGAAGACTTTTATCCACGGCAACGCAGCGATTACCTGGGACAAGGGACTGCCCAACAGCGGGATCGATTCGCTGCGCCTGCTGCTTTCCGCGTTTACCGTTACGGATCGTTTCGACAGCGATATTTACGAAACCGGTATCGGCCTCAGTGGACGTTTCGTCGTTCGCCCGACGGTCGAGACGACGCTCTTCGCCGGTGGCGGCTACATCGATCTAAGCGCCTCGCAAGGCATTTTCGCGGATAGCAGGGTCTTCTATGAGGCAGGCGGCAGCTACCGCTTCCGCAATGGCCAGGCGCTCGGCTTGCGCTTTGTCGGCTCGAATGACTTCGCTTCCGGATCGGGCGAAATCAGCCGCAGCTATACGGGCGAGGTCCGCTATGGCGGCCTGTTGATGAACGTACCGGATCTTTTCGCATGGTCGCACCAGATCGCCTTATCGGCCGGCCACAGCGACACTCCCGATCTGTCCGTCGGCATCGGCACAAATATCAAGAGCGACTTCTGGCGCATTGCCTCGGAAAGCGATTTTCAGCTGACGGAAGCGCAGAAGATCAGCGTCGATCTCGCCTATCGTAAAACCAACTTCGCCCTCGCCAACCGCGACCGAAAGTCGTTCGAAATGCTCATGAGCTATACGTTGACGCTCAATTGAAAGAGGCCGCGATGAGGTATCATCAGATCGTCATTTTTATCGCCTGCCTCGCCTTCGCGGCACCATCCGCCGCTGAGACGGTCGGGTCGATGACGGCCTATCAGACCATCATCGTCCGCAATAACGGCGGGACGATGAACGTTGGCGCCGGCGTCGAACTCGGCGACCAGTTGCGCAGCAATCCCACCGGTCTCGGAATGCTGGTGTTCCGGGATGAATCGAGCGCCAAGATTGGTCCGAACACCAGCCTGACCATCGATGAGTTCGTCTACAATCCGGGCTCTGGGTCGGGAAAGATCGACATCGGGATGAACAGCGGCCTGGCCCGTTTTTATGGCGGCCAGGTTTCGAAAGGGGGCGTCATGCAGGTTGCGACGCCGCACATGGTGCTCGGAGCGAGAGGCGGCATCATCGAAGTGCTGGTGGCAGCCGGCCAGACCGTCGGCATATTGCGCGCCGGCCGCATGACCTGCACGATCAATGGCAAACGGCTGGTCATCACGAACCCGGGCTACGCCTGCACGTCGGACGATGGCAAGCTTCTGGCCGGCTACGGCGGCATCGACGCCTTCCCGATCTTGGACAGTATCGACCGGATAGCCGGAACCGGCCTGCCGGGCGCACCGGGTCCTGGGTTGGACGTAAGCGCAATTTGTGCGTCGGCTCTAGGCTCCTCGCTCAAAGTCTGCGGGTCCAGGGACGGCGCACTGCCAGGAGTGGTCATGGAATTCCCTGACAGCCCAACGCCACCTGCGGGCAGCGGGGGGCGGCGGGGCGAGTGTGAGGGTGAGGGTTGCTGCTACTACTACAACTGCGATTAGGCCTGGCTGCACGAGATGAGCCACTCGGTCGGTAGGCGCTGGGCTGATTGGCGGCAAGCCGGCAGGCGCAAAATATCCGGCCTTGTGGTCGTGCTCCTGCTGCTCGCCTGCCATTTGGCTTTTGACGGGCCGTTGTCGCGCCTGCGTGAGCGGACGTACGACTTCTATCAGTTTCTCGCCCCACGCCAGGCGACGAGCAATCCTGTCGTGATCGTCTCGATAGACGACGCCAGCCTCAAGGCACATGGGCGATGGCCCTGGAACCGTGGCCTCTTGGCCGATCTGGTCGATGGCATCACGCAATCCGGCGCGGCGGTGGTCGGGCTTGCGCTGGTACTCCCCGAGGCTGACACCTCGCCTGAGGGCATCGCCGGAGACAAGCGCCTGGCAGCGGCGCTGTCCAAAAATCGAACGGCGCTTGCCGTCAGCCTGGGCAATGAAGCGACGGTTTCAGAAGCAGAACCCAAAGCCGGCTGGTCGATCGTCGGGCAAGTACCCGATACACTTCCCGGCTTCACCGGTCTTACCGGCTCGCTTGCCGAATTCTCGAACGCCGCCGCAGGCCTCGGCGTGATTCGCACCTTGCCCGATCCCGACGGCGTACTGCGCCATGTGCCGCTGCTCTGGCTTCGCAACACCCCTCAACGCGCGCAGCTGTGGCCGTCTTTCGCACTCGAGCTCCTGCGCCTTTACGCTGGACAGGACGGTTACACAGCCCGGATGAATGCAGCCGGGTTCGACGCACTCAGGATGGCAGGCGCCATTGTGCCGCTCGAGCCGGAGGGGAGCATCCGCCTCTGGGAAACCGCCACCGACACGCCTCGCCTGTCTGCCAGCACTATCCTTTCGGGCCATGGCGATCCGCGGCTGCGGGACGCCATCGCCATTGTCGACCTGTCGGCTGTGGGCCTGACGCAGTACCTGCCCACGCCGACGAGTCCAGCGCGACCAGGAGCGGAGATCCACGCCGATGCGATCGGCCAGATGCTTGCCGGGCGCTTCCTGGCAGAGCCAGCGCACGCGCGTATGCTCGAGCGGCTCTGGTTTCTCCTCAGTGCCGTCGTTTTCATCGGGCTTTCCGGAGTGCTCGCCGGGCGTGTCGTGCTTGGCGCCGTCTCCCTGGCGCTGCTGGCCGTCACGCCGTTCGTGTTCGGCGCTCTCGAGTACAGCCTGCAGGGTGCACTCTATGACCCGCTGCAGCCGGCGCTTGCAACCATCATGGTTGCGGGCTTCGAAGGCTATGTCCTCTACAGGCGCAGCGAGCAGCGCCGGTCCACCCTGACGCGACAGTTCTCCCAATATCTGTCGCCCTCCGTGGTGCAGCGCCTCGCAAGCTCGGACACCGAGGCAATCCTGTCCGGCGAGAAGCGCGAGATCACAATTTTGATCAGCGACATACGTGGCTTCACGACCATGAGCGAACAGCTCGACACCCAAGAGATCGCCAAGGTGGTCAACCATTTCCTCGGCATTGCGACCGATGAGATCCTCAAGCGCGACGGGACCATCGACAAGTTCATGGGCGATGCGGTACTGGCCTTCTGGAACGCACCGCTAGATCAACCCGATCATCGTGAGCGTGCGCTGGACGCGGGCGTTGCCCTTATCGAGCGGGTGAGGCGCGAAGACGCCGCCTTCACCGCGGATGGCCATCGATCCATCGAAATCGGCGTCGCCATCGAGACCGGCATCTGCTCGGTAGGCAATTTCGGCTCCGAACGCCGCTTCGATTACACCGCGATAGGCTCCCCCGTGAACCGCGCGGCACGGCTCGAATCGACGACCAAGAAGCTGGGCATCCCCCTGGTGCTTGGACCCGGCTTTGCGGCAGGAGCATCGATGCCGGTCGTTCAGGCGGGCGCCTTTGAGCTCCAGGGTTTCAAGGGCGAGGTCCCGGTTTTCACCGTTCCGGAGATGCAAGCTGCTCAACAAGGTATGAGCCGCGAAGTAGAGAGCCAACGTGCTGAGCAATCTGGCGCCCCCGCCATGGTGGTTGGTTCGCCGCCATCCGTGCAAATGGCGCCGCTTGACCTGACACCCCGAACCCGGAGCATCCGCTGATCGGATCCAGCGGATCGCAAGATGCGATTGTCACGGGCACAGACGGACATCTCGTTTCGGCGACCATCGAGGGATGCGACGGCTTGCGTCACTCGTCCTTGAAAGTCACCTTCATATGTTTGTGCACCATTGAGGCGAGGTCCTCGGCATCCCAGTTCGTTAGCCTAATGCAGCCGTGAGAGAAGGTCTTCCCGATCTTGCCGGGTTCGGGCGTGCCGTGAATGCCGTAGCTTTCGATGGAGAGGTCGATCCAGATTGATCCCACGGGATTGTTAGGGCCGGCAGCAATGGTGAAGGGCCGCTTGGTTTTGACTCCCTTGAATGCAAAATCGGGATCGTAGTGATAGGTCGGGTTGTGCACCACCCTTTGGATCTCTGCCTGCCCACTTGGTGCCGGCTTCTCGTCGCTCCCGATCGACGCAGGGTAGACGGCAAGCGCTTTATTGGAGGGGTCGAGCACGCGCACCTGATGAGCGCCTTTGTCGACTTCGACGCCGGCAATGGTGGCGGGAGGTTCACCCCGGCCAACATCTGGTACCAGCAGCGTGGTTCCAGCTTTCCTGAATCCGGTGCCTGGGTTTAGCCTCCTGAGCAATGGTTCGCTCACATGGAAGCGCTCCGCCAGCTTCTCGATCGAGTCGTGATAGCCAAGCCTTCTCAGGCGAGCCATCCTCTCCATGCGCCCCGGAATGCGTTTGGTGAAGGGGCCGCGTACATCTTTGCGGGTCAGTTCATAGGTGATCAGAGCTGGGCTGGTGGAGGTTGCCATCAGCTTGTCCCAGGTCGCCTGGGTGAGCTTGCCATCTGGGGCCAGTCCGTTCGACGCCTGGAAGGCCTTGACCGCCTTGGCGAAGTTCTCTCCAAGGCGGCCGTCGATGAGCCCCGGTGAGAAGCGCGCACGATCCAAAAAAATTTGCGCCTTCAGCACGGCAGGATCCAGCCCTTTCGGATCGCCGGCGGAGAATTGCGCCTGATTTACCGCGGCTAGGTCCAGCTTGGCCGCCTCCGTCCCGCCGCATGCGAAGGCGAGTGCAATGGCGAGGAGGAGAAGGAGCCTGATCATCGATGTCACTCCTTGCGTTAAATCGCACCTGATCTGCTTCTATGACGCGCTGTGGCAGATCTGGTTCCATTCGCCGGTAGGAGGATCCTAGGCAACCTGCCTTACGCTGCCGACCGGTCCGAGACGTTCGATGCCCGTGACTTGCCCCTCACGAGAGGCGTTGCTGGCCGCGCAGATTGGCAGTGTAAAAATGGTCTGGCCATGTTGACGTGAGCTTCTACCTTCAAACTGCCCACTACCTGGACCGGCAGTCAAATGGTCTCAGGGCAGCAAGTGAGGAGATGCGCTGGGAACCGGCTTGTCGGGCGGGTATTCTATTGATCTTCGGTATCGATAGATCCATGTTCCGTCGTCACTGTGATCGCGTTGTCGCCCGCGATTGCTCTAGCGTATTCGAAGCGCTCCAACTTCTGTTCTGCCGATAGGCCTTTGAACATCGCGGTGGCCGAGTTCGTGATTTTGAAGTCGCCGCAACTCGGACAGCGAAACTCCCGGATGTCACCAACTGTCTCCGAATTAACGAGCGCCTGCTCATCTGTAATCGGGCAAATTGCGGCCATCCAAGCCATCGTGGTCCTCCGTCCTAAGGCCGTCCTCGATTACCCAAAAGGCATCGTCGAGTGCAAAATCCATTTCTGCCGACGCTCACCCCACCTGGAGTACTCCACCGAGTAGATTGCGCTCTCCACTCTCCAACCCGGAATGTGGATTAAAGCCAGTTCCTCGGCGAGCGATTTGCTGGTCAGCGGTAGGCGCTCTCGCTCTGGAGCCTCTCCCAAGCGATCGGAGATGTTCATGTAGCGTCGGGCAGGACCGAAGGGCCGGAACGTGGCGTTTTCATCTCTTCGGCAATCACCAGTAGCGCCTCCAGAGCGACGGCGATCCCCGACATCAGCGTACTTATGTCTGCGTTGCCGCCGAGCGTCGAAAGTTCGGCCGCTCGCGTTTGCATGCTTTGGCTCAGCTCTTGTAACTTCAGGCGCAGCTCGTCATCCATGTATGTTCTCCAAGCTTGACGCTGGAGGAACGCGCCTGCTTACAACCCGTTCCGCCGGTGGCCGCAGAGAACCAGAGACACCGCAGATGCTACAACTTGCGCTGTGGCGGCGCTTAGGATGGGCGGTGGATTGAGCCTCAGCGACTGACCGTCGGCAAATAGCGGATGCTTCAGTCTCGAAAAGGTGCTGGACGGCGATATGCACCGCCCCTTGGCCCTGGGTGCTGGTCCCATGCACAGTAAGGCCGTGCAAGTGCGCGCGGCCTCTGGGCTCAACATTCCAGTCGTCATGGTCCAAAGTTGTCCCAAGGTGGGTTCTCACCGAAGTGGGCGGCGAGAAGCGTCACGAAGCTTTGAACTTTGGCGGAAAGATGCCTTCTTGACGGGTACATCGCGTAGATCGACCGGCTTACCGGCTTGAACTGGGGCATCACTGTCTCCAGTTGGCCCGAACGAATGGCTTCTCCAACAAGGAAAGTGGGGCAAAGTACTATGCCTGCTCCACCCAGCGCCGCATCGCGCAGGAGCTGCCCGTTCGTTGCCGTCATCCGTGCAGTGATTTTTACCGCCACTTGCCCCTTTGGTCCGTCGAACCGCCATTTTCCGCGGCTGGCGCGCAACGCGTAGTCCAGACAATCATGGTCGTGGAGATCCGACGGCTTTGTGGGACGCCCGCGTCTGTCCAGATAATCGCGCGAAGCGCAGACCACCTCGCGTGACGGCGCGATTCGGCGAGCAACCAGATTGGAAACCGTGAGTGGAGCGATGCGTACCGCGACATCCAGGCCCTCTTCCACGATGTCAACCACACGGTCGTCCAACACCAACTCAACCGACACCTCCGGGTAGACCGCGAGATATTCTGCAACGACTCTCCCAAGGTGCATCGCGCCGAAGGAGATCGGCGCGCTGACACGCAGTGAGCCGGTCGGACGTGTCTTGCTCTCGGCCGCGCTCGTACGAACTTCCTCGACATCCTCGATTATGCGCAGACTGCGCTCGTAGACGGAGGCGCCGAGCTCTGTCAGGCTGATGCGCCGGGTCGTCCGGTTGAGAAGGCGTGCGCCAAGCCACTCTTCCAGCATTTGGACATGCTTGCTCACGGCCGCTGGCGATAGTCGCATCCGCTTGGCCGCTCCAGCGAAACTGCCTTCACCGACGACGTTGGCAAACACGGTCATGCTGGTCAGCCGGTCCAACTGCAATCACCTCTTTCATTCACGTTTCGTGAATTCACCATCCATATCTCCCTCGATTATCAATCCGCAGTGGACAGATTATCTGAAACCAGGCCGGGATCAATTGTCCGATCCGTCTCTCTAACGTTTGCCCGAAACGTTGGCGTCGAGTGCCTTCTCGCGGGCTGGAGGTGATCATGTCTCTGACCAAAGCAGCCCTTCGGGAGAAACAGGGAGCCACTTTTCGCATGTGGCTCTCCGTGCTCACTGTATCGATGGGTATTTTTTCGATGATCACTGCGGAGCAACTCCCTGTGGGGCTGATTCCGGCAATTTCTTCCGAGTTGAATGTCTCTATTGGGAGTGGCGGTCTCACGGTGACGATACCCGGCGTAATTGCGGCGTTCGCTTCTATCGGTTTGCCGTTGGCAGTGGGGAGGCTCGACCGGCGTATTCTGATGGCGGGCCTGCTCGCGGTAATGGCTGCGGCGAGCGTGATTTCAGCGCTCGCAACGAACTTTCCCGTTCTGCTCGCGTCCAGGCTGCTCGTCGGGATCACCATCGGTGGCTTTTGGGCGATAGCCGGGAGCATCGCAGTACGCCTTGTTCCTGGACCGTCCGTGCCGCGCGCCATGACTATTGTCTTCGGCGGTGTAAGTGCCGCTGCGGTGCTGGGCGTGCCGGCCGGCACGATCATCGGTGATCTAGTCGGCTGGCGCGGCGCGTTCTGGTCTCTCGCCGGCCTGAGCTTTGCCATACTGCTCGCCGCCCTGCTTGTGCTTCCGAAGCTGGAGGCGGCGCAGCCTATGGAGGTGAAAGCCCTGCGTGCGCAATTGCGCAATCCCGCCCTCCTGGCGGGCGTGGTTGCGACCGCACTGCTGGTGGCTGCCCACTACGGTGCCTACACTTTCGTGAGCCCGGTGTTGCTGGAGGTCTCGGGCGTCACTGCAGGGAGCATAGGTTGGTTACTGTTGGGGTATGGCATTCTCGGAATAATTGGCAACGCCGTCGCAGGCGTCTGGGCCGCCAAATCCGTCGGTCGCACATTGGCCTGCGTCGTCATTGGGCTCGGCGCCACGCTGGCTCTCTTCCCGTTGCTCGGGGTCACGCCGCTCACAGGAACCATCCTGCTGCTGGTGTGGGGCTTCGCGTATGGCGCGGCGCCCATTACGCTGCAGACGTGGGTGCTGAGCGCAGCACCAGAAAGCGCGGAGACCGCGACGGCCATCTACTGCTTCACTTTCAATCTTGCCATCTCCGTGGGTACCCTAGCGACCAGTCAGATCGTCGACACGATGGGCGTGAACAGGGTCCTCTGGGTCGACTCCGCCATCATCCTGCTGGTGCTGCTGCCGGTGTGCCGCGCACCCATGCTTAACCGGAACATCGGAAACTCGTAGACAGCAAGCCATCCTGTGCCGCCCGTCTGGCAATGATGTGATAGGTTGAAGTAGATCTTCGTTTCCTCTGTCTTGAAAGTCACGCGCGTCACATCAAACGCGGGTTCCGCCGCACCGTACGGGTGCCGATGCTTTGCGCCCCGGAGGACAACTGGCTACTTGAAAAAGGACTTGATCCCCTCGTCGATATGTGTGCTGATATGAGATCGATCTCATGCCGCGCTCTCAATTGCTGTTATCTACGGGAGCGCGCTCTGGGAAGCATATGTCTGAATGACGATGAAGAGGGAGGTTCAAGTGAGGAAATTGATCGCGTGGCTGGCCTTGGCCACTACCACGCTCGCGTTCGCGTCTGCGGCGTCGGCGGGTGAAACCATCGACCGGGTTACCTCGAAGAAGGCAATGGTGGTCGCCACAAACAGCGGTTGGCCGCCGCAGAGTTTCCTCGACGACAGTAATCAGTTGGTCGGCTTCGATATCGACGTCTCGAAGGAGATCGCAAGGCGCCTCGGTGTGGAGGTCAGTTTCGACACGCCGGACTGGGCGACGATGACGGGCGGCCACTGGCAGGGACGCTACGATCTGGGCGTCGGCTCGGTGACGCCGACCAAAGCGCGGGCCAAGGTGATCGATTTCGAAGGCATCTATTATTATAGCCCCTACGTTTACGTGGTTCACAAGGACAGCCCGGCCAAATCGGTCGCCGACCTGAACGGCAAGATCATCGGCGTCGAGACCGCCACCACGTCGGAGGATTTCATCCGCAGACAACTCGAGATCGATGCTCCCGGCCTGCCGCCCATCGAATACAAGCTGGAGCCCGGTGAGATCAGGACTTTCGCCGACTCAATGCTGCCGTTCGACGATTTGAGGCTCGGCGACGGCGTGCGCCTCAACGCGGTCATCGCACCAGAACAGACGGCTCAGAACGCGATAAAGAACGGCTACCCGTTGCGTGTCCTGGAAGGCGGCTATGCCTTCCGTGAGCCACTGGTGGTGATCGCGGAAAAAGGTGATGCCGAGTGGAATGCCAAGATCGGCGGCATTCTCGACGAGATGAAGAAGGACGGTACCCTCGCGAAACTGACCACCAAGTGGTACGGCAAGGATTACAGCTCTGACTGAGAGGCATCGTGGATAAAGCTTGAGCGGGGTGCATTCAATTGAACATCCCGCTCCATCTGTTTTGTTTCAGCCGCATTTCCACGACACCGGGCGGCTCCGCCTGCCTGCAAAATGCTCTAGTGCCGCCACCTCATCATATTGATCATGACATGTCCTGACACCTATTACCGACGCACGCTTGCCGACAACACCATCAGACCGCCGCTGAGCGGCGTTTCCGAGTGCGAGACAGTCGTTGTCGGCGGCGGACTGGCCGGCCTGACGACGGCGTTGCAGCTGGCTCGCGCCGGCCAGCAGGTCGTCGTGCTTGAGGCGCAGCGGATAGGATTCGGCGCTTCCGGTCGCAATGGCGGCTTCGTCAATCCCGGTTTCGCCACCGGCACCGACAACATCGCCGCGATGGCCGGCGTCGACGCGGCACAAAAACTGCACCGCCTGTCCATCGAAGGCGTCGACTTCGTGCGGCAGACAATCCGCGATCTCGACATCAAGGCGGCAGAGCCGCGCTCCGGTATATTGAGCGTGCTTCGACACGATGGTGGCGCCGCGCTCAAGGCATATGCCGAGCAACTGGCGCGGGATTTCGACTATCGGCTCGACTATCTCGATCGCGACCAGGTGCGAGCGGTGCTGCATTCGGATCGCTACCACCAAGGCCTGCGCGATCCCAGCGCCTTCCACATGCATCCGCTTAACTATCTGCGCGCCGTTGCGAGCGAGATCGAGCGGCTGGGCGGCAGGATATACGAGAGAACGGCTGCCGTTGAAGCCAACCTTGACGGCGCCGAAAAGGTCTTGCGCACCGACAGCGGCGAAGTGCGCGCCCGCCAGGCCGTAGTTGCCACCGGCGGATATACGGGCCCACTGGTCGGCCGGCTGCAGCGGGCATTCCTGCCTATCGCCACTTACGTTATGGTGAGCGAGGAGGCGCCTGACCTCATCGCCAAGGCGATTACGACGACCGACGCCGTCGGCGATAACCGTCGCGCAGGCGATTATTACCGTGTTGTCGAAGGCGGCAGGCGGCTGCTCTGGGGAGGGCGCATCACCACCCGGGCAGCCTCATCGGGCGTGTTGGCGAGGCAATTGCGCCGTGAGATGGTCACCACTTATCCGCAGCTCGAACACCTCAAGACCGAACTCGCCTGGTCCGGGCTCATGTCTTATGCCCGGCACATGATGCCCCAGATAGGCCCGTTGCAGCCGGGCGTCTGGTACCTCACGGCTTTTGGTGGCCATGGCATCAACACCACGGCGATCGCCGGCAAGTTGATCGCCGAAGCCATACTGGGACAATCGGACCGTTACCGGCTGTTTGCACCATTCGGCCTTGCCTGGGCGGGCGGCCCGGCTGGACTTGCGGTTGCGCAACTCACCTACTGGAAGCTGCAGGCGCAGGATTGGTGGCGCGAGCGGGCCCGCTGACCGCAGGGAGATCGAAGACGTGATCGGCCGACTATTGCTCAACCACCCGGACGCGGCGCGCCGCGTTGGCGTGTTCTTCGTGCTCGCCGCCATCGCCGCCGGCCTGTATGGGCTCGGCATCAAAGCCAGTTGGCTCGGCAAGCTCGTTCCGGGGTCGGTCGAGTGGCTCGCCGCCAACCCGGACGTCGGGCGGGCGGTCTCGGCGGTGCTGATCGCATTGATCTTGGTGGCGAACTGGAACGCGCTGCGGTATCTCAGCCGCAAACAGCAGATTGTGGCAGTTTGGATAGAGCTGTTCGTGTTGCTAATGTTGTTTTTCTATTCCTTCGACCTGTCCTTCGCGTTCATCGCCAAGAAGATCGGCTTCCTCGTCTCGAAGGGTGTGGTGACGACCCTCTACATTTCGGCCATTTCGATCGCCATCGCCACCCTCATCGCCTTCGTTGGCGCCATCGCCAAACTTTCCCGCAACGGCGTGGTCTATGGCTTGGCGACCTTCTATACCTCTCTGTTTCGTGGCTTGCCGTTGCTGATGCAGATCTACATCATCTATCTCGGCCTGCCGCAGATTGGCTACGTGATCGGCGCCGTGCCGGCTGGCATCATGGCGCTGTCGCTCTGCTACGGCGCGTACATGACCGAGATCTTCCGGGCCGGCATCGAAAGCATCTCGCGCGGCCAGACCGAGGGTGCTACGGCACTCGGCCTTAGCGCTAACCAGACGATGTTCCTGGTCATCCTGCCGCAGGCGATGCGCGTCATCGTGCCGCCGACCGGCAACCAGTTCATTGCGATGCTGAAGGATTCTTCGCTGGTCTCGGTGGTCGGGGTCTGGGAGATCATGTATCTCGCACGCACGCAGGGCCAGACCGAGTTCCGCCACATCGAGATGCTCATCACCGCCTCGATGATCTATTGGCTGCTCTCGATGGGGCTCGAGTTCCTTCAGTCGCGGCTCGAGGACCGGTTCGGGCGCTCACTCAAGCGCTGATCGTCATCCGTGATCTTCGCCAAAGCGAGTTGCACAGCACCGCAACAGCCAGCTTCGGAGAGCAGCTGCAGATTGTACGCGACAGCATGCCGTTCGGCGACGTCGTGAGGGGTGAATCAACCCGGTATTTCATCGGCTTAGCCCGATCGGAGGGCAGAATAGAGCAAGTGCTGGACGAGCATGTTCGTTGGCCGACCGCCCGGCAACTACGACCGATTGCTGGATTTCACCCGCGCCAATAAGTTAACAAAATTAATGACTCTAACATGTCTCCGGCCAACCATTATCGCTATGTATCGATGGTAGCCGAGTTCGCCACGTGGTTCGCCAATAGGTTTGTCAGCAGTGGTTTGCGCGTTACCAGCCGCACGACTCGGTCCATGCCCTGCACAGCCAAACGCACCGGCGAGACTTCCCGGGAATGAAGCTCGGCATGGTGTTTCGTTCCTTTGAAGTGGGCGTGGTTGGGGGAAGACCGTAGTCGGCGTGTTCGCGCCCGGTGGAATTTTCGAAGAGTTGTTTCCAACGGCGGGAACGAACCAAACTTCCATGCATTTAGCTCTGGCTTCGTTCATTCACTCTTTCTTCTGGGAGCTGGACCATTGTCATCCGGAGGCTATCTCTTGGCCGACCAACAAACCAATGACGTTTCCATCGTTGATCTGATACCTGCCCTGCGGGCTTTCGCGCGCACCTTCTGCCGCGTTCCAGACGATGCCGACGATCTGGTGCAGGAAACGTTGACCAAAGGGCTCGCCAACATCGACAAGTTCGAACCTGGTACACGCATGAAGTCGTGGCTCTTCACCATCATGCGCAACACCTACTACACCCGGATCAAGATCGCTGCACGGGAAGCGCCAGGCCTTCTCGACTGCGCGTCTTCGAGACCGATTTCGGAAGCTACCCAGGAATGGACCGTTCAGAGCAAGGAAGTTCACGGCGCCATCCAAAAGCTGCCCGAACATCAGCGCGAGGTGCTGATGCTGATCGGCGTTTTAGGAGTGGGCTACGAGGAAACCGCCGAAATCTGCGGCTGCGCGGTAGGGACGGTCAAGAGCCGGCTGAACCGTGCCCGCGCCAACATCCTTGAGCTACTCGGGGAGAGCTCGTTGCAGACATTGATAGAAAGGCGAAATCAGCTGTCGGATGGTCAGCTCGATATAGAGGTCGACAGCCGCAGATAATCAGCTCTTCACGTCTCGCCGACGCTTCTCGACGAGAGCATTTTGCAATTGGATCGCCAGCTTGGATAGGCGGTCTGGTATCTTTTCCTGCTCTATGGCGGCCAGCAGGGAAGCAATCTCCTGATCCACTGCCATCTCGACAAGCAGATCCGTGGTATCGTCGCTCGAATGAGACATCACGTTCTCTTGATAGCATCCCTAGATCCAAGTCTGATGATGAGCGCTCGGCACTACAAGGCGTTGTCGACCGCCGAGAGGCTCACCGGCGGCCCTTGCACAGTTTTCCTCCGTGCCGCGGCAAGACGCGGCGCGGTGGCGTCAGTCCTTCAGCAACCGGTTTGCGGCGTGATCCTGAAATTGATCGGACTTGATTCGATTGCCGTCCAGCCCGCGCTCTCGGCTATGTTGCTTCCTGTCGCGGTTGGACAAAACCGCGTTTTCTTCGATCTTGTCCTTGTCCAAGGTGGTCATTGCGCCGGCGCCGGCACCTTTGCCTTGGCTGCCTTGGCCGAAATGCTTTTTGCCGCCGGATGCCATGATCTCCTCCTTCGAATCCAGGACACCGATCGGTGCCGACGCCCGAACCGGCATCGCGCTGTAATGTTCCGTCTCACCCAGCAAGCAGGAAGGCGTCGCCATCCCATGACCCAAACGGCTTCTCGCCGTCGATGACGACCCGCAATTGGTGAGCTTGCGCAAGACGGCCGATGTCGGCCCGGTCCAAAGAAAGCGATCCGCGATAAGAATAGTTGAGCAATGCGAGCCGGCCCGGCCGTTTGAGAACGCGCGCAATTTCATCGAAAAGCCGCTCAGCCATGCCGGCCAGGACCAGGTAGGGAAAGCTGTCGACCGCCAACACGCAATCGAAACTGTCGTCGTCGAAGTCGGCCAGATCGAGACCGGAGGTTTGGCGCAGTTCGACATTGCCGAGCGCTGCGCATTGCTCGGAGGCGATAGAGATCATCCGCGATGATATGTCGATGCCGACCATCCGCTTGAAGGAATTGGACAGCGCGCGCTCGAAACGTCCGATGCCGCAACCGATGTCGAGAATGTCTCGTTCAATTCCGGTGAATTCTCGCGCCTCGAGCCATTCAACGATTTCGTCGGTCATGGCTGTCAGCCGCTCGTCATCGCCAAGGGATCCTAACTGGACACTTGCGGCTGTCGAAATTGCTGCCGCGGCATCAAAACTCGAGGCCAGCCGCGTGACGACGGCAATATCCGTCTCGCCGTTACCGCGTTCATGCCGAACGGCGCCGCCTGTCGCTCGCAAAGTGGCAAGGACGCCCGGTCTGTGGCGCAGCAGTCCAGCGACCTTTCGCAGTCTTTCAGCATCGCCGGTATCCGCCGGACGGACTTTCAGCACGAACTCCGCCAATTCCGCCGCTTCAATTGTGGGCGGCAGGTGAAGCGCCAGCCTGACGAGAACAGCTTCGGCGCAGGCACCATCGGCCATGCAATCTTCGACCGCCCGTCTGACCGATGTCCGGCGCTGCGCGTGCACACTCATGACATCAACTCCGCGTCCAGATCCTCCGCATCGTCCACCTGTCGACGGCGCCCCAGCCATATTTGTAGGCCTCCTGGCCGCGCAGGAAGTCGAACTCGCGCGCATCCTCGCGGATCGACTCCGCGATCGCGTGGCCGATCAGGATCGCCCCTGGGCTCTCCTCGGCATATGCAGGATCTAGGCCGCCGAGATAGGCATAGGCGCGGCCGCGGTGGTGAAATCCGTAATAGGCGGCGACAGTCGTGCCATCGATCGCGAGCAACCAGCATCGGACCAGGCCGTGAGCATCGAGCAAGGGAAGTGAAAGCCCATGGAAGTGCTGCACGGCGGGGTCGGCCAATACACCACCTCCATGTCCAACCCAGCGTGCCTGGTGCAGGCGGATCAATTGGTTCAGGAAGTTCTGATCGCCCCGCGCTGACGCCAACGCGAGCCGGCCGCGTCTGGACGCCGCTTGGCGCGCCCGGCGCAACTGGCGCCTGCGCCGAGCGGGAACGCAGCCGGCCAACGTGTCGTCGCCGGCAACAGCAAGCACGGGACAGGCTGCATGAATTACCGGCCTCTCGACCGTTAAACCGGGATGCGCGATCGTAAGACCGGCACTGTTTTGCGGCAGATCAGACAAGATCCATTGTGACCACCCGACCGAGCAGATCGTTTCGGCAATGGTGGCGACAACCGCCGCCTCGATATCCCGGACAGCCAGGATGTCCAGATAATCACTGAGCGAAATACCGACCGGAAGCAGCTTCGAACCGGCCGTTCCATGCTCGAGATAGAGTGGCGCCAGCCCGACCAGATCGCCGCCACGCCAGACCGCAACTGTCGCCAGTTCACCGGGTGCGAATGCGCGCCACCATGGCACCAGCCAGGCGGGGGATTGGAACGGCGTCGCAGAGGAACTCTGCTCCCACAGTTTCCACCAGTGCGGCGTCAAGGCATCGAATTTTACGGGGTCATCGATGATTTCGCTGCGCAACACTGCTTTTCTCACGGTGCCGCAGCGAAGCGCCGGCAATCTGTGCCAAGTTGTGCCAGCGCCTGATAGGCAGCCATATACGACGAGATCATCCGTTCCAGCGAAAACCGCCGTCGCGCCTCCACCCGGCACGCCTCGGCGTCCAGGCTGGGCGCCGCAAGAATGGCTTGGGCCATCTCGTCGACTGTGTTGACGAGAAAGCCCGTCCTGCCGTGCTCGATGACATCCGCAAGCGCACCATTCGGGAATGCGACCACCGGGGTACCGCAGGCGAGGGCCTCCATGGCGACAAGCGAGCTTGTCTCGGCGGCGAGGCTTGGAATGACCAGACAGCGGGCTGCGTTGAGAAAGCGCCTCTTGGCGTTAAAACCGAGCGGGCCCAGGAAGCGGCGGCGAGCATCAAGACGGGATTGGACCTCGTCGCGAAAGTAGCGCGTATGTGTTTCGTAGGGATAGACCTTGCCGCCGATGACCAGGGGCACGCCCGCCTGTTTGGCCGCGTCCAGGGCCAGGTGAATGCCCTTTTCCGGGCAGACCCGGCTGAGAACCAGGGCAAAGTCTCGCTTCGGCTGCACCACGCTCAGTGCTTCGATGTCAACGCCGTTGGGAATCGGCGCCACCAGTCTGGCCCCTGGTGGCGCCGTTTGCTGCTGGGTGGGCGAGACCGCATGGAGCCACAGGTCGTCGCGCGTCGGTCGCAGAGCCTCGGCCGGATACCAGTCCAAGGGCAGGTGGAGGCTCACCAGGGTCGGACCATCGTCGGGCAAATAGGCATGAAAATCGATGCCGTGCAGATGAACCACATCGATCGGCCATCGGGCGCGGGCAGCGGCGATCGCTTTGCGATGAGCCTGCTGCGCGCGGCTCTTCGCCGCCTCGTCGAGCACGCCGTTTTCAGCCGGTATTTCCACAAGGGTACCGCTCGCGCTGGAGCCGCGGCAGCCAATGACGATAGAGCGGTGGCCGGCGCGAACCAGCTCCCGATCGAGCATCGACAGAACCTGTTCGGCACCGCCGACAGCATCGGGTCCGACGGGTGCGAGAGGGTAGGCGACATTGAGGACAGTGAGCGCCGCGGCTGGTTGCGCCTCGGTCCCGTATGCCGCACCACCTGTCGATGATGCCGCTAATTCGTCCAATGTGTCAGGCGTCTGATGCATTGGCAGCATGACACTTTCACGCTGCCGAGGCCCGCCGCGTCGGGAGCGAAGCGGACGTCATGCCGGGCGCATAGCGGCGGATCATGGTTGCGCAGAATTCCGCGAACTCCTCCGGCACCAGAGGTGGGCTGGTGTGGTGGGGCATCATTCCGCGATGCTGCGGTGTAAAGCAAAAGGTGACCGTCACGTCGAAATCGGCGAGTGCCTCCATCTGCCGGTCAAACCAGTCCAGCGCGTTCGGCCGGAAGCTGTCTGCCCAGGAAAGCCCCGTGCGCATATTGGTGACGCCCAGCCGCTTCATCCAGGCGACGGCATCGTCCAGCCGGGGGTCCTCGAAATGAAACCACTGCACCAGCCCCATTGCGGGCGTGTAGCGCAGGAACTCCTCCAGCGCAGGTTTTGGCCTACCGTCCTGGCGCAGCAGCCCCATGTGGAAATGTCGATAGTAAGAAGAGCCCTCCGCCTCGCGATGCCGCGTCGTTGCTTCCCATTCGCGCGGAAGATCGTAGAGGCTGTACCACTGGATGCGTGGTGCGTTGCCAATCAGCAACTCAGCGGTGCGCTTGAGCCCCCAAACCTGGATTTCTTCCGCGCCGAAGGTTGATACGCCGACTTCGCTGACCCAGATGGGAAGGTTGGTGACGGTCGCGATCTCGCCGATCTTCTGTGGCCATTCGTGGATCTGCCACAGGTTCCAGTCGAGCGGAAAGCCGTGCACGGCGACGGCATCGACATGGTCCAGCACGCCGAATTCCTTCATGCGGGTGATAAAGCCCGGATCTATCGGCGAGATGCCACCGAGTACTTTCGTCAAAGACGGGTTCTCCGACGCGATTGCGTCAGCCGACAAGATCGCCATCCTGGCAAAGCGGCTCCAATCGGGATCGAGCTCTGGGTCCCAATGCGATTTGTTGTTGGGCTCGTTCCAGATCATGGCGGCTTCAATCATGGAGCTGTCCTTTCGAGGGGTAGATGGCGCCGCCGCCGGCCGGGTCCCCGGCTGCGCGGCAGAAATAGACCTCCTGCTCGGGGTGCAGAACGATCTCGAAACCGGCGCTGCGCAGCATCGCTTCGGTGCAGGCGCGGTTTGGAATCCACCAGTTGGTGGGATCGTCGGCATAGCGGTGCTCGATAAAATGCAGCTTGGGAAACTGCGGCTGGTCGAACAGGTCATGCGTCCAGAAATGATAGTTTTCTTCCAACTCGGGCAGATCCGCGCTGCCGCGCTGCATGGACTGGAAGATCATCAGGTCACGGGCGACATGTTCGCGGATCAGGTCGAGCGCGAGCAAGGGGTGGCGCAAATGGTAAAGCACCCCCATGAACAGCACGACATCGAATGTCTCGCGCAGAGAGCCGACGTCGTAGACCGAAAGCTTCTGGAATTCGATCTCGCAATCGGCAACCTCGGCGGCAAAGCGAGCTTGCGCCAGGTAGGCGTCATCGAAATCGATGCCGAGGACACGGTCAGCACCTCGCCGTTTCATCTCGATGGAGTAGAATCCTGCATTGCAGCCGATATCGAGTACCGCCTTGCCCGTCAGATCAGCGGGAATGGCATTGGCAAATTTGCGCCATTTGATCAGCGGGTAGTTGCCCAGAAAATGGTTGGGAGCGGTTTCGACGCCGGCAAGTTCCATGTTGTGGAACCACGGGCCGAGCGCATCGATGCGGCGGCGGATTTCGGCATGGGAATGCAGCATGGCTCAGGCTCCTTCGCCAGGAACGACGGGTACATGCGACTGCGCGCCGGGCATGATCATGGTGGGCCGGCGGTGCGCGGATGGGGCGTCGTTTTCAAGCAACCGCAGCGCTGTGCGATAGCCGTTGAAAGTGCCGACATCGACATAGTCCGACCCAGCCCTGACACCAAAAGCTGTACCGCCGGCCGCAATATAGGCGTTGACCAAAGTGCCGATATATTCGTCACTGCGCTCCCGCTCACGCCAGAGTCCCGCAAGCTGATGCAGGATATGGCCCGGCATCTTGAACGCACCCCAAACCCAGTTCGTGGCGGCATCCTGCCGCTTGACCTGGATTTCGATCACGCGCTCGTGGACGTCGGTGACGACGGCGTCGAAGAATTCCGGCTGATCCACCGGGAAAAGCAGAAATGAGAGCTGATCGTCGGGCAAATGGCGGAAACCGTCCTCGGGAAACCAGATCGTATCGGGAAGGCCGACCAGGACGACCTCGTCGGGCGCGACGAGGGGCGCCGCCCGGAAGATCGCATCGCACAGACCGACGGGGTTCGGCTGCACCACGAAGAGAGCCGCCGCGTCACCGTAGCCGGCGGCGTAGTATTCAAGGATGTCGGATTTACCCGATCCGATGATGAAGCAAATCTTGTCGACGCCGGCCTGCACCATGCGCCGTACCAGATACTCGCTCACGGCGCAGGGACGCTCGGTCTGTCCATCGATCCGGCTACCGACCGGCAGCAGCTCTTTCGAGAAGCCGAGCGGCTGAATGCGGCTGCCGCGCCCGGCAGCGGGTACGATGCCCAACATCAGACCGCTTCCCTCATCGGTTCGCCGGGAGATCTTTGAAAGGCATCGTTCAGGATGCGATCCAGTTCCGCCGCGCGCCGTGCGGAAGTGTGTTCGCCCAAGACCCGGTCGCGGGCACGCCTTCGAATGCCGTCGAGCTCGCACTCCGGCAATTGCAATGCGGCGACCACATCATCGGTGTCATGCGCCAACAATATTTCGCGGCCGGGTTCGAAAAATTCGGCTAGGCCCGGCCATGCATCGGTGACGATGGCAGCCCCACACGCGGCCGCTTCGAAGAGCCGTCCCGACGGGCACCAGCCCTTTTGCGCCATCGCCTCCCGGGTGACGTTCAGTGTCAGGCGAGATGATGAGAAGAAAGCCGGATGGTCGGCTGGCGGAAGATGCCTGACAAAGAAGATGTTGTCGCTCCATGGGAATTCCTGCGGATATTGCGCGCCGCCAATGATGAAGCGGTGGTCAGGCAGGCGCGCGGCCGGGCGGACCAGCAGCTTTTCGACGCCGGCCTGGCGATCCGCCGCGTAAGTTCCGAGATAGGACAGATCACCGGCGAATTCGGCCCGCTTCTCTGCCGGCCGGTGTTGGTCGGGATCGACATGCCCATAGAGAGGTACCACGTGACGCGCGCCTAAAACCGACTTAAGCGCCTCGATCGCCGAGCCGCCGGTGTAACTCAAAACGAGGTCGAAATCGGCAAGACCCTCAGGTCCGAAATAGGGCGGACGCTCGCCTTGCTCGATGCGGGCAAGCGTGACCGGAGTGTCGAGATCGTAGAAGACACGCAATCCGCGACCTGTCTGCTGCGCCAGCCGCGAGGCCTCCACGGCGTCGGCACAGTAGGAAGTGACGACGACGACATCCGCTTGCTTCATTGCCCGCTCCGCAACGCGACGGATGTCTTCCCAGTCCGGATAAATGACGACGTTGCCGCCATCGAGCCGATCGAGATCACGCGTCCCGGCATAGTAGGGGGTATCGCGTTCGAAGAAGGTGATGGACCATCCCAGCCGACCCAGGGCGCGGATCAGTCCCCGCCAGAGCGTGGCATGGCCGTTGCCCCATGATGATGTAACGGTGAGACCGAAAATGACCATCTGCATCCGGAAAGTCCTCGTCAGGCAGCTTCGTTCATTCGCAGGAGCTTGGAGCCCCAGTCACCCGACACGATCGTCGTGATCGAGGCTGGATCGATGTCGAAGCGGAAGCAGTCGCCGACCGGCAAGCCAAGCACCTTGCAGACGGCGGCTTTGATCACGTCGGCGTGGCTGACCAGGGCGACACACTGATTCGGATGCCGCTCGCGCACTGCGTTCATCAGTGCGACGATCCGCTCCTGGACATCCAGCATGGTCTCGCCGCTCGGTGTCCTGGCCTCCTGCCGCTGGTCGTTCCACGCCCGCCAACCGGCATCGCCATTCAACTCGTCGAAGGTCTTTCCCGACCAATCGCCGAAATCGATCTCGTCGAGTTCGGCGCAGATCGCGATTTCACCGACGCCGCAGGCAAGCGCGATCGGCACGGCCGTCTCTTGCGTACGCTCACGCGGGCTGCACAAGATGGCTTCAATCGGCTCCCGGGCCATGCGGCCACCAAGATGCGCGGCCTGCGCCTTCCCAGCCTCGCCAAGGCAAACGCCATCCATCCGTCCTGCAAGATAGGAGCCGACATTGTCGTGCGCTGCATGACGGATCAAAAAGAACGTTGTCGTCATTCCGCGGCATCCAGCAAAGGCTCGTCCTTGCCGGCGATGAAGGCGAGCGTGCGCTGCCGCGCTTCGGCGTCGGTGAACTGTTCGGGAGGCGACTTCATGAAATAGCTGCAGGGACCGGTCAGTGCTCCCGCTATGCCGCGATCGAGCGCAAGCTTGGCGCAGCGTATCGCATCGATCACCACGCCGGCTGAATTTGGAGAATCCCAGACTTCCAGCTTGAGCTCGGCGTTGAGCGGCACGCCGCCGAAGGTCGTCCCTTCCACTCGGATATAGGCCCATTTGCGATCAGTCAGCCACGGTACGTGGTCGCTGGGTCCGACATGAATATTGCCCGGCTCCAGGGGAACATCGAACTGGCTGGCCACGGACTGGGTCTTGGAAATTTTCTTTGATTCCAGCCGCTCGCGTTCCAGCATGTTGAGGAAGTCGGTGTTGCCGCCGAAATTCAGCTGATAAGTGCGATCGATGCGCACGCCGCGCTCGCGGAAGAGATTGGCCAGCAGGCGGTGAACGATGGTCGCCCCGACCTGGCTCTTGATATCATCGCCGACCAGCGGCAGCCCTCGCTGCTCGAAGCGCCGGCGCCATTCCGGACGTGAGGCGATGAAAACGGGTATGCAGTTGACGAAGGCGCAGCCGGCCTCAAGCGCGCATTCGGCGTAGAAGCGCGTCGCCTCCTCGGAGCCCACCGGCAGGTAAGAGACCAGCACGTCGGCGCCGCTGTTGCGCAGGATTTCGCTGACGTCGGCAACCGGCTCCGGCGCCTCCTCGATTTCGTCGCGCAAGTATTTTCCGATGCCGTCAAGTGTCGGTCCGCGCTCGACGCGAACGCCGTTTGCCGCCGCATCGGCAAAGCGGAACGTGTTGTTCGGGGCGGCGTAGATTGCTTCAGCGACGTCGAGGCCAACCTTGCTCCTGGCGACGTCGAATGCGCAGACAATCTCGATGTCGTCGACATGGTAACCGCCGAGGTCGGCATGCATCAGCCCTGGGATTGGTTCGTTGCTTTTTGCGTGACGATAATAGGAGAGGCCCTGCACCAGGGAGGATGCGCAATTGCCGACCCCGACGATACCGACACGAACCTTTTTCGATCCCACGAAACTGCCGCCCTATGCTGTTCAAAGGTAAGTTCCTGCAGCCGAACCACCAGCGTGCCGGAATGTTCCTTGGCATGCCGAAAAATTGCGCAAGACAGCATGGATCGAAGCAGCGCTCGCTGCGTTGCCGCAAGGCGAAGCATTGGAAAACCGATCGATGATTGTTTACGGCGACCAGAAGCGGAGGCAGAGCGCAGAACGGCTTCGCGATGCTGCGAGCGAAATTGCTCAAAGTCTGGACCGCATGGCTCATGGCGTCCGACGCCATGCCGCGTTGGTCGGCCTATTCATCAGCGTATCGGAACTGGTTCGCGCGCTTGCCGATGTCGATTTCGAGAACAGGGGCATCGACATCTTTTCGCCGCGGCAACAGCAAGGCGCCAGATTGCTGGTTGGTCTTGCGGCAGAGGTGGCGAAGTCGTGGCGAAGCGGTTTCGCCGTGGGCGGTGGCATCGAGCCGGGACTTCTCCAACTGCTGGACGGGTTGGATTGCGAGGCTGAGGTTCTGACCGGTTCTGCCGAGGGTTACGCGCATTACGCGCTTTATCCCGAAAGCTATTTCGGAGCGGCGCAGGAGTCAGGTCTCGATGCGAACACATGCGTGATCGGCATCCGCAGCATCGGCCTGGGGCTTGCCGCCATAGTGGCTGCCGCGATTGGCGCGCCGGCGCCGTTCAGCGTTCGTCCGGTCGGCCATCCTTTCCGCAGGCACATCAATGCCGATCCGCGCTCGATCGCTTCCTGGAAGAACAATCCATCGGCACGCTTCGCCGTTGTAGACGAAGGTCCCGGTCTGTCCGGCAGTTCGATGCACGCCGTCGTCGCGTGGCTGCGGGAACTGGGTATTGGTATGGACCGCATTCACCTGTTTCCCAGCCATCCTGGCGACCCGGGCATCGAAGCGTCACGGGAGGCCAGGGAGACATGGTCGCGCTGTCCGAAACATGTGGCGACGGCGCTCGAATGCACCTTCCCCGAAAGCTCGAACATTCCCACGCTTAGCGAATGGGTGGCCGAGGCGGTCGGCAGCCCCGAATTACGCCTGACCGAACTGTCTGGTGGCGAATGGAGGAGCGTCCACTACGTCGACGAAAAGCATTGGCCGCCGAGCCCGCGCGGCATCGAGCGGCGTAAATTCCTGGCGTCCGCGGGGTGTGGTCGCTGGCTCGTCAAATTCGCCGGCCTCGGCGAAACCGGACGGCGTAAGAGACGAGCCGCGGAAATGTTGGGGAAAGCCGGGTTCGGATCGCAAGTGGTCGGGCTTTGCCACGGCTTTCTGGTCGAACGGTGGATTGACGGCACCACGATGGACCAGGCGCCGCTGCCAAGAGGAAGGCTGGTCGCGGAGTTGGCGCGCTATCTAACCTGGCGGGCGCTCAATCTCCGAACCTGCGAACCGGGTGCATCATTGCTCGCACTCACGGAAATGGCTGTTTCCAATACATCTGAAGCTCTGGGCGAGAACCGAGCGGCGACGTTGCGCGGCTGGCTCTCGAAAAAAACCCCTGCGCATGTTCTGCAGCCGGTGGAAATCGACGGAAAGCTTCACGCGTGGGAGTTTCTCGTTTGTGCCGACGGCTCGGTGGTCAAGACAGATGCCGTCGACCATTGCCGGGCACACGATTTGATTGGCTGCCAGCCGATAGAGTGGGACATTGCCGGCGCCCGTGTCGAATATGGACTGTCCGACAGCGATGTGACGACATTGGTCGAGGGGATGGGGCTCGATATTGACAATGGCCACATCGATTTTTTCGAACCCTGCTATTTGGCGTTCCAAATCGGGCTCTGGAGCACGGCTGCGCAATCCGAAAATGGCCAGGAAAAAGCAAGGCTGGCCGCGACCGGAGACCGATACAGGGCGGGGCTGATACGATTCCTGGACGAATCTCAGGTGTAGCGTTTCGATCAATCCAGCCTTCGTAGCATGTCTGCTTCCTGCTCGAGAATAGCGGCCACTTCCTCGCGCTGCAGATGCGTCATCATCAGGCTGACGCAGCACTCGAGATAGGTGATCGAGGAGCGCCGCAGATAGGCAGCCGCCTCGCGTTCGGCAATCTTGTCGACATCCTTCGCGGGTCGCTTGGGTTGCATGAGGATGATCCTCCGTATCGGGTCCCTCCCGCCAAACTACAAGGTTGGATGGATGTTCCGAACGATCTCCGGGCAGGTCCGGCCGCGGCCCGCGTCATGCAGGAAGGTTCTGCAGCCCGCCTGCGGGTCTCCTTTTGGCAAGGCCTGTCATCTGATCGCCGATGCCGGTGCCTTCGAGCGCCGCGAAATAATCGATCGTCAGCTTGAGCCCTTCGTTGAGCGGCACTCTCGGCGACCAGCCGAGCAGCGTTTTCGCACGCGAAATATCAGGCTGCCTGCGCCGAGGATCGTCTTGCGGCAGGGGCAGAAATTTCAGATCCGACTTGGTGCCGGTCATCGCCTTCACCAATGCCGCCAGTCGCACGATGGTGAATTCTCCGGGATTGCCCAGATTGACCGGCTTGCCCGGATTGGGGTCGATGTTCATCAGGCGCATCAATCCATCAATCAAGTCGGAGACATAGCAGAAGGATCGCGTCTGCTGGCCGTCGCCGAATATCGTCAGCGGACGCTTCTCGAGCGCCTGCATGATCAAATTCGAGACGATGCGACCGTCGGCCGGATCCATTCTCGGACCGTAGGTGTTGAAGATGCGCGCGACGCGGACGTCGGCCTTGCCGGCCCTTAGATAGTCGAAGCAAAGCGTTTCGGCGGTGCGCTTGCCCTCGTCGTAGCAGGCGCGTGGGCCGGTGCAGTTCACATGGCCGACATAATCCTCCCTTTGCGGGTGTTGTTCCGGATCGCCATACACTTCGCTCGTCGAGGCCTGCAGCAGTCGCGCGTCATTGCGGACAGCGAGTTCGAGCAGGTTGAGGGTTCCGATCACGCAGGTACGCGTGGTGTGTATCGGGTCGGCCTGATAACGCGGCGGTGAGGCGGCGCAGGCCAGGTTGAAGATGTGATCCACGGGCTCGCCGAGATCCAATGGCCGGCAGATGTCCTGCTCGATCAACCGGAAACCCGGCCGGTCCATGATCGAGATGATGTTTTCCATGCGCCCGGTCAGAAAATTGTCGACGCAGATCACGCGCCAGCCGTTGCGGAGCAATACTTCGCAAAGATGCGAACCGAGGAAACCCGCGCCGCCGGCAACAAGCACCGTCTTTGCCCTGTGCGCCTTTCTTGTCTGTCGCATCGCTGTTTTCTCCTGTCTGCCGTTCATGCTGCACTTCCAATGTCGAGATCGAGGGCCGTCGCCGTTGGTTGGGTCAGCGCCGCCACGAATTCGCGAGCCCTGGCCCCACCGGTGTGGGAAGCGAGGACGAGTTTGCGAGCCCGGCCGGCCATGGCCAGGCGTGCGCGCTCGGACTCGCCAACGAGGATATCGATGACTTCGTCCGTCTCCGCGGCGGTGTGGATCGCCGATGCGGGAAAGAAGCTGTCGAGCCCTGGCCAGTGGTCGCTGACGATGGGCGTGCCGCAAGCCGCCGCTTCGAACAGGCGCACGCTGGGCGACCATCCTGCGGTGATCATGGAACTGCGTGTGACATTCAGCGTGTAGCGCTGACGGCTATAGAACGCGGCGTGATCGGCTGGCGGCAAATGTTCGATGCGTTCGACATTGTCCGGCCAGATGATGTCGGATGGATATTGGGAGCCGGCCACGACGAAACGGAGGTTCGGCATATGCCGTGCGGGCTCGAGCAGCAGAGCGTTCAGCGTTGTCTGCCGGTCCATGCTGTAGGTGCCGAGATAGCCGAGATCCCAGCGGATCGGATCTCCTGTCGGGTGATGCCGTTCTGGATCGACCGAACAATAGAGAGGTTCGGCATGACGCGCGCCGAAGTCTTGCGCCAGATGGTTGAGCGTTGGTCCGCCAGTGAAGGAGAAATAGACATCGAAATACGGAATTTGCCGCGAACTCAGATAATCGCAATCCTCGGCTGAAAGCTTGGCCAGGGTCACCGGGGTGTCGATGTCGTAAAAGCAGAGCTGCCCCTTGCAAAGCGAGGCGACGATGTCGATGACCTGGCGTCCTTCTGGAACAAAGGATCCGATGACAATGATGTCGGCCTGCTCCAGGCACTGTGCGTAGTCGCGTTGCAGCTCCGCAGTGGTTTCGTAGTAGCGCAAGGCGCAGAACTCCGGATCGCGCAGATCGCGGTGATTGGCGTACCACGGCACGTTGCGCTCCAGAAAAGTCACCCGGTGACCGAGTCCGTGCAAGCCTTTCAAAAGACCCCGGAAAGTCGTGGCGTGGCCGTTTCCCCAGGATGAGGACAGCGACAGGCCGAGAAAGACGATGTCCAGTTTCTTGGTCATTCCGCTGCCTCCACGGCCCCGTGCTCGAAATGACGTTTGAAGACGGCATCCGCCACATCCGCCCGAAGCGCGTAGGTATGGTCCGCCAGCACGCGGTGAAGTGCGGCTTGGCCGATTGCCTTGGCCCGCCCGGGGGTCAGCGAGCGCATTATTTCGGCGACATCGCCGCCGTCACGCGCGACCAGGATCTCCTCGCCTGGTTTCAGGAACAGTTCCACGCCCAGCCATGCATCCGTGATGAGACAGGCGCCCGCGCCGGCCGCCTCGAACACTCGCGTGGCCGGTGAAAAACCGTTGGCGGCCATGCTGTCGCGGCTGATGTTCAACACGGCTTTTGGGGTGACATTGAAGGCGTTGTGATCGCGGGTGCCGACATGGCCGAGCCAGCCTACATTGGTGGGGAGCGGCTTGTCGCCCCAACCCGAGCCTCCGAGCAGGAAACGCTGTTTCGGCAGCTGGCTGGCGGGATCGAGGAAAAACGATTCGACACGCGCTTCACGGTCCGGCAGCCGGTTTCCGAGGAACGCCAGGTCGCAGGCAAAACGCGCTTTGCTGGCGACCGGATGGTGCGTTTCGGGATCGAGCGCATTGTAGATGGGCACGCACTCCTTGGCGCCCATGGCACGATAGGCCCAGACAACGGGATCGCCGCCACCATAGGTCAGCACGAGGTCGATCTCCTGCAGTGCACGATGGAGCGGGTGGTCCAGCTCGTCACGCAACTGGGCAAGCGTGGCTGGCGCATCCACGTCCCAGAATACGACAAGCGCGTCGCTGCGGGCGTGGTCGAGAACGGCGCGAAGCAGCGCCTCGTCTTCGAAACCGACGCCGCTCGCCTTGACGACGATGTCGGCGCCGGCGGCACGTGCCGCGACCTGCATCAGCGCATGCTGGGTCGCCTCATAAACGACGACAGTGCACCAGTCGGGAGCTTCGATGTCGCGGTTCTTCTGCCGGTCGTAGACATCGGGTTCGTAGAACGTGATCTCGTAACCCAATTGCGAAAGTGCCTTGAGCAAACCGCGATAGTACGTCGCGGCGCCGTTCCAGTAGGACGACAAAAGGCTCGATCCATAGAATGCGATCTTCATGCGACGGCTTCCTTTGCGGCTGTCGGGACGGCGGTGTGTCGGTTCGCGCATTGCGTGAGCACGCCGAGCAACTCGTCGACGCGGTGGCGGCAGGTGTGCCGCGAGCGGATGGTCTCGAGACCCGAGGTCACCAGCGAGGCCGCAAAGTCCTCGTCGGACAACACCGTCCGAAGCTGTTGCCGCATTTGCGAGCCATTCTCGGCAAACAGGAAGTCGATACCGGGCCTGAAAAGCTGCTCGACATCGGACCATGGCGCTGAAATCAGCGGAATGCCGCAGGCGAGTGCCTCGAACATGCGGATCGTCGGGATACCGGGCAACCTCTCACGATAGGGGCGCCGTGGAACGTGAACGGTGACCCGATGCGCGGCGAAGGCCTTCGGCACGTCGGCATTGGCGATCCACCCCTCATAGCGCAGTCCGGCGGTGGCCAGATCCGCGAGTGCGGTCTTGGGGTAGCGTACGCCGTGAACAGCGGCATCAAGGCCGAGATCGTGCACCGGCTCGATCAGAAACTCCTTGAGTTCGGCGGTCCGCTCATCATCGCCCCAGTTGCCGATCCAGACCAGATCGGAGGTGGGGTGGATCTCCGGGTGCGGCTTGAACAGGCGATCGTCCGCCGCTTCATGCCAGGTGAAGACGCGCTTGCCCCAGCCGGCGCGCAGATAGCTCTCGCGCAAGGTCTCGCCAAAGGCGAGAACGCCGTCATAGTGCTCCAGCCGGAGCGCCGAGAGCGCCTCGGTCGCCGACACGGCCCGGTGATGGGTGTCATGAAAAAGAAGGATGAAGTTGCCGCCGGCGGCCCGGGCACGGCCAATACGTGCGACAAGCTCCGGATCCGTCCACTCATGAACGATCACAACGTCGGCCTCGGCGATCCAGGCTTCGTGATCAAATCCGGCATCGTAGGTCACCGGCATCAGTTCGGGAAAATCCTTGCGGAAGCGTTCGATGGCGAACGACCCCTTCTCAGCCAGCAGATTCGACCGGCTCCAGCCATTCGCCGGCTCCAGCGCAATCGCCTGATGCCGGCGCTGGACCAGCTCTCGCATGACGCCGCGCAGGAAATGGGCATTGCCATGGTTCCAGTCGGAAACGACCGAGTGGGTGTAGAACACAAAGCGCATGATCAGCGCTCCGCCATCGCTAAGGCCGCTTTGTCGTAGACGCCGCGCATAGCCGCTGTCTGCTTTGTCAGCCTAAACCTGCGGCTGCGTCGGATGGCTGCCTGGCCAAGCTCTCGCCGGAGCTCGGCATCGCTGGAGAGACGGTTGAGGCAGGCAGCGAGATCGTGCGGATCGCGCGCGTCAAAGAATATCGCGGCCCCGTCCCATAGTTCGCGATAGGTGGCGATATCGGAAAGCACCAGGGGCGTAGCCGACATGGCGGCTTCCAGCGCGGCCAGGCCGAATGGCTCGTAGAGCGATGGCGATACGAAAATACCCGCGCGAGCCATCAACGAACGCACCTCATCGGACGGCACTGCTCCCAGAGGAACAGCATGGCTGAAGCTGACATGCTCGCCGTTTGGGCCGTTCGTCGAACCGGCGGCAAACAGAGGCCATCGCGTCAGGGACGCCGCCTGATCGACCACCGCCGCATTTTTGCCCTCGTCCCACCAGCGGGCAGCGGCGAAGACGAGCGGTTGGTGCTTTTCGGCCTTCGGCAGAGGACGGGCACCATTTGTGACCACACTCAAGCGCGCGATCGGGCCGTAGCAGGTCTCTAGCATGTCGGCATGGCTGCGGCTCGGCGCGATGACCGCGTCGGCCCGATCCATGCCGCGTCTGTTGCGCTCCTTCTGCCAGGCCCATGCCCCATCCGCCGCCTGTGCTCTGACCGCATGGAACCAAGTCGTCACGCAGGAATGGGAGACCACCACGACCGGGCATGGCGCGTCGAATCCCGCCGCCTGCGAAGGCGCGTTGAAATGGACAAGGTCGATGGCGTGGTCGCGCATGGGCGCATGCAACTCCCGAGGCAGCGCGTCGAGATCACCGCCGTTCCGGGTCATCCAATCCGGCGGCGTGTTGAGCCAGATCAGCTTCGCGAAAGCCTCCGCCTCGTCGGCCTGCTGCCTGGACGGTGGCGGACCGAGACCGGCAAGCACTACGCTATCGCCGCCATTGACAAGTTCCCTGGCCAGGTCGAGCGCATAGCGCCACACGCCGCCCACGGCATCGACCGTCATCAGGATGCGCCGCGAGCGCGGCGTCAGTGTCCGCAACATGTCGCCTCCAGTTCCGCCAGCGGACGCGGGCGCCTTTCCTGGATGTCGCTGAACTTCTGGAATGATGCGAGATAGTGATCATGGGCGCGCTCCCAGGCGAGGTCGTCGGGTTCGCCCCAAAGCTCGCGATAGCTTGGCGAACTCGGATATGGATAAAGCGGTACGGGTTGATTGGCCCACACGCCGTTGTCGATCAGGTGCGTTCGCCAGTAATCGACGAGGGCAGGATCATCCTCGACGACGCCGATCAGATTGGCCTGTACGAACGGAACGTGACGCCTGGCATTGACGAGCAGCGCGGCGAGTTCCTCGGTACCCAGCCGGCAGCGTTTCGCCAGCATCGCACGACCTTCCACGGTCAGGCTTTCGAGACCGGCCTCGATGGAGACGCAGCCAGCCGCACCAAGCAGTTCCAGCAGCTCGGGTTTCCAAAGGTCGATGCGGGTCTGCACACCGAACTTCACGTCGCGATGGATCAACGCTTCCAACAGCGCTTTTTGCGGCAGGAAGATTTCATCGATGAAATAAATGTAGCCGACGCCTTGGGCAATCAGCCGATCGATTTCCGCTATGACCGCCTCGTGGTTTCGGCGGCGATAGGCATCGCGGAAATCGATCTTGGCGCAGAAGCTGCAATTGTATGGGCAGCCGCGCGATGCTTCGACCTCCGCGCCGAACCCAACCTGATTGTCATCGAACCTGTGATGGTGATGCGAATGGGCAGCGATCCAGTCTGATGGCCATTGGAGTGGCGGATGATCGACAAACGAGCTGGCGTGGACGCCGCCGGTCAAAACCACCTTGGCCTCGCGCAGGTAAGCGGTCGAGGGCACAGCGCTCCAGTCGTCGCGCCGGGCAAGTTCCGCGACGATTTCCTCGCATTCGCCGCGCACAACAATGTCGACGCCAAGCTTGCGCAAGGTTGGCGCGGGCGTAGCCGAGCCATGCGGCCCGACCGCGACTGTGCGTCCACCGCGCCCGGCGAGACGGTTGAGGAAATCGGCCGGCACGCGCAACTCGGGTGGTGCGCAACGCCAGAACAGATAAGTCGGGGCGGTACTGACTACCGTCATTGCAGCCGCGAAATCAGCCACACGCTCGGAGAGGTCCGAGTTGTCGAGCTTCTGCAATTGCCCATCCAGCATCAACACCTCATGGCCGGCTGTTTCGAGCAGGGATTTCGAATAGCCGAGTTCCAGCGGGAGATGTGGTTGGCGGCAGCCGAAATAAATGCTGTCGTCATAGGTCCAGAACGGGTTTACCAGGGCGACTTTCATGCGACGTACCTCACGACTTCGGGGCGAGGCTGGAGCCGGTGTTGTTGCAGCCAGTCTGCGAGATCGCGAATGCCTTCGCGCCATGAAACACGAGCTTTCCAGCCAAGCATCGCTTTGATCTTGCGGGTGTCGGCGACGAAGAAGGGCTGATCGCCGGTGCGTTCGCCATCATGGCGGATCGAAAGCTCACGGCCGGTCAAGCTACGGATCTCGCTCAACAGCATGCGCAGGCTGATCGCATTATCGGGGCCGCCGCCAAGATTGAATGCCTGGCCTTTGGTCGTCTCGATACGATCGAGCGTGGCCCTGTAGGCGGCGACCGCATCGGAGACATGCAGTATGTCGCGCACTTGTCTGCCGTCGCCATAAATGGTGATTGGACGACCCGTCAGCGCACTCAGCAGGAAGTGCGCGACCCAGCCTTGATCCTCGGTTCCGAACTGGCGCGGCCCGTAAATGCAGCTCATCCGCAGCACCGCCGTCGGCATGCCGTAGGATTTGGCGTAGTCGAGCACATATTGGTCCGCCGCGCCTTTGGAGCAGCCATAGGGCGTGCAGAAATCCAGGCCGTGGGTCTCGTCGATGCCATTCGCTTGGATGATGCCGTCGCAAGGCAGGTAACGATCGCCGTCCTCGCGAACCGCGACGTCTGGCAGGCTGCCATAGACCTTGTTGGTGCTGGCGAAGACCACCGGAACAAACTCACTGCTCAGCCGCGCCGCCTCGAGGACATTGAACGTTCCTCGAAGGTTGATGTCGAAATCCTCGTCCGGTTGGACCAGGCTCGTTGTGACGGCGGTTTGCGCGGCCAGGTGGAAGATCGCCCTGGAACTCTTCAGAACGGGCGCAAGCGCGTTGGCGTCGCGCACGTCAATCGTTTCGACCATGAGGCGGCTTCCGTGTTTCTGCGCCAGCCATTCAAGGTTCTGTTCGACGCCGGGGCGGCTGAGATTGTCGATCACCAGCACCGGCTCGCCATCCGACAACAGGCTGTCGGCCAGGTTCGATCCTATGAAGCCGCTGCCGCCGACAATGGCGACGGGCGCGTCGCGTCGATTGCGCGTATTCATGACACCAGCCCACGTTCTTCAAGCTCGCGTTTCATGTCGGCGCCGCGGTCGATGGCGGACGAGTTGCGCACCCAGGAAACGAAATCGGCGAGCGAATTCTCCAGTTGTTGCCTCGGCTCGAAACCGAGCAGCTCACGGGCCTTGGAAATATCGGCGAAGCAGTTGCGGATATCCCCGGAGCGCGCCTTGCCGAGCAACTCTGGCGAGCGGTCCGGCGTTCCCATGGCCTCGGCAAGTACCCGCGCGACGTCGCTGATAGCATAGGCTCGGCCGCTGCCGATGTTGATGACGTGACCCCTTGCCTGGCGTTGCTGCAGCGCAAGACGAAAGGCGCGGGCGACGTCATCCACATGGACGAAATCGCGCTTCTGTTCGCCATCCTCGAAGATCATTGGACGTTGGCCGTTGGCGAGACGCGAAGCAAAATTGGCCAACACGCCGGTATAGGGGTTCGATAACGCCTGGCCGGCGCCGAAGACGTTGAACAGGCGCAGCGCGACCGCATCGATGCCATAGGCTTCGCCGAAGATCAGCACGGCGCGTTCCTGGGCGTATTTCGTCAGTGCATAGATAGAGGCGAGATCGACCGGCTTTTCCTCGTCCGTCGGCAGGGGGGAGAGGGGTTCGCCTTCCGGCGACAGCGGATTCCACTGTCCGTTTTTGATGTCGCTCGCCTTGCGCCGGGCATTGTCGATGCGCCGGCCGTCCGATGTAGCATAGAGGCCCTCGCCATAGACACTCATCGATGAGGCGACGACAATGCGCTCGACCGGGTGTTTGATCAGCGCCTCAAGCAGCGTCGCGGTGCCGAGATCGTTGGTGCCGACATAGCGCGCGATCTCGTACATCGACTGTCCGACGCCGACTTCCGCGGCTAGATGAATGACCGCGTCAACGCCTTCCAGCGCCTTGGCGACCGCCTCCCGGTCCCGAATGTCGCCCTTGATCAGCTCGGCCCCGGCGGGAAGGGCGACTGTTTCGCCTGCGTGCACCTGCTCCAGCAGCACATCCAAAATGCGAACCGAATAATCCTGCTCGATGAGTTCCTGGGCGACATGCCGGCCGATGAAGCCGCAGCCCCCTGTAACCAATATCCGTTTCACGACCACTCCTCAGACAGGTAATCTTGGCGACCCGAACTTTTCGGCAAAAGGTTTGTTCCCTTGGCTTCAACAAAGTTCCTTTGGCCGGCTTCGTTCGGAAGCAGCCACATCGCGCTCGCCGCGCCGTGCCGGAACATTGCCGCCCTTGTGCTGTTAGGACGCCGGCAGCCCCGACGATGCCCGATGTTGGCAACGCCGATGATCAAAGGAGATTTCAATGTCCCAGTCGCAAACGACCACCAATCACGACGAAATCCGCAAATGGGCGGAGGAGCGGGATGGACGGCCGGCAGTGGTTCGCACCAAAGGCGCGGGCGGCATCCTGCGGATCGACTTCGGCAAACCCGAGGAAGCATTCGAGCCGGTCGAATGGGATGAGTTCTTCCGCATATTCGACGAGAACGATCTGGCCTTTCTTTACCAGTCCAAGACTGGTGACGGACAAACCAGCCGTTTCAACAAGTTCGTCGAGCGCAACCAGAAGGGCGAATGACGCACTTCGAGCCGGCCGATTTGCCTGACCTGGTTCTCGGGCAAATTTTTCTGGATGCGGTGGAACAATAGGGGCTCCGATCCTTCCGTCGCTGAACCACAGCCGCAGCAAGGATCGAAGGCCTTGGCCCTGAGCGCAGGAGGCGGCGGGGCTGGATAGGCGTCAAAAGCCGGAAACCCGCTACTCGTCCTGCCGTGAAACCAAACGCCGCTCATCAGTCGTCCTGCTGCCTGCGGTGGCGGTGTTTTTCGATTTCCTCGGGCTCTTCATCGTCGATCCGCGTGATGTTCGAGGCATTGTGGTCTGATCGCAGGATCTCATCCAGTTTGGCGTGAATGGCCTGAGTGTCGCGGTGCTCGGCACGCTGGATGAACAGCGTCATGGCCCACGTAAACAAGGTAGCCGCTCCATGCCAGTCCAGGGTCTGTCGCTCGAAGATCATCCAAAGGATTGCGTAGACCAACAGGATCAGGAATGCCGCGGGGCGGGAGGTTAATGTGCCGATTGAAGTAAGCACGCCGGTGACGGGATGATTGGCCATGCGAAAGAACTCGCGGCAGTGACCGTGGTTCCCGACCGCAGTGCATCGCGCCGGCACGAACCAGCTAGGCGCGACGGATGAATTCACGGCGCAGTGCTTGCCGATCGCAGCTACAACGATGACCACTCGATTGCCGGGCGCGCAATCATCAGCCAGAAAATGGCGAGCACGGCGCCGAAAGCTGGGAAGCCGAAGACAAACCAGCGTCTGAACAGCTGATGGTAGCGCTCGGGAGGAGGTTGGTTGGAGAGTGCGGCCTGTGTGGCTAGATTTCGCATCTCGATCTGCATCCACACGACAGGCAGCCAGAACAGGCCCGTTAAGATGTAGAGCAGGATCGAGAGAACGATCCATCCTTCGGACAGCGAATACCCCGCAACCCTAGCGAGGCCCAGTCCGGTCAGAGGTTGTGCGACAACGGCCGTAGCCGTGAACAGGAAATCAGCCAGCACGACAATTCGGGCGACAGCTGCGATCGTCGCGGCATTCCCGGTCCGGTGTGCCAAAAGCATGAAAAAAGCAATGCCGGCACCAGTTCCGAGCAGCACAGCAGCGCCGATCACGTGCAGGTATTTAAGCACGAAGTACGTCATCAGCGTTCCTCCAGAATGGCCAGCGCTGCAAAATGCAGAACGAGGATCGGGAGGATTTTGATCAACGGCCCGAGTGGCTCAAGCCAAAGATCCGGCCGCAGAATGCTCCCAGCGACCGCATAGAAAAGCGATACCGCGATTGCGCCGAAAAGACCAAGCCGGCTGGTTGGGCGCCAGGCGATAAGCGCCCCGACGGCGATGTCAGCCAGCGCGCCGGCGACTACCGCCGGTTCGGCCAAGGGGCCGGCAGCAGTGCCAATCAGCAAGTCAACTCCGCTGCGCCAGCCGGCAGTGAGGGAAATGATGCCCGTCATGATCCAGAAGAGCGGCAAGATGACAAAGAGCGCCGGCTTGACGAAGTAAAGACCGGCGAACCATCGCTCCTGCACCGTCGCAGGGTTTAAACGCAGTGCAGATGTAAGACTTGATGGTTGAATGCCGGTCGCCGTCATCCAGGGTTGGGGATCGCCGACAGCGCCACGGGCAATCTCTTTTGCTGCATTGCTGCGCATGGGCGGGCGCCAGCCCAGCTGAGCCGCGGCATCCCCGAACCTGTACAAGATAGCTGCGGCCCAATTCGGCAAGATGAACTCCCGAGCACTGCTCCATCCGAACCAGCGGCGATAGCGACCCACGACCTCGCTCATCGAAAGTGCCTCGGGCCCAGCCAGGTCCAGCGTGAGGTGCGATGGGCTGCCGGGTTTGAGGAAGAACAGGACGGTGGAGATGACGTCATCGAGTTGGAGGACTTGGAGACGGCCCGTGTCGGGCATCAACGGCAAGAGCGGCAACGCCGCGAGGCCGCGAAAAAGTGCACTTGCGCCGAAGGCCGGCCTTCCCAGCACTACGGAGGGGCGCAGGATGACCCAGTCAAGGCTACGTGCCATCAGTGCTTCATCGCCAGCAAGCTTGCTGGCGGAAAAGGCGGACGGCTGCTGGCGATCGACCCCGATGGCAGAAAAGTGAATCACCTTGTTCACTCCTGCTTGCTCACACGCGGTGAAGAGAGCCGAGGCGCCGGTAGAATGGACATGCCGGGTGTTTTCCCGGGCACTATCCTGCAGGACGCCGGCACAGTTTACGACGGCGTCCACACCGGCGAGATAGGGGGTCCAGTCCTGAGGTCGCAAGGCCCGCGCCATATCCAGGGAAACGGTTTGGATCTCCGGGTGGACGCCAGTGTCTGCGTGGTGAAGCACGCGGACCACTTCATGACTCTCGCCGGCCAGGCGCGCGCAAAGCGCGGCTCCAATCAGACCTGACGCGCCGGTGACGAGAATTTTCATTCCTTCCTCCAGCCGTTCGCCAGCGCGTGCCCGTCCATCAACCCAGCGGCTGCGCCTGGGAGAACTCTAGCAAAGCCGAAGCCGGTAGTCTCACGCCGGGTGGAACGGGTTCCGGGCATCAACGCAGCCAAAGGTGAGCCGGTACGGTGCGTTCGCATCTGCAGGTCAACTTCGCCGGAAGTTCGTCGCCGGCTCGGCGCAATCGCGGAGGTCGTTATGAATGTGAGTTGCAGCCTTGGCGGCGTCTCCGAACGCAACAGCAATTTGATTGAGCCCCTCGGCCACGTCGCCAATGGCATAGAGTCCTGGCGTTGAAGTCTCAAGGTGTCGGTTGACCAGGACATAGCCTTCTGCGTCACAGTTAGCCCCCAGAGCAACCGCGAGTTCGGAGCGTACGTCGCTACCCATCGAAGGGTACACCACATCGATGTTGCGCATCGGGGCGCCCTCGGCCATGACGACATCGAACCCGGTTCGTCGAGGGATCAGGTCATCGACAGCGTCCCAGATTTCAACTCCGCCTGCCAAGGCGGCGCCGCGGGCAGCTTCGGAAACATCATCCTGGTTATTGGCGAGCAAGGCGACCTGACTGCCATATCCCTTCAGGAACAGAGCCTCCCTGACGGCGAGATGCTCCGGACCAACAACGCCGATGCGGCTACCCCGGGCCTCATATGCATCGCAAACCGGGCACAGTCTGACAATGCCGGTTGCGATCGCCTCCTCCAGTCTTTCAATGGGAGGTGCCTTGTCCACAATGCCCGTTGCCAGAACCACGCGCCTTGCTTGGACAATCCCGCAGGTGGTCGTCAGGACAAAAAAACCCTCGCGTTTTTCGGCGTGGCCTACGCAACCATGGACAAGGCTCGCGCCGTATAGCTGTGCCTGGGCTCGTAGGCGGCCGAGCAGTTCTTCCCCGCTGATGCCGTGGGGGAAGCCGGGACAGTTGCGGGATTTTGGGATGAGCTTGGCACGCGCATGCCCCGCGTCGAGCGAGATCACCGAACGCAGAAACCTGGCTAAATACATGGCTGCAGCGAGCCCCGCGGGGCCGCCGCCGACGATGGCAACGTCAAAAACTTGTTCGCCCGAAAAACTTGGTTCGCCCGAAAAGCTTGGCATAGGGCCTAACTTCAACTCAACAAGCTTGTTCCACAGGGTCGAAATGGACGCAATCAGGATGCACACTGCGCGATAAGAGTGAACTCCAATCGAGTCGTGAAGAGAAAGGCCACTGCCTCATCAAGCCTGCAAAAACCTCGTGGCTCCCAACGCTGTGAGTACAGCGCCACTGGGAAAGTGAACGCATCATGGAACTTCGGCTCATCGTCGCGCTTAGTTTGGCGAAAGGGTGGTCTGAGATGAGCGCGACCAGAGAGTTTTTTCAAAACTGGCTACAGGAGAATGTCGGCACACTTCCTGGTCGAGAGGAAGTCAGCGTCGCGGTGCTCGCTCAGCAATTCGAGCAAGATGCCGAGGTGGCTGGTTATGGGCGTGAAGTAAGGGAGGACGAACTCGGAAACATCGAAGATGCTATCGTGCAAGCGATCGAGAACGCCGGGTCCGGGGTGCAGAGCCCGAGCTCCGAAAAGAGCGATCCGGCACCTGTAATGGACGCGTTGGAGGTCGATGATGCCAAGAGCGGACCGTAGCCCCTGACACCTTCTTCTGTTCGCCTGAACAAGCCCCCCGGGCTGCTATACGAGCTGAAAAACGGACCTTAGGTGCTTTCCCGTTAGTTCCATGCACCATTGAGGAACATTCCTGCCGCCACGGCGTTAGGAAAGTTCCTTCACACCCGGTGCGCCCGTGCTGACTGCTACCCTTCCAGGCGAATGGCTGACCCGGCATGATCAGGGTCACATCTCGCGGCGGGCCGCTCTTGCGGGTATTTGTTGCTGGCTATTGGGTGCTCCCGCAGAAGCCGCGCCACAGCCATCGCCGCTCGTGCGATTTGGCGTGCTGGGATTTGGCACCGCCGCCTGGGAAGTTGACGTCATGCGGCGACATGCGTTGGACACTGTGCACGGCGTATCAATCGAGGCTCAGCGGCTTGCCGGTACCGAAGCCGGTAAGACCGCATTGCTGGCGGGCAGCGTCGACGTCATCGTTTCGGACTGGGTGTGGGTCATGCGCCAGCGCAGCGAAGGCGCTGATCTGGTCTTCTATCCCTATTCTCGTGCCGTCGGCGCGCTGGAACTGCCGCAAGGCTCGCCCATTCGAACTCTTGCGGACCTCAAGGGCAAAAGGCTGGGGATCGCAGGTGGTCCGCTGGACAAAAGCTGGATCCTGTTGCGCGCGCTCGGCCTCCGTCAGGTGAAGCGCGATCTTGCTGAAGAGGTGGAGCCAGTGTTCGGCGCGCCGCCTTTGTTGGAGCAGGAATTTCTGGCGGGGCGACTGGATGCACTGCTGACGTTCTGGAATTTCGCCGCCCGTCTCGAGTCAGAGGGGGCAAGGCCTCTGCTCAGTGTCGCGCAAATCCTGCAGGGGCTTGGCGTATCCGTGGACTTGCCGATGCTCGGCTACGTCTTCCATGAAAGCTGGGCGCGGGCCAACCCGATAGCCCTCGCGCGATTCACGAGCGCGACCGCGGCAGCGAAGTCGCTGCTCGAGTCTTCGGACGACGAATGGCGGGTGCTCGCGCCCCAATTGGGCACGGACGATCCTCACCTACAGGCGGCGTTACGCGCCGCCTATCGAGCCGGAATCCCTCGTCGGTTCGGCAAAGACGAACGTGATGGCGCGGCCCGGTTGTTTGCAATCCTGGCCGAATTGGGCGGCGAGGATCTGGTCGGCAAGGCGACGAGCCTCGATCCTGGTGTCTTCCGGGCCATACCGGCTTGAGCTCGCGCCAATGACCGATGTCCCAGCGTTCCCCATCACAATGCAGCGTTCGCAATCCACTGCGGCATTGCTGACCATGGTGCTCGTCTGGCAGATCGCATCATCGATCGCCGCCGATCGCCTGTTTCCTGGTCCGGTCCAGGTTGTTTCGGTTCTCCTGCACGAAGTGGTTCGGGGCGAGCTGCCATACCATTTGGGCATCTCGCTTGCGCGCGTCGTGGCAAGCCTCGGGTCGGCAATCGTCATTGGCGCGGCCCTTGGCTACGCGGCAGGCCGCTCGCACAGAGCCGACATATGGATGAGGCCTTGGATCGTGTTACTCCTCAACATGCCGGCGCTGATCACGGTCATTCTAATTTATATCTGGCTTGGTCTTGCCGAGACTGCGCTTGTCCTTGCGGTCGCGCTCAACAAGATCCCCAATGTCGTGGTGACTATTCGTGAAGGCGCCAGCCGGCTGGACAAGGACTTTGCCGAAATGGCTGAGCTCTATCGCTTCGGGCGTGCTGCAAAGCTGCGGCATGTCGTGCTGCCGCAATTGGCGCCGTTCTTTCTCGTCACCCTGCGCAGCGGGCTGGCATTGACGTGGAAGATCGTGTTGCTCGCCGAACTGCTCGGCCGCTCCAACGGCGTCGGGTTCCAGCTACAGGTCTATTTTCAGAACTTCGACGTCACCCACATCCTTGCCTATGCGATCAGCTTCGGCGTTGTGATGCTTGCCATAGAGTATGGACTGCTTGTGCCGTTGGAACGTCGTCTGTTCGCCTGGCGACGCTGATGCTGAGGATCAGGATCGAGGACAAGACTTTCCCCGGTGACGACGGACAGCGCCGGACGATCTTTCGCGCGCTGTCGCTTGATATAGCCGACGGACAGGTCTGCGTCCTGACCGGCCCTTCCGGTGTCGGCAAGTCGACGCTGCTGTCGATCGTTTCGGGCGTCGACCGCGAATTTCGCGGCAGCGTGAGCGGACGACCGCTTCCGATAGGCATGCTGTTCCAGACACCGAGGCTGCTGCCCTGGCTCACCGCCTTGCGCAATGTAGAGCTGGCCATCCCGGATCGCGCGCCCGATGCGGCCCGGTGGCTTGCCGCTGTCGGCCTGAAAGGCAATGAGAAGAGCTATCCGCAGCGACTCTCGGGCGGTATGGCGCGGCGCGTAGCGCTTGCCCGGGCGCTCGCCGTGGAGCCTGCGCTCCTGCTCCTCGACGAGCCATTCGCTTCACTCGACGAGGCGACCGCGCAAGCCATGCGCCGCCTGCTGCAGGATTGTTTCGCCAGTCGGCGGACTACCACGCTGCTGGTTACGCATGATCTCGCATATGCCTCGTCGCTGGGTGATCGGGTTATTGTTCTGGAGGGATCGCCGGCCCGCATCGTGCGCGATGTCGCAATCTCTCGTGGCGATGAAGCGGGATCGTCGCGCTTTGGGCTGGGGGCGACACAATGAGACTGTTGCTGGGCCTTCTCTTTCTTTTGCTGATCACCGGCCCTGGCGCCACCGAGCAACAACAGACGATGGTGATCGGGTATATCGGCCAGGAGCGCAAACCGGCTCTGCCCCTTGGACCCCTTGATGAAACCGTCACCGATGACGGCCTGCAAGGCGCACGGCTCGGCATTGCCGACGACGAAAGCACCGGCCGGTTTCTTGGGCAGAAATTTCGGCTGGAGGAAAGGATATTGAAACCAACCGAAACGCCGGACGACGCGGTAAGACAATTCGCCGATGCCGGCATCGCCTTTGTCGTCGCCGATCTCGACGCCAGTCAGCTTCTACAGGCCAGTGCCGCGCCCGGTGCCGAGCAGATGACGTTGCTCAACAGCCGGGCGCCGGACGACGTGCTTCGCCAGCAGGACTGCCGTGGGAACGTCCTGCACACGATCCCGAGCCGCGCCATGCTCGCCGACGGGCTGGCGCAATATCTCGCCTGGAAGCGCTGGCAGCGTTGGTTCCTGCTTGTGGGGCCGCATTCGCAGGATCAGGCGATGGCTGCGGCCTTTCGACGGGCGGCGGCTCGCTTCGGAGCCGAGATCACGATCGACCAGCCGTGGACATTCAGGCCCGCCAACGGACGTGCCGATACAGGGCATGTCACGCTGCAGACCGAAATACCGGCGGTCACGCAGGTCAGCGACTATGATGTGCTCGTGGTCGCCGACGAGGCGGATGAATTCGGCGCCTATCTGGAGGGCCGCACCGCGCTGCCGAGAATCGTCGCCGGCACGCAAGGGCTTGTCGCCACAGGCTGGAGCGCTGTCAGCGAGGAATGGGGCGCCACGCAACTGCAGGACCGTTTCCACAGGCAGGCAGGGCGCTGGATGTTGCCCAGCGACTACGCGGCCTGGCTCGCTGTGCGCAGTATCGGCGAAGCGGCGACGCGCCTGCACAGTCTCGATCCCGCGGCAATCGGCAGATATATACGCGGCGACGCGTTTCTTCTCGCTGGCTTCAAGGGGCAGGGGCTTAGTTTCCGTCCCTGGGACGGACAGATGCGCCAGCCCATTTTGATCGCCGGGCCTCGCCTCTTGATTTCCAGCTCACCGCAACCGGGCTTCCTGCATCAGTGCACGCCGCTCGACACGCTGGGCATCGACCTGGAGGAGAGCACATGCAAGTTCTGATGACGCTGTTGTTGGCGGCGTTCGCTCTTGCTGCTCCCGCCGCCGCCGAGACCATCTACGTTTCCAATGAGCAGGATAATACCGTCGCGGTCGTCGACGGCGTGACAATGACTTTGCTGGCGACGATCGATGTCGGCCGCCGTCCGCGCGGGCTGGCACTGTCGATCGACAACAAGATGCTGTTCGTCGCGGAAGGCGACGACAACCGCATTGACGTGGTCGACGTCGCGAAGCGGCGGGTCGTCGGGGAATTGCCTTCGGGAGCCGATCCGGAATTCTTCGCAGTCCATCCCGATGGCAAGCGGCTGTTCGTCGCCAACGAGAATGACAATCTGGTGTCGGTGGTGGACATCGCCGCGGCCAAGGTCATCGGCACCGTGGATGTCGGCGTCGAACCGGAAGGAATGGCGGCCAGCGCCGACGGCCGCTATGTCGCCTGCACTTCGGAGACCACCAGCATGGTGCATCTGATCGACGCAGGCACGCTTGAACTCGTCGACAATCTACTGGTCGATACCCGGCCGCGCGCGGCTTTATTCTCGCCGGACGGTAAGCAATTCTGGGTGTCCTCGGAGATCCGGGGCACCGTCACCGTCTTCGACACGGCAACGCGCGCGCAGACCGGCAAAGTCGAGTTCGAGGTGCCGGGTATACGACGCGAGGGTGTGCAGGCGGTCGGCATGGCGACGTCCCGCGATGGCACGACCGTCTATGTGGCGCTCGGCCCCGCCAACAGGATTGCGGAAGTCGATGTGAAAACGCTGGCGGTCCGTCGGCTCTACCTTGTTGGTCAACGACCCTGGCACGTTGCGCTCTCCGGCGACCAGAAGCGCCTGGTCACCGCAAACGGGAATTCCGGCGATATCTCGTTTATCGATCTGGAAAACCAGGAGGTGGTGAAATCGCTGCCGGTGGGGCGGGGGCCGTGGGGCGTCGTGATCGGGCCATGAACGCCTTGTCGGTCGAGAATCTGGGTCATAGTTTCGGGAACCGGCGGGTTCTCGACGGCGTCTCTTTCTCTGTGGCCCAAGGCAGGATGTGCATCTTGCTAGGCCGCAACGGCGCCGGCAAGACGACGTTGTTCTCGCTGATCACCGGTCTTTATCACGCCCGCTCCGGCTCGGTGCATGTCTTCGACCAGGCGATGGATGTCAACCCGTCCGCCGCGTTGGCGCAGATGGGCGTCGTCTTCCAGTTGCCGACCCTCGATCTCGATCTGACGGCCGGCGAGAACCTGCGTTACCACGCGGCCTTGCATGGGCTTAGCCAGGCCTTGAGCAAGGAGCGCTCCATCCACGAACTCGGCCGGCTGGACGTGCTGGACAGGATCGACGATCCTGCCCGAGCGCTTTCCGGGGGGCAGCGTCGCCGTGTCGAGATAGCACGCGCTCTGATGCATAGCCCACGCCTTTTGCTGCTGGACGAGCCGACCACCGGGCTCGACGTGCCGGGCCGCCGCGCGCTCGAGCGGCACGTGCGGGAGCTTTGCCGCCAGCGCGGCATTGCCGTCCTGTGGGCAACACATTTTCTGGAGGAACTAACGGCGGATGACGATGTGGTGGTGCTGCATCGAGGCACAATCCGGTGGGCCGGCCGCGCCGATCGGCTGGCTGCCGATCTCGGTGTGGCGAGCACGGGCGAGGCCTTCGCGTCGCTGACGGAGTCCGAATGAAAACGTCTCACGCGGTGCGCGCGCTCAACGGCATCCTGCGCAGGGAGATGCTGCGCACGTTGCGGCAACGCGGCCGGCTGCTCTCGGCGATGGTACGGCCGCTGGTCTGGCTGGCAATCTTTGCCGCTGGCTTCCGCTCCGTTCTCGGTCTGTCGATCACGCCACCCTACCAGACCTATGTTCTCTATGACGTGTATGTGGTGCCCGGGCTAGCGGCCATGATGCTGCTCTTCCATGCCATGGCGAGTTCGCTGGCCATGGTCTACGATCGCGAGATGGGCAGCATGCGCTTGTTGCTGACCGCACCATTGCCGCGCTGGTACCTGCTTGCGGCGCGCCTGCTGGCCAGCGTGATCGTCGGCGTGCCGCTGGTCTATTTGTTTCTGTTGATCGCGCGTTTCTGGGATGTGCGGCCGCCCGTTCTCGGCTACGTCGCGGTATTTCCGGCGCTCGTGCTGGCGGGCCTGATGCTTGGCGCGTTCGGCCTGCTTGTCTCCTCGGTTTCGACACAGATGGAGAACTTTGCCGGTGTCATGAATTTCGTCATCTTTCCGGTGTTCTTTGCCTCGACGGCGCTCTATCCGCTGTGGCGGCTTGCCGAGGCGGGACCGGTGCTGGCAACAATCGCCGCCTGGAACCCGTTCAGCTCGGCGGTCGAGCTGATACGCTTCGCGCTCTATCTGCGGTTCGATCCTGTCGCGGCGATTGTGGTCCTTGGCTGCCTCATCGCCTTCTTCCTCGCGGCGGTCATCGGCTACGATCCCGGCCGCGGCTTGTGGTCCCGGCGCGGCGGCGAGGGCTGATTTACCTCAAAGCATAGAGATAAGCGGCGATGTCCCGCGCCTGTTGCTCGGTGATCCTCGTCGACGGCATGGCCGTGTGCGGATTGACTTCCCTCGCCGAGCGTATCCAGCGGATCATGTTCTCCGGATTGTTTGCCAGCAGGCCACCGATAAAGACCCTGTCGGCAAGGCCACCGTCTAGGCGGGGTCCGACCTGGCCTTGCGCACCCGGCACGCCGGGTATCGTATGGCAGCCGGAGCAGCCATTCGCCGTCATGATTGGAATGGCGCGGGCGCCTACGCCGCCGGTCGCCGCATCCGACTCGTGCCGGACGCGCTCGCGCCTGTCGGACCACAAAGTCGCCGCTGCGACAGCCGCAGCCAGCAGCAGGATTGCGGCAAGGGCGCCCCCGATCAGCCTACCCAGGTCGGAGCGCATGTGTTGCCTCCCTGGTTGCGCTGTTGCTTATCCAGAGGCCGGCGAGCAGCAAGGCGGCGCCGCCATAGATCAAGCCTGCCGGAACCCACATTACCAATCCGGCGAGCTGCTGGTCCTCGATCGCGGTCATTCCCCACAATGCCGCGCCGGCGCCATTCTCCGGATACCAGAGTTTGGGCGACATCAGCAGCAGGACACCGAGCAGGCCGGTATGAAGCGAGGTGAAGAAAAGATGCATGACGGAGTTGCCATAGGTCTGCTGTCGACCGGGGCGCGGTAGGAGCGCCCACCAGAACAGCAAGGCTGTGCCGAGGAAGCTCGCATGCTGGGCATAATGGAGAAAGCCCTGCTGGAGCGCTGCCTGGAACAACGCCGGAATGTGCCAGATCCAGATGGCGACGCCGTGAATGATCGTCGCGTTGAGGGGGCGGATCACCAGGGCCCAAACCGATTGCAGCGTCTTTGCGCGCGTGAGCTTGCCCGTTCCGCGGCGAAGTGAGGCCGGCAAGGACCAGAGCAGGACTGCGCCTGGGCACGCGGCGACAAGGAGAGGCGCCGCCACCGCCATCAGCAGTTCATGCTCGATCATATGGGCGGCAAACACCCGCTCGCCGAGCGCATGGATGGGGCTGACCAGTGCTGCCGTCAGCACGCCCCAACCGGCGGCGAACAACAACGCCTGCCGCATCCGCTCGGGACGGCCTCGGCTGCTGCGGCGCCACAACCGAGTCGCTCCGATGGCATAAAGGAAGGCAATCGCGGCCAGCGGAAACGTGATGGGAAATGCGAGCGTCCATCCGGCCTCGGGCGCGCCGGCGCCGTAGCAGATCGAGGTCGAGAAGAACGCGTCGAAGCTCATCGCAGGCACTCGTCGAGAATGAGAGCCGCGCTGCCTTGCATGATGATGACGAGGGCAAACAGCAATGCCGCAAGCATGCCGAGATCGGCGACGAACTGCTCGGTGCTGCGCGTGCGCTCAGGCTTGAAGGCGGCGCCGCCCTGCCGCTTCGCCCGCCATGACAAGGCACCGCCGAGCAGCGAAAGCACGGCGAGCACCAGTGCCACGGGAAGCACCACCGGCACCTGGCGGTTGCACTGCCATGGTACGAGTGCGTAGTTCAGCTGCGTCGAGATTGCCCAAGCCATCGGCCCCGACAGAAGACCACCCCAGGACGTTCCCATTTTCAACGCACGCATCAGCCTAGCCTCGGCATCCAGTAGATGAGCAGATAGATCGGGATCCAGGTCAGCACCACGAAATCCCAATAGAAGACATTGTCGCCGACATCGCCGAAGCGCCGGCCGCTATAGCCATGGCGTGTGAACATCAGCACCGTCAAAACGATGGTGTCGCCGACATCGGTGATCAGGTGTGTGGTGTGCAGCCCGAGCAGCACCCAGAGCATCGAGCCGTAGGCGTTCGTGTCCCAGTAGATGTTCAGCGCCGGGAATTCGAACCAGCGCACGACAAGCGGGGCCAGACCGAGCAGCGACATCACCACCAGCCCGATCCGCACCGGCACGATCGCGCGTTGCTTGGCATGGCCGTGGAGGATGTGATTCGGCACCACGCTGATGATAAACAGGATGGTGACGATCGTTCCGGGCCAATGGTCGGGGTGCGGGGCGCTTAGACGCCAATTGGGCCACAAGGTGGCGAGATAGAGATAAGCGCCCGCGGCCAACGCAAAGCCCATGCCTTCCAGCGCCATGAAGCCGAGCGTTCCCCACCAGGTCGGGCTGCGCGGACCATCTCCAAAGGTTGGGAGGTCCGAAAGATCCAAGCTGGGACGCTCACTCATCCCTCATCCTCCGGGTCGTCCTTGGGCCAGAACCAGCCGATCAAGGTGATGGCGATCGGCGCGGCGCCCCAGACGATCGCCCAGGGCGTGAAGATCGAATAGACAAACGTACCGCCGACGGCGATTGCCGCCAGCAGCGGCCAGATCGACGGTGTCGCCGATTTCTCGCGAATGTCGGGATGGGCTTCCGCCACGGTTGAGATCAACAGCTCACGGACATCGACGCGGAGACCGGTCGCCACAGGCAGCGCCTCGCGTTCGGCCCAGAGCGGCTCGACATGTGTGACAATCGGTATCCGCGCGAAATTATAGCTTGGCGGCGGCGAAGACGTCGCCCATTCGAGCGTACCGGCATCCCAGGGATTGTTTCCGGCCAGTGCGCCCTTCAACGCGCCGTGTATAAGATTGAACGTGAACAGTACGAAGCTGAGGAAAAAGAGCACCGCGCCGGCGCTGATGAACAGGTTGATGTTGCCCCAGCCAAGCTCGGCCGGATAGGTGTAGACCCTGCGTGGCATGCCCCAGAGCCCGACGAGATGCATTGGGAAAAAAGCCGCGTTGAAGCCGATGAAAGCCAGCCAGAAATGCCAGCGCCCGAGACGCTCGCTCATCATGCGGCCGCTGATCTTGGGGAACCAGAAATAGGCCGCGCCCAGCAGCGGGAAGACCGAACCGCCGATCAGCACGTAATGGAAATGGGCGACGACGAAATAGGTGTCGTGCACCTGGAGGTCCAGCGGCACCGAAGCGAGCATGACGCCGGTGAGGCCGCCGATGACGAAGATGAAAAAGAAGCCGAACACGAACAGCAGCGGCGTGCGCATCACCGGCCTGCCGTCCCACAAGGTCGCCAGCCAGCAGAAGATCTGAATGCCATTGGGGATGGCGATCAGCATGCTCGACGCGGTGAAGAAGCTGGCGCCGAGCTTGGGTAGCCCCGTCGCGAACATGTGATGGACCCAGAGGCCGAACGAAAGGAAACCGACGGCGATCAGCGACAAGACCAGCCCGAGATGCCCGAACACGGGACGCCGGGCGAAGACCGGGATGATCGCGGAGACCATGCCCGTCGCCGGCAGGAAGATGATGTAGACCTCGGGATGGCCAAAGAACCAGAACAGATGCTGGAAGAGCAGTGCGTCGCCGCCCTCGGCCGGGTTGAAGATATGTGTGCCGACCAGCCGGTCGAGGATCAGGAAGGTCGAGGTGATCATCACCGCGGGCATGGCGAAGACGACGACGAAGGAGGTAACCAGCATTGCCCAGACGTAGAGCGGAATCCTGTCCAGCGACATGCCGGGGGCTCGCTGCTTGAACACGGTGACGATGGTTGCCACCGCGACGGCCAGTGAGGATACTTCTGTATAAGTGATCATCTGGGCCCAGACGTCGGCCCGCTTGCCCGGCGCGAATTCGGGGCCTGACAGCGGCACATAAGCAAACCAGCCGACGTCGGGCGCCATGTTGAGCGCGAAAGACACCCAGGCGAATATGCCGCCCGAAACATAGATCCAGTAGCTGAACGCATTCAGGCGGGGAAAGGCGATGTTGCGGCTGCCGACCATCAGCGGGACGAGATAGATGCCTGTCGCCTGCACGATGGGCACGGCGAACAGGAACATCATGGTCACACCATGCATCGTGAACAGCTGGTTGTAGAGGTCCGGGCCCATCAGACCGCGCTGCGGCCCTGAGAGCTGGATGCGCATGGCGACAGCGTTGAGCCCGCCCAGGCACAGAAACACGAAGGCGGTGATCAGATAGCGCCGTGCGACGACCTTGTGGTCGACGCTCGACAGCGCGCCGATGATGCCGGGGGGCGTGCGCCATGTCCGCGCCAGCCAGCGATCCAGGCTGGCATCGTCCATGCCGGTGTCGCGCGGTCCGTCATGCTCGGGTGCGACGTCGCCCGCGGTAGAGGTTTCACGCACCGGCGGCAGGTCGCGTTCGCTTGTGAGGTCCGCGCTGCTCATTTAAGCGCCTCGAGATAGGCGACCATGGCGTTGAGCTCGTCGCCGCTGAGCTCCACCACCGGCATGTGGGATCCGGGCTTGATGCCCTGTGGGTCGGCTATCCAGGCGGCGAGATTGCCGCGGCTCATCGTCAATGTCCCGGCGGCAAGCGTCTGCCGGCTGGCTATATGGGTGAGGTCGGGGGCGACCGTTCCTCCGGCAGGCGTGCCGCCTATTCTGTGACACACCACGCAAGGGCGCTTCAGAAACAGATCCTGGCCGGCCTTGGCCTCGTCCCCCGTCGGAGTAGCTGCCGGCTGCAACTGGTCGTTCCACCAAGCGTCGAACTTCGCACGCGGCTCGGCGATGATGAAGGTACCCATGTTTGCGTGCTGCGCCCCGCAGAACTCGGCGCATTGACCTCGGTAAACACCAGGCTTGTCGGCCTTGAGGTCGAGCACGTTCATGTGGCCGGGAATGAGGTCGAGCTTGCCCGAAAGGCTCGGAATCCAGAAGGAATGGATGACGTCGGTCGAGGTCAGAAGAAGCCGCACCGGCTCCCCGGCGGGGATATGGATCTCGTTCGCCGTGGTCAGGATGCGGCTTGGCGTGGCATCCTCATAGCGCACCTCCCACCACCATTGATGGCCGGTGACCCGAATGGTCAGCGCGGCATCCGAGCCGATCGCGGCGAGCGTCCTGTTGGCGAAGAAGCTCAGCAAGGTCAGTCCGATCAGGACAATGGCGGTCAATCCGACGGCGGTCATCACCGCGCGCAGCTTCCGGTCGTCGGCGCCGGCCTCGATCGCGAGCGGCTCCGCCTGCGCGCGCGACCGCATCATCAAGGGCACGACGAGGGCGATCATCACCAGCACCCACACCACGGCGCAGAGCGCGGTGAAGAACCAGATCAGCCATGCCAGTTCGCTCGCCGCGGGACCTTTCGGGTCGAGGGCGGATTGCCAGCCCGCGCATCCCTGGAGCAACAGAGCGCCGGCGGTGGCGAACGCCATCGAGACGAGACGTTTCACGGCGACTTCCCCAGCGTGGCCGCGTCCGGCATGCGGTTTTCCGAAGGATGCGCCATCATGTCGTCATTGCGTTGCGGCGCGGCGGAAGACGGCGCGTTGCCGCTCAGCGAGCGCACGAAAGCCGCAAGCTCCCAGATCTGGTCGTCGGGAATCTTGTCGCGGAAGCTCGGCATGCCGTTTGGCCGACCGTCGCGGATCGTGGCATGGATGCTTTCGATCGAGCTGCCATAGAGCCACTTCTGGTCCATCAGGGCCGGCCCCATGCCGCCGCCGCCATTGGCGTGGCATCCCGAACAGTTGAACCAGCCGAAAAGCCGTTTCCCTTCGCTCATATGGAAGGCGTTGGCCTCGAAGCTCGCCGCCTTGTTATCGCTGGCGGGGGGGCGCTGTCCGCCGGGCTCCAGCGTGGTCACAGGCGTCGGCTGCTCGCCCGATCCGAGCGCCGATTGCGGGCGCGTGTCACGTTCCTCGCGCTGGCAGGCAGCGAGCGCCAGGACTGGAAACAGGAGCATGGCCACAACGGCTCTCATCGCACCGGGCTCCCCGAGGCATCGAGGCGCGGCACGCCATACTGTGACAGCAAGGCATCTATCTCGACCTTGTGCCTGGACAGGGCGCCATTGACATCGCCGCGCAGCGCATCGTCTTCGCGGCGGACGCCCATCGAGATGTCATAGATCATCGGCAGTTGCGGTCCATCGATGCGGGGCGCAACCGGCGTGATGCGGAGCGGCACCTTCTGCCTTGCGGCGAAGTAGCCGGCGAGGGGGCCCCAGACCACGGCAAGGTCGATCTCGCCACTCGCCACCGCTTCGACGATGCGCGCCGGCGGGTTGGGGGCGGAATAATCGCCATAGACCGGATAGCCAACGAGGTGCCCGACGATACCGCGGCGGCCAAGCGCCTGGACCGGAGGCGAATTGGCGCCATCGTCGCCGATGAGCTGAACACCGATCCGCATGTCGCGCAGCCGCGGATCATTGAACGATGCTACGTCGGGGCCGTCCCTGCGGGTGACGAAGACATAGGACGATCGGTAGTAGGGCGTGGTGGTGCGCAGCATTTCGAGGTTGCTCGGCGTGCCCGGCACGAGATCGCACAGGCCCGCCTTCAGCGTGTTGCGGATGAAGCCGCGGCGCTGCGCCCACCAGGTATAGGTCAGCTTCGCGCCGAGATCGGACGCAACGATTTCGGCGATCCTGTTCTCGAAGCCCTGACCGGCCGCGTTGGAGAACGGCATGTTGTTCGGATCGGCGCAGACCCTCAACTCACGTGCGTCGGCTGTGGCCGTCAAGAACACGAAGGCGATGGCGGCCATGCCGATCGCCAGTCGTTGACACGCCTTTCGCGCCGGACCTACGGTCAAGTACAATTCATCAAGGCAGCCGGAACACATAAAGCGTGCCTCCCGAGGTTGTCGCGTTCTTCAGATCCTTCATGGCATTGACGAAACCGAGCGCGGCGGTGGCGTCACGCGGATCAAGATCGCCCGATACAATTGCGCCGGCCCAGCCGCCGACGCCTGAGAGGATGGCGACATATTGGTGCCCGTCGGGACCGCGATAGGTGATAGGCTGGCCGATGATCCCGGACGAGGTCTTGAACTGCCAAAGCAGGTCTCCGGTCTTGGCGCTGACCGCCTTGAACCAGCCTTCCATCGTGCCATAGAAGACAACGTCGCCGGCGGTCACCACCGCGCCGCTCCATACCGGGAAATTCTCCTTGAGGCTCCAGGCGGGTTTCTCCGCGGCGATGTCCCAGGCGGTGAAGGCGCCGCGATTACCGCCGGGCCCTGGTATCATGCGGACGTTCATGCCCACATAGGGCGTGCCGGCGATGTAGTTCACCTCGACGCCTTCTTCATCCATGCACAGATTGTTGTGCGGGATGTAGAGCAGGCCGGTCTTCGGCGAGAACGCGGAAGGCTGCCAGTCCTTGAGGCCAGACGCCGTCGGACAGATATCGCGAACGACCTTGCCGGTGCCGGTCTTCTTGTCCGGATTTACGATCAGTCGACCGGTTTTCAGGTCCACACCTTTGCTGGAGTTTACGGGACCAAAGGGTTTTGCCGACAGCACCTCGCCGGTTGTCCGGTCGAGGATGTAGAGATAGCCGTTGCGCTCCGGCCGGATCAGCACCTTGCGCGGCTTGCCCTGCCAGGTCATGTCGAGCAGGATCTGCTCGTTGATGCCGTCATAGTCGTGGAGGTCGTGCGGGCTCCACTGATAGAACCATTTCGCCGCGCCGGTGTCTGGATCGCGCGCGAAAATGCCAGACGTCCACTTGTTGTCGCCCGGCCGCAAATCCGGATTCCATGGTCCGGGATTGCCGGTGCCGTGGAAAATCAGGTTCAGATCGGGATCATAGGAAATCCAGCCCCACATGTTGCCGCCGCCGATCTTCCAGGCTTCCGGCGGCCACGTCGTGACGCCAAGATCCTTGCCTTTGTCCATGTCGTAGTGCGGCTTGAAGTCCGATCCGATCAGCACGTCCTTGTCCGGCCCGGTGCTATAGGCGATCCAGACGACATGACCGTCGCCGGCGTCGAGCGCCTTTACCCAGCCGCGAACGCCCATCTCGCCTCCGGAATTGCCGACCAGCACTTTGCCCTTCACCACAAGCGGCGCCATGGTGATGGTCTCGCCGATGTTGATGTTGCCGACATGAGTGTTCCAGATCGGCTTGCCCGTGTTCGCATCAAGGGCAATCGTGTGGCCGTCCAGCGTATTGAAAAAAATGCGCCCGTCGGCGAATGCCACCCCGCGGTTGACGACGTCGCAGCAGGCCACTCCCTGTGCCGCCGGCTCGGGATTGGGTTCGTACTTCCACTTCATCGGGGCGCCGGGCTTGGAGAGATCGAGCGCATAGACGAAGTTGGGAAAGGGCGTCACGATATACATGGTGTTGCCGACGACCAGCGGCGCTGCTTCCTGGCCCTTGTTCACGCCTGTCGAGAACGTGAACGCGACCTGCAGGTTCTTGACGTTGCCTTCATTGATCTCGGAGAGTTCGCTGAAGCGCGTCGACGCGTAGTTCTTGGCCGGCATCGTCCATTGGCCGTCATCGGGTGGCGAGGCTGCGGCTGGCGGTACGATCGCTGGTGTTTTAGGAGGCTCGGACGCAGCGCCCAGAAGCAGCACGCAGGCGAGCAGCGTCACCAGAAGGATAGCGCCAAAGGAATTCCCGGCTGCCAATTTGCGGGTACGTCGTTCTACGTCAACGCGCGTTAATGCCAACTGCGGCATAGCTTTCATTTATTGATCGAGCCTCCCACGCCGGCGCCGAGTTCGGCCGCGATGTCGGCCTCCGTTCCGGCACAAAGCGGATGGCCCCAGCCCGAAGCGCTTTTGCCGCCGGGGTCCAGATCGTAGACAATGGCATCCTTGCGATTTGGATTGACGCCTGCCGGGACCTTGTCGAAGCCGAGCGCCGCGCGGATACGCCAGGCGACATTGTGATCGGCGCATGAGGAATCGCCTGAAACGCCGAGGCCGCCGACAATGCTCTTGCCGTCGTAGAGGGCAAGCCCGCCGCCAAACACCACGACGCCTCCGATCGGCTTGCCGACGAGCGGGTCGCCGGCGCTTCCGAACGTTTTGGGATCGCCCGTATAGGCCGCGGCCTGGTTGACGGGATTGGTCTCCTGCAGGCCAAATAGCGGTCCGCCGGGCTGCACCCCCGCATAGAGATTGGCCGTCGAGAGGGCCATCTGAGCCAGGCTGAGACCGTTGGCCGTGTTGGCTTTCTCCGCTGCTATGAGCCGACTTCCCGGCCATTGCGAGTCGGGGGTGGGGCCGCTGAACGCAATCGCGCAGACAGTGCCGTCACGGGCAACGATGGCTGCCCATTCGTTGGTTTCAAAGCCGCCATTGGCTGGTCCGCCGCTTGCCTTCACGTTGGCTTTGAGGGCTGCAAGCAGCTTATCGTGATCGGCCGGACAGGGTTCCTGCGCCATGGCCTCGTGCCCGTGGAACAGGCCACCCATCAGCAACAGCAGGCCAAAAAGAGGTACGAAAAGCTGCGAGCGATACATTGTCCTGGCATTCGTTTACAAAACAAGGACCACCCAGGCAGACCGCAGAATGCGAGGATACGTCCAATGGGTCAGTGCCTAACTCGCGTAATGCTTCTATGTTCCTGCTTTGCATAAAATTCGTGCAGTTGGATTTGGGTGCAGGTGTTCAATCAAAGCATGGGACCTGGATACCCGTGGCCACAGGCCAAGCGGTGAGGCAACGCGGCTGATCCAGGAAAATGCGATCGGGATGGCGCAGACGCACCCGCCCTGACAAACGCTGTTGCCTTGTCACGGCGTTCGACGATGGATGATCTCTTCAATAAGTTTCGCGTCGGCTTCGTATTCCGCGGCCCGCGCAGCCATTTGGCTGGCCAGGCTGTGTCTTTCCCGCGCGGCTTCGCGTTTTGCCGTACGTTTCGCCAACTCAGCCCGCTGCTGGTGCGCTCTTAGAAGGCTCCAAAGCGCCTGTTCCGCATCGTCAGCCTGGGCCTGCATCAAAACGTCTGCCCCGAACGCATGTCCGGTGTGGCAGCGGTAACGGGTAATCGGCCCGTCTTCTATCTCCCATAGGGGGCCATGACATTCGGGGCAGACAAATGTCGAGGGGGCGCCAAGCTGGCCTTCGGTCAGTTCCATTGTGCTGTGCTCCTGAGCTGCAATCGCTGCCTCAAGGCGGATGCCGGACGGGATTTCTGGTGTCGGCCCTGCGATTTCGGAAGCAAGCCTGTGCAACAGGCCAGCCATTTCGGACAGAGGGACGCAATGGTCGATTTCCACATTCTGCAAGGCGCTCAGCGGCATATCGGGTACTGCGGCGTCGCCGGGGTCCTGGACTACGCTGACGCCTCCGCACATCTTGATTGCGTGCAGGCCGGCGGTGCCGTCGGAGAGGCTGCCTGTGAGCACGACGCCGATCACGCTGCCGCCAAAGCTGCAAGCGGCCGATCGAAACAGAGGGTCGATGGCGGGGCGCGCCAGGTTCTCGCGCGGCCCGCGCCGCAGCAGCATATGATCGTCGTGTAACAGAAGGTGAGCTCCAGGCGGTGCAACGAAGATGTGCCCGTTTTTAACCTTCATGCCGTTGGAGGCATTTGCAACGGGCATGTTGGCAGCGCGACCGAGAATGTCGCCGAGGTAACTCGTGGGACCAACGTGCTGTACGACGAGGAGAGCCGCCGGGATGTCCGGCGAAAGGTCGCGGACAAGTCTCTTCAGCGCGTCGACGCCGCCGGCCGATGCTCCGATTGTCACGATGCACCGGTTCTCGCAACCGTCGGGACGGACCTTGTCCGGCTGGCCCGCACGCTCCGAATCTGATCGTGGTGCGGCGGTGGCCATGGTTGCTTCACCCACATTCAGCACAGATGTCGATGCGAGCGCTCCGGCCAGTCCGCTGCTGGTCGGGCGCCCTGCCTTCGTCGGTGTTAGCTTCCGGCCGCATCGCGGAACATAGATGCCCGCGTCGGCTCTGTACTAACGCCTACGTGCGCGTTTGACAGCAGCCTCTGCCACGGCCGGGGCCTCCTGAATGCTTGCCGCGCCGCCGAAATCGGCGTTCTTGGTACGGCCAGCTCCCGGGCCCGCTCCTAGATCAGCGCCTGTTGTCGGATCGGAAGCCGGATCGGAAAGCGTACGGTCGGCCATCCTGGCCACCACCTTCAGGTCTTTGGCCCCCAGCTTGACAGTTGCCAGGCCGTCTCCGCCGTCGACGGGCATCACCTCTTCAAGGTCATCGATCCGATCCCACTCTTCGCCGGAATTCCATGGGCCAGCGACATCGCCGTCGCCTTGAGAGGTGTTGACATACATGCTGGCGTACTTCTCTACGCCTGGGAGCTTGCCGGAAGGGAAATTGTTTTCGATCGCGTAGAGTGCTTTCTCGAACGACTTCTGGTGCGCGATCTCGCGGGTCATCAGGAAGCCGAGCGCGTCCTTGATTCCCGGGTCGTCGGTGATGTTGATGAGGCGTTCGTAAACGATCTTGGCGCGGGCTTCGGCGGCGATATTCGACCGCAAATCCACCGTAGGTTCACCGCGCGAGTCGACATAGGCCGCGGTCCAGGGAACGCCGGCTGAGTCGCACAGCGCGGGAGCGCCGCCGAACAGAATTGATTCCTTGGCTGTTGTGCCGCTGGCGCCGATCATCAGGTAAAGGTCCGCTTCCTTCATTTGGCCCTCGGCCAGCTGTGCCTTGAGCCCCTTGTTGAGCATGGTGACGATTGATCCCACCACTTCGAGATGGCTGAGTTCTTCGGTCGCAATATCGAGCAACATGTCGCGACGGCCAAGATCGTCCTCGCCAAGCCCTTGCGTGAAATAGCGCATGGCCGCTGCAAGCTCGCCATCGGCGCCGCCGAACTGTTCCATGATCATGCAGGCCAGGCGAGGATTCGGCTCCGAGACGCGAACGGTGTATTGCAGGCGCTTGTTGTGCATGAACATGGACATCTCTCCGGTTAGATCATCCGAACATCCCCGCAAGATGATTGTTCCATCCGGCCATCGGCCAGCGAGCATTTTTACGGCAGCTTCAGTGTTGAGCATCGCAGGGAGCCAGAGGCGGCATTTATTTCTCGCCGGGATTCTCCGACTGGTGACCGGCGGCAACGAGATTTCGATCGTGCTGCGCCATCACGGCAATTAGCAAGGCCGCGGATGGGCAAGAGGTAGACTAAATCTGGAGGGATACTGGCTCGGAAAAGTGAAGCCGGGCCATATTAATACGATGTCGGTGTCGACACCTTCGGCCCGTTTCGCCGCACACCTTACGCGGCAAACGCCGGGTTCGGTCACACGGCGAGCGTCGCGGGCTGTTGCCCGTTCACTTTCGATCCAGCACCTTCCGGACTTTCTCTGCCAATTCGTCGATCGTGTAGGGCTTGGTCAAAAGTTCGGTTCCGAAATCGAGCGTGCCGTTGTGGACAATCGCATTTCGTGTGTAGCCGGTGGTGTAGAGCACTTTTAGCGACGGGTGCATTGTCTTGACCTGATCCACCAGCTCCCGGCCCGACATCTCCGGCATCACCACGTCGGTGAACAAAAGCGACGGCACTTGCCCGCTTTCGACGGCCACCAGCGCGTCGCGTGGGCCTTGCATTTCCAGCACGGAGTAGCCCAGTTCCCGCAGCGCTTCCGCCGCCATCAGCCGGACGCGATCTTCATCCTCGACAACCATGATGATCTCGTCTGCACAGCCGGGGTGCTCGCCTGCCACGACGTCGATTTGGCTGTCGAGCACGCCGTGGTGCGAGCGCGGCAAATATATTTTCAAGGTGGTTCCGATGCCCTGCTCGGAATAGATCTTCACACTGCCGCCGGACTGGCGAACAAACCCATAGACTTGGCTGAGTCCCAGCCCGGTGCCTTTGCCGACCCCCTTGGTGGTGAAGAACGGATCGAAGGCTCTTGCGACAACATCAGCAGTCATGCCCGTTCCTGTATCGGTGACCGCTATCATCACATACTGGCCGGAGGGGATCGCGTTCTCCCTGGCATAGCGATCGTCGACGTGGGCGTTTGATGTCTCGATCGTCAGCTTGCCGCCAGCAGGCATGGCATCCCTTGCGTTGACGCAAAGGTTGAGCAGCGCGCTTTCCAATTGCCCTGCGTCGGCCTCGACATGCCATAGGCCCGCAGCGAGCACGGTCTCGATCTGAATGGTCTCGCCAAGCGTCCGGTTCAGCAATTCGCTCATACCGGAGACGAGGCGATTTGGATTCAGCCGCTTCGGCGCCAGTGGTTGCTGGCGGGAAAAGGCGAGCAGTCGCCTGGTAAGTTCTGCGGCACGTTGTGCTCCATCGATCGCGCCGGTTACGAATTGGTGGACGTTGGTATCGCCGTTTCTGAGCTTGCGCTGCACAAGGTTCAGGCCGCCGATGATGACGGCCAGCATATTGTTGAAGTCGTGCGCGATGCCACCGGTGAGCTGTCCGACAGCTTCCATCTTCTGGGCTTGGCGCAGGTGCTCTTCTGCTCTGGCGCGTTCCGCTACTTCATCTTTGACACGCTGTTCGAGCGTGCCGTTGAGTGTCTGCAGCGCCTTGAACAGTCGGGAGTTGTCGATTGCCGTCGCGGCATGGCCCGCAAGCCCCAGCAAGGCCGCCTCTTGCTGTTCGGCGAAGACGCCGATTTCTGGATGGCCAAGGAAGAGGCCACCCAGCACCTCGCCCGAACGCGAGACGACCGGCACGGCGAGATAGGAACGCACCGGCAGATGGCCCTCCGGCATTCCCTTGCGGGGCCAGTTCTTGCCGTAGCGCGGATCGGTGAGGATATCGTCGGAACGCACCACGCTTGTTCCGCGGAAAGTGGGCTCGAACACCGCGGTGTTGCGCGGCATCGGAAAGTTTTCGAAAGCAGAACGAGGTGCCCCCGACAGGGCGTAGAGCACATAGCTGTCGCCCTTGTCGTCGATCACATTGTAGAAGAAAGCTCCAAATTGTGCGCCCGACAGCACCACGCCGGCATCGGTTACCGTCTGGACAATTCGCTCTACGTCAAGCTCGGCCGCCACGGCTGCCGCAGTGGCGTTCATCAACTGAAGCTGATGCTCCACCCGCTTTCGCGCGGTGACGTCGACCACGGTGCCGATGAAGCGGATCGCACGGCCGGACTGGAAAAGCGCTTCCCCCGTTGCGGCAATCCAGCGCTCCTTGCCATCCCGAAGGCCGATCGTCCGGTATTCGATGTCGTAGCGGGAGGGGGTGCCCGGCGCGAGCGACTGGCGTACGGCCTCGTCGGCCCGTGCGCGATCTTCCGGGTGGAGGCCCGCCAGGAAGGCGCTTTCATATGTCACCTCCGCGTCCGGCGGCAAACCAAAAAGGGCTTTGCACCGGTCGTCCCAACGCAGCACTCCGCTGATGGGATCGTAATCCCAGGTGCCGATAGCGGCCGCGTCGGTGGCAAGCCTCAGCCGCTCCTCGCTCGCCCGTGCCGCCTGCTCCGAGCGAACGCGCTCGATGTGAGCCCAGGACCGCTCCGTCACCTCGGTCAGCAAGGACAGTTCGCGTTGCGACCAGACGCGGCGCTGCTTGTCGTGGATGGCCATCAGGGCAGTCAGTCGGCCTTGTTTGACCAAAGGCATACAGATGGTTGCCGTTATCCCGATATCCTGAAAGGTCTTCGCTTCCTCGGGAGCAATTTCCTCAAGGTTGTTGTTGATGATAAGCGGCTTGTTGGCGCTGAGATTGGTGACAGCCAGGCGACCGAAATCGGCAAGACTGTAATATCCCCTGATGCTGGGCGAGCCAGGTGCGCTCCAATCGCCGCGGATGGTGAAATGGTCTTGGTCCTGCTCCATGTCGGCATAGGCGCAAATCGAGACGCCAAGATGTTCGCCGAGGAGCCGAGTGGTGATCTGCATGACAGCATCGGCGTCGGCCGCGAGGGCTATCTCCCTGCCGAGGCGGTCGAGAAAAGCAAGGCGTTCGGCGTTCTCACGCAGGGCCAGTTCGGCGCGAAGGCGTTCTATCGCCGTACGCGTCCGGTCCGCGACTGCCGAAATGAGGGCTACTTCCTCCGTCGCCCAGCGTCTGGGCGCGGAGTGGTTCAGGTATAACAGCGCCACCAGCCCGCCATGCTCGGTGACGGGCATGTTGATGACGGATTGGGCGCTGATGGCTTTGAGTGCCTCCGCATGGCCGCTGGTTCGCGGATCTGTCTCGGCGTTTTCAAAGACAACGGTTTCGCCTCGCTTCAAATCCTCGATATACGAGCCGTAGTTCCTGAAATTCAGCGTCCCAGCCAGGCTTTTGATGCCTGGCGCGTTCCAGTCCCTGTCGATGGTGATCGTTTCTTTCTCTAGATCGATCGTGCCGTATCCGGCTCGGCTGATGCCAAAATGGTTCCCCAGCAGTTCCGCGGCTGCGTAGGCCAGTTCTGCGGGATCCGTAATCTCGCGAATACGGTCGCCCAGCGCTGCCAAAAGCTCGAAGCGCTGCAGTTCAGATCGCGGATTGCTTGAAGTGGCCCCCATTTCGCCCCCGTTTTGCCCGGACTTAAATGCAGTCTGCGGCCAAGAGTTCCCCGCAGGACGGCAGTTTCTTTGGCGGGCCGGTCAGCCGAACACGCCGCACCGGTCATAGGTTAATGACAGCTTGGCGCGCTGTGGCGGATAAAGGGGGAAACCAGCGGGCACTTGACGAGCTCCCGCTGGCTGGGTGCCCGAACCGCACTTCACTCGTTTGGAGACGTTTGATGCTTGACCGACCCATTCTTACGAATACGGACGCTCTCTATCCAGACGACCTGAAAACGCTTCGGTCGGTTTTCGACGCGCTGTGTCTGGAATTTGAGATTTCGTCGGACACTACCGCGGCAGAATCCATCGCGAGAGAGCTGGTCAGACTTTTCCAGACCGGGATGACGGAAGCGGCCATGCTGATGATTGCCGTGCGCGCACGTTGGCAGGGTGATTGGAAACTGGGAGGCAGCAGCGCTGCCCAGGCTTAACGGTCCCAACTCCATGGGCCTACTTTCCAAGACGCTTGAGCCGGTTGTACAGCGTGTCTTGTCTGGCGGAACAAGCTTTCGCCCCGAGAGTTGGGGTCGGCAGATAGTTTCCAACAGGCACGGGCATGGCGTTCGACAGAGATGGACCGAAACTCGCGACCGGGTTGCTCGCGGCCTCATTGGCGGGGCTGGCGGCATACAACGCCATCCGCGCCAAACGTGCGATTGCCGGCCGGGAATGCGGACGTGTGATGGAGATCGATGGTCTGCGTCTGCATTTTATCGAAGCCGGAACCGGCATGCCGCTGCTTCTCCTGCATGGCAATGGATCCATGGCGGAGGATTTCAAGTCGAGCGGCATCTTCGATGAGGCGGCAAAGACCTACCGGGTGCTTGCATTTGATCGTCCCGGTTTTGGGCGAAGCTCACGGCCGCGCGGCCGGCGTTGGTCCGCTCGCGACCAAGCCGACCTTATACATGCCGCGGCCTGCGGGCTGGGTATAGAGAAATACCTCGTGCTTGGACATTCCTGGGGAGCTTGGATCGCCCTCGAATTGGCGCGCAGGCATTCTCAATCGGTCGTCGGCATCGTGCTGGTCTCGGGCTATTACTATCCGCCACCGCGGCTGGATCTTGCACTGGCCGCACTCCCTGCACTGCCTGTGATCGGCACCGCGTTTCGTCACACCTTGCTGCCGCCGCTTGTAAGGCTTGCTTGGCATTGGGCAATGGAGAAGATCTTTAAACCCGCCGTCGTCGCCGGCGAGTTCGCCGCACTTGCCAAAGATGTCGCCAGCCGCCCTTCCCAACTGCGGGCGGTTTCTCTGGAGACAGCATCGATGCTGGCCGCGTCCCTGTTGGGAAAAGCCAACTATAGGGACATTGCCGTGCCCACCGGCATCATGGCGGGATCCGGGGATCGTTTGTTCGACGCGCAACGCGATGCACGACGCTTGCACGCGGAAGTCGGTGGGTCTCTCCTTGAGGTGGTTCCGGGCGCCGGCCACATGGTTCATCAGAGCGCCCCGCAAGCAGTGGTTGGCATGGTGCACACTATTGCAGGGCGGCACGCCTTGTTCCAAGCGGGCCGTCGGCAGCGACCCAAGTCGGGTGCCGACGAGTTCAAGGCAGATCCGGCCTCGCGGGAGCCACCGGCGATAAGCGACGCCGCTTGCACGGAATGATCTCCAAACGGGGCTTTCAAATGAGCGACCAACGTCCAGCCGACATGCAGTCGGTGCTCCACCAGAACATACAGGCCCTGGTGGAGCACAGGCGGCAGCAAGAGGAGCACCAAGGCGTTCAAGCGTGGGTCGCCGGCGCTGTTTCGCGCTTCGCGGGAAGCATGACTTTCGTCTATCTGCACCTTGCAATTCTTGTCGTCTGGGTCCTCGCGAACCTTGGCGCGATACCAGCCGTCCCAGCCTGGGACCCGACTTTCGTGATCCTGGCCATGGTCGCCTCGGTTGAGGCAATCTTCCTGTCTACTTTTGTGCTGATCAATCAGAACAGAATGGCCGCACACAGCGAGCGGCGAGCGGAACTGGATTTGCAGATCAGCCTTCTGAACGAACATGAAACCACGCGGCTGATCGAGATGGTGGCTGCCTTGACGGCGCGTCTGAATATCTCGACCCCGGCCGACAAAGAGCTGCCGGAACTCGCCGAGAATGTCGATCCCCAAAAGGTGATGACGCAAATCCAGCAAGCTTCTGAAGATCAGGAGAACGCTTGATCAAAGCGACCTCGCCGGCAACGGTTCAGCGTCGGCTGCAGCCTGTAATCAGCCTCATTGTCCAGGGCTGTCGAAGCAGCTAAGCCGGCGTCGGGGTTCTCTAGGGCGGCTTCCCGACGTCACAAGTCCGCCGCGCAATCGAAGCAGCGTAGAACTTCGATAACCAACAGGCTGCTGCGCGTCAGATGGAACCAAGTTGACGCCGAAATCGTATTAGCGGTGGCGGCTTGGGGAGATTCCGGATGAGCGAAGGTGCTGTTCTGATCGTCGAAGATGAGACAATGATCCTGCTCGACCTCGAGTCAGCTTTGGAGGAGGCCGGCTTCCAGGTGGTCGGCACTCGGAGTGCCGCCGAGGCGCTGGCGGCTTTCGACCCCGATCCGACCAAGTTCAAGGCCGTACTCACGGACATCCGTTTGGGACCAGGACAGTCGGGGTGGGAGGTCGCTCGGCACTTGCGAAGGTCCAACTCTACCATCCCGGTTGTCTATATCAGTGGCGACAGCGCGGTACACTGGGGAGCGGAAGGTGTGCCCAACAGCATAATGATCACCAAGCCCTTTTTTCTGCCGCAGATCATAACTGCCGTTTCTCAACTTTTAAACGCGCAGCAAGGTGCAGAAACTCACCTCTAGGAATCGGACCGCGGCTCCACGAAAACCACGGAACATTCAATCGGCGCCGTCCGGCGTAAAGCGTTCGCGTCTGCTTGGGCCGGCGGCCTCAACCAGATGTCGACCTCAGCTCCTTCCCCTCGCCACCGGCTCGCATCCACTCGGGAGCCCTCCCGAAAGCAGGGGCGCTCATTGGTTGAGCTTTCGGTCGAGTTCGTCAAGCAATGACCGATGCTCGCTGGGCATGTCCGTATCTGTCGGCAGATCCAGCAACTGGCGAAGCTGGCGACGATTGGCGTCCGATGAAATCCACTGCCGTATGAGGCGGGCTATGACCTTTTGTTGTGCCTTGCCGATTTCTTCCATGTTAGAACCCGAGCTTGTCCGTTGGACGAACTCGGCGGCTCTTTGATGGTTCCCCGTCCTGTACACAAATCGAGGCGAATCGAGGCACAATCTATGGGTTAATGTATGTCGCTCAAAAGTGGCCCTGGTTTTGAGACAACGACATGCCAGTGGATGTTTGCAGTCTCAATCCGCGCGCCTAGCGCTGACCGCAGAGTGCAAATTTAAGCGATCGATTTTACCCGAAGCGAGAGGCTCAGCCGCAAAATCTTGGCGCCGTTTTCATCACGCACTTCGATAAACAATTGCTGCCCGTCGACGCTCTTCAGTGACTCTCTCGTGAGGTCGACAAGGCCCTCGAATCCCGCGCGGCGGACCTCTTCGAGGCCAGCGCATTCGACACCTATTTCGTCCTCGAAGATGAGATCGCCATCGCCGCTGTCGAAGAAAAATCGTGCCATCGGAGAGCTTCCGTCACTGCTAATCTGCGGGGTTCCTTTGGTGCAGGTAGGTCGTGTCGAAATCTCCTGCGTGAGTGAGGCCAGCCCAGTCCAGTGCGTGAACTTTTGATCCCGAGGTGGCAATGAGGCCTCTGCGTCGTAGTTCCTGGAGCATCCGGTTGACGTGGACCGTGGACAAACCCAGTGCATCGCCAAGGGCCGCCTGTGTAATGGGAATATCCGCCACGTGATCCTCAATGCGCCCCATAGAGCGCAAGCGAAAAATCAGTTCGCACAGGATGTGAGCCATGCGGGTGTATGCCTCGCGTCTTCCCACATTGATGACCCACTCCCTATAAATCGCGGCATCTATCAACGTCGACCGCCAAAAAGCGGTGGCGATGCGAGGGTGCTGGTCGCAAACGGCACGCAGAGTGTCATGCCGCATGAAACCTACTCGGGCCGGCGTAAGGGTCGAGAAGTTACAATCCATGACCGACAGATGCAGCCCATGCAGATCAGGAATGTCGCCGGCGACGAAGAATGATGTGATTTGTCGCTTTCCTTCGCCCGTATGTTTGGTGGAACCGACCAAGCCATCAAGAACGATAAACGAGTAAACAGGACGGTCGCCCTCACGCACCAGATCGTGGTTGGCCAAATATTCCTTCTCCTGGATCGGAATGCCTTTCAGAACGCCGATGTCGGCCTCTCGAAGATCCGAGATGGTCTGAAGCTTGCGAATGAGTACATCCGAGGATGAGGTGGGGAACAAATTGACTACCTGGCTGATGTTGGTGATCGAACTATTATCCGCGCCAAAAGTTCCGATTGGCATGGGGAGATATGCGCGGCGGCAGAAGGCGCCGCCGTGCGGCATGGTCCCATGCCTGGAGCGTTCTGCCAGCGTCGAGGGTGGTTGAAGATCCCGGAATGATCGAAGCACCGGTTTTTTAGGACAGCCATAGGTGAGCCAGGCAGCAATGCATTAACCTATGACATAGGCTCGGTTAGAAATTGTCCCGCTGGGCAGCCAGCCCGGGAGTTCGCCGATCACGGCGCAGCTTTGACCCTTCGCTCCGCCCTTTCGAGGGCTGCACCCGCAGCCCGTCCTGGAACTCTTTGATGCGCCACCAGGAACGGGGTGGCTCCGCTGACGTTGTCTCAGTGGCAAGGTGAGATTTCAGTGAACAGGCATATTTCGCGGACGGATGTCGAACAAATCGATCACACGGATGACAGCGGGTCTGCGATAGGGCACGGCGGACCGCCATCCTCAGCAATCGCGGTAGCGCTGGCCCGTGGCCTGGAGACCAGTCGGGACAAGCACATCATCCATATAGCTCCCTCGGAACGCAGTGCCGAGGAGATCGCCGGCGCCTTGCGTCAGTTCCTGCCTGACGCGGATATCATCTTGCTGCCGTCCTGGGATTGTCTGCCCTACGACAGGGTATGGCCCACACGCGCCAATATGGGGCGAAGGCTTCGCGCGTTGCGTGAGATCGCAACGAAGCCGGATCGCCCGCGCATCGCTGTAATGTCGCTCGAAGCCATTCTGCAGCGGGTGCCGCCTGCTCCGGTCATCGCTGCCGGTTTCACAATTCTGGAGGTGGGACAAAAGCTCGACCGTGACGATTTCAGAACCAGGTCCGAAGCAATTGGCTATGTCGTCGACGAGAGGGTCGACGAACCGGGTGAGATAGCCTTTCGGGGCGATCCCATCGATATTTTTCCTGCTGGCGCGGCTGGCCCCGTTCGCATCATCGTTGGTCCCGATGCCTGCATCCGCCAGCTCAAGACCTACGACCCGCTCAGTCAGCTCAGCGATCAGGTTCGAGACTCGATTACGGTCGGACCGGCATCCGAGGTGATCTTTAAAGCTGGTGAGCATCCTGAGCTGACAGCGATGCGCGCGACGTCGATGGAGGAGCGCCTGGTCGCATCGTATGGCGCTATGCCATCCGTCTTCGATGCGGCTTCCAGCGCCTCGATCTCCTTCCTTGAAGGGACCGACGGGCAGCCGCTCGGCAGAATTCTGGATCTGGTCGAGGATGCACGTCGTGCCAGGCAGGAGGCAGTCGGAACGAAAAAACCTTTGCCGGGACGATTTTACCTATCCCGTGAAGAGTGGGACGCTGCTCTGCTTAACCGCCGCTGCGTGAGACTTGCCGTTTCTGCCGTGGGAGTTCCCAAATTCTTCCGCCAGGCCCGACCCGGGCATGATTTCGCGGAATTCGTCACAAGGCAGACGAGCGCCGGAGTCAGAGTAGCGTTCACCGGCGATGCCTCTGAATTGCAGCGGGCAGATCGCCTGCTCGATAGGAGACTAGGCCGGCGGGCAGAGGAAGCGGCCGACTTGCCGCAAATCCTTTCGGCCGCAAGGGGCTCTCTTCTCAAGGCTGAATTCGTCCTCGACGAAGGGTTTGTCGACGCGCAATCCAATATCGCCGTGGTGACCGCATCCGACCTGTTTGGTCCCGCGTTGAAGGCGAACGGGAGCGCGACCACGGGCATACTCGAACCCGAGTTGCGCATCGGCGATGTCGTCGTCCATGAAGACCATGGCCTGGGCGTGCTCGCCGCGGTCGAACAGGTCGAGTTGGCTGGCCAGCAACAGGATGTCGTCAGACTGGAATATCATGGCGGGGCTTCCTTGCTGGTTCCGGTCGACGACTTTGGACGAATATGGCGCTACGGCTCGGAACCGGAGGCAGTGTCGCTTGATCGCCTCAAAGGCGAGGGCTGGCCGAAGCGACGCGAAGCTGCGTTGCGCGAGATCGACAGGCTGGCCAAACGCCTCTTGAGTCTTGCCAAAATCAGGTCCAGCCAGCCTGCCGAGATCATCAAGCCCTCCCGCACGGACTTGGCCCGTTTTGCGGCGAGATTTCCCTACACGGAGACGCCCGTCCAAGCGGCCGCCATCCGCGCTGTGCTCGATGATCTTTCGTCGGGAAGAACAATGAACCGGCTCGTCTGCGGCGATGTCGGCTTCGGCAAGACAGAGGTCGCCCTGCGTGCTTGCGCCGCCGCGGCTTTCTGCGGGAAACAGGTTGCTATCATAGCGCCGACAACGGTGTTGGCACGACAGCACTATGAGACGTTCAGCCGCCGCTTCGCAGGAACCGGCCTGCAGGTCGCCCACCTTTCAAGAATGGTCGGGGCAGCGGAGGCGAGAGCGGCAAAAGAGGGTCTGCGGAGCGGCCAGGTTGCGGTCGTTGTGGGTACCCAGGCCCTGGCGTCCAGGAGCGTCAGCTTCGCCAATCTTGGACTGCTGGTGATCGACGAGGAGCACCGGTTCGGGGTCAAGTTGAAGCGGGCCCTGCGGACCATGACGCCTCGCCTCCATACGCTGAGCATGAGCGCCACACCGATACCCCGGACGCTGCAATCGACGTTGTCGGGCATCCAGGACGTCAGCGTTCTAAACTCTCCGCCCGCCAAAAGACGTCCCGTTCGCACGATCTTGGCAGCGTTCGATCCAGCATCGGTGCGCGCGGCCCTTCTGCGTGAATTTCACCGGGGTGGACAGAGCTTCTTCGTGGTCCCGCGGATCGAGGATATTGCCCCGGCCTGTGACCAACTGAACAGACTGGTGCCGGAACTCCGGGTCAAGACGGCGCATGGTGAAATGAAGGGGAGACAGCTGGACGAAGTCATGGTCGGATTCGCCGACGGTGATGGCGACATTTTGTTGAGCACCGACATCATCGAGAGCGGCCTCGATGTGCCGCGGGCCAACACCATCATCGTTTGGCGCCCCGACCGGTTCGGTCTGGCGCAGTTGCACCAGCTGCGGGGCCGGGTCGGAAGGGGGGCGGTGCAGGCTGTTGCGTTTCTTCTGACCCAGCCTGGCGTTGAACTGGCCGACAGCACCAGGACCCGGCTTTCGACGATGCTTGCGCTCGATCGGCTCGGCTCCGGCCTGGCAATCAGTCAAAGGGACCTCGACCTGCGTGGCGCCGGAGATCTTTTCGGAGAAGACCAGGCCGGGCATATGAAGCTGATCGGAGTGGGCTTGTACGAGCACTTGCTGGAGCGGGCGGTCTCGGCGGCTGGCGGAGGGGCCGACTTCGACAAGCAACTTGCCGAGATCAACGGTTCGGGAAAGGGCGCTTTTCCCAAGAGCTATGTCGAAGAGCCTACGGTGCGTGTTGGCCTCTATGCGCGGCTCTCCCGCATCCGTTCGGAGCCGGACCTCGATACATTCAGCGAAGAGCTCGAGGACCGCTTTGGAGACATGCCTGGCGAAGTAGCCCTTTTGCTGGAATTTACCAGGTTGCGAATAGCAGCGTCGGAACTGGGCATCGGCAAAGTCGATTTGGGTCCCGAGGCCATCGCGATCACCCTTCGGAACAAGCCGTCGGCGTCCCAATGGCGGAACAGCAAGGCGTTGGGCCTGGAGTACCGGAACGGCCGCCTGATTTTCAGGCCGATCCCGCCCGGCGTCTCTGGCGTCGACGCCGTTCGCTTAGCGCTTGATGCCATACGTGCAGCTCAGCCAAAGCACGAGATCTGACTAGCCTTTTCTCTCCATCCGGCGGCGGCACGACAATGGGAGTGCCGCAGCCACGAGTCTTCACCTCGGAATTGCAGTGCCAGTGGTGTTCAGCCACCAGTACCGCAAGTCCGGATGTTCCGCAGGGGTCGTTAGTTGCGGCCGTTCTCGTCCATGGCGAGGGAACTCGAGAGCTCGCGATAGGCACCGATCTGCTGCTGCAGAATGGCAATCTTCTGCTCTGCCGTCGCAATGGCGTCAGTACCGGCAAGGAAACGCTGGGGGAGCACGTCCCCAGACGTGAGCGTGATCAGGGCGCGCGCGAGCTTGGCCGGATCACCCCCCTGCTTGCCGTTCTGAGAACGCCAGAAGGCGATCTGCGCCGTCCGCCGCTCATGGTAGTCCTCGACGGAGGGGGCGGCATAGTTGGTCGACTCTTCCGTGAGAAGCTCGGTGCGGAAGAAGCCCGGGTTCACGATCATCGTCTCGATGCCGAACGGCACGACTTCGGTCTGCAGCGCCTCCATCCAGCCGTCGAGGCCGAACTTCGAGGCTGAATAGGCCGTGCAGAACTCGAAACCCATTAGCCCGGCCGTCGAGGAGATCGAAATGACCCTGCCGGACCGCTGCTTGCGCATCGCTGGCAGAAAGGCCCGCGTCACATTCATGGGTCCGACGAGGCTGGTGCTGAGCTGCAGTTGCATCTGTTCGGCGGTCAACTCTTCGAAGTACCCGGCAAAGAAACTCGCCGCATTGTTGACCAGCACGTCGATGCGGCCAAACCGGTCAAACGTGGCCTGGGCAGCGGCTTCGGCGTCGGCCGCGCTCGTCACGTCCAGCTTGACGATAAGGAGGTTCTCGGCGTTTCCCACGGCCCTTGCGACTTTTTCCGTGTTGCGGCCGGTTGCCACCACCTTGTGGCCCGCCGCCAATGCGGCCTTGGCGATATCCAGACCGAGGCCCCGGCCTGCGCCGGTGATGAACCAAACACTCATATTGGGCTCCTGTTCTCTAGGCCGCAGCACGGCCCCGGATTTGGACGCGATGGCCAGCAGGGACTGATCCCCATGTTGATCCATCCGCCGGCGGACTGCGTCACTGCGGAAGGCCGGCGCCTTCGGTGATGATGCGAAATCCTTCGGTCGACCTGGTAAAAAACTGCCGGGCCGCTGTGTATTCCGGCGAGTTGTAGTAGCGCTTGGCGTCAGCAAGGCTCGGGAACTCGGCGATGGCGATCACCGATCTCGAGCTTCCTTCGATGGCAGTGACATTGGGATTGTAGACGATCACGCGGCCGCCATACTTGGTGACGAGCGGCGACGCCGCTTCGATGTACTGCTGAAACACCGCCTGATCCTTGATGTCATAGCTGCCGATCATGTAGGCGCGGGGAGCGACGCCCGTCGCTTGCTGAGCAAAGGCGGCCGGGCTCACGATCATGGTGAGGGCGGCGAGCGCGCCCACGATTACCTTCTTCATATTGTTCTCCTTCAGTGGGCCAGTGGGACGGTAGGCATTGCGCGGAGAGTTGCTCCGGTTGACCGTCTGGCCTTGAGTCAGGAAGTTAGCTCCTTTAGCGACATGCCATTAGGTGGTATAATCTGCATGGGCTTAGAAGTAGGATTGATGAATGCGTCGCGATAGTCTGGATGACTTCCTGACCTTCATCGCCGTCGCCCGCGAGCGCAGTTTCACCAAGGCGGCCGCCATGCTCGGCGTGTCGCAGTCTGCCCTGAGCTATTCGATCCGGACGATGGAAGAGCGCCTCGGCGTTCGGCTGCTGACCCGCACGACCCGCAGCGTCTCGCTAACCGAAGCGGGGGATCGCCTGTTTCGAAGCATCGCTCCCAAGTTAGATGAGATCGCAAGCGAGATTGCCGCCCTCAGCGCCCTGCGCGACAAGCCGGCCGGTACAGTCCGGATCACCACCGTGGAGCATGCCGGCGAGACCATCATCTGGCCCGCCATGGTCGGGCTCATGCGCGACTATCCCGACATCAGGGTCGAGATTATCCACGACTACGGCTTGGCTGACATTGCGGCCGATCGCTTCGATGCGGGTGTACGGCTCGGCGAACAGGTGGATAAGGACATGATCTCGGCGCGCATTGGGCCAGACTTCCGCATGGCGGTTGTGGTAGCGCCTTCATATTTTGTAAGCCGCTCCCGTCCGGTCACGCCTGAAGATCTTGCCGATCATGCATGCATACCCCTGCGACTGCCCACAGGCGGCTTTGCACCGTGGGAGTTTCGCAAGGAGGGGCGGGAATTGAAGGTGCGCGTTCACGGACACGCCGCCTTCAACACCCTCGCGATGATCTGCCAGGCCAGCCTTGAAGGGTTCGGGCTCGCCTATCTGCCCGAGGATCTAGTGACCTACCTACTCGAACAGGGTCGCCTAGTGCGCGTTCTTGAGGACTGGTGCCCCCTTCGGCCGGGATATCACCTGTATTATCCAAGCCGGCGCCAACACTCGCCGGCTTTCGCACTCGCGCTGGAAAGGCTGCGCTACCGCGACTGAGTGCGATTGAAATAAGGATCGCCAGACCTCGACGACCATGGCGCCTATCAAAGCCGCCCAGTACAGGAAGTCCGGAGCGCCCGTTTCCCACCGATCCCAGTCTCCCCAATTTATGAGTTCACTGCCTAGTATCATCTCAGCGTTGCCGCCGCAGCTTGGCTCGGGCCATCGGTGCGAATGGTGCACTGTGGGCGGCCGTGCGTTCGCAGGGCAGCGTTCAAGGCATCGTTCCGGCTTGATGGGGTGTCATGGCAGCCATGTTTTGATTCAGATGGGCCATGATCCAGATAGAGCCCAGAACCACCAGCGCGACGATCAGCACGCCGAAGGCCAGGGCCAGGATGTTGTTGGTGTTGTCCGGCCCGGTGGTCAGGTGCAGAAAGAAGACAAGATGCACGCCCATCTGCGCAACAGCGAGCACCACCAGGGCCGAGATGACCGCGGGCTGGTAAATCAGATCGGTTCGCGCCGCCAGGAATGATGCGATCGTGAGCAGGATGGCCAGCCCGAAGCCGAGCACATAGCCCGAGAGGCCCCCAGCCGTTTCGTGCTCGCTTAGGTGTTCCTCGCCCGGCGCTGAATCGCGGCGGTCCTGCAACTCGCCGGTCTTGCTCTCGAACTCGGTCATGACGATGCTCCCAGAAGATAGACCAGGGTGAAGATGGCAACCCAGATGATGTCGAGGGCGTGCCAGAAGAGCCCGAAGCAGTGGAGCCGCCGCAAGATGTCGGGCCGAAAGCCCTTGACCCACAGCTGCGCCATCATCGTTCCCAGCCAGAGCAGGCCGAGACCGACGTGGGCGCCGTGGCAGCCAACGAGCGCAAAGAAGGCAGAAAGAAATGCGCTGCGCGAGGGGCCTGCCTGCTCGCCGATCATTGCCGCGAACTCCTGTAGTTCCAGGAACAGGAACGCTGCCCCGAGCAACCCCGTGACGAGAAGCCAGAACTGCGTGGCAGCCATTGATCTGCGACGGGTGGCGAGTGTTGCCACGCCGCCGGTGAAGCTCGAAGTGAGCAGAAGGCCCGTCTGGACCGCAACGCGTGTCGGTTCGAACAGATCCTTGCCTGTCGGTCCGCCGGCGGTTGCCTTGGCGAGCACGGCGTAGGCGGCGAAAAATGCCGAGAACATGATGATGTCGGACAGGAGAAAGATCCAGAAGCCGTAAGTCACTGTGACGAACTTTGAGGCCGGGCCGCCTTCTCCGTGGCCCGTCGCAGAGCGCACCGCATGCCGACCGGTGTGATTAAGCCGATACGGGTCCCGTGCCTGGGTGCCGGCGCTGATGTCGCCGGAGAATGCGTGATCGCTCATGCCGGGCGCTCCCACCCGCGCAGCCAGGCAAACTGGGCTGCCTTGTGGTCATGGTCGATGCGGGCGACCTCGTCGACAGGGATCTCGTAGTCTCCATGATCGCGCCAGGCGAATACGACGAAGGTTGCGTAGGCGCCGATGAAGCCGACGATCGCCAGCCACCATATATGCCAGATCAGCGCGAAGCCGATCAGTGTGCTGAAGAAGGCGGTGACGAAGCCAGTCGGGCTGTTGCGAGGCATCTCGATCGGCTCATATGCCTTTTCCTCGTCCGCGCTCTGTTCGATCCCTCGTTGCTTGATGCTCCAGTAGGGCTCTTCGTCTTCCACGTGAGGCAGCCGTGCATAATTGAAGACAGGAGGAGGGGAAGATGTCGACCACTCCAGCGAACGCCCGTCCCACGGGTCGCCGGTTTCGTCGCGAAACTTGTCGCGATGCCGGATCGAAACGAAAAGCTGTGTGATCTGCAGCGCCGCGCCGGCGATCATCACCACCACGCCGAAAGCGGCCACCACCAGCCACGGTGCCCAAAGGTCCATATCGATATGTTGCAGGCGCCGCGTCATGCCGAGCAGACCGACGATATAGAGCGGTACGAAGACCAGCATGTAGCCGGCCAAGGTGACCCAAAATGCCGCTTTTCCCCAGCCTTCGTGCAAACGGAAACCGAACGCCTTGGGGAACCAGTAGGCGAAGCCGGCGAATGCTCCAAACAACACGCCCGAGATGATGACGTTATGGAAATGCGCGACGAGGAAAAGGGAATTGTGTAGCACGAAGTCGGCCGGCGGGACGGCAAGCAGGACGCCAGTCATGCCGCCGACGGTGAAGGTGGTCACGAAAGCCAGTGCCCAAAGCATCGGCGTGTCGAAACGAACGCGCCCGCCATACATGGTGAAGAGCCAGTTGTAGATTTTCACACCGGTTCCCACGGCAATGACCGACGTGGCGATGCCGAAGACGGCATTAACGTCTGCTCCGGCACCCATGGTGAAGAAGTGATGTAGCCAGACCATGAACGAGACGATGCAGATGAACATCGTGGCCGCGACCATCGAACGGTATCCGAACAGCGGCTTCGATGAAAAAGTCGAGAAAATCTCGGAAAAGATTCCGAAGGCGGGAAGCACCAGGATGTATACTTCGGGATGGCCCCACGCCCAGATCAGGTTGACGAACATCATCTGATTTCCACCGGCTTCGTTGGTGAAGAAGTGGAAGCCGAGATACCGGTCCAGCGTCAGCATTGCGAGCGTGGCGGTAAGGATCGGGAAGGCTGCGACAATGAGCAGGTTGGACGCGAGCGAGGTCCAGCAGAACATCGGCATTCGCAGATAGCCCATTCCCGGCGCCCGCATCTTGAGGATGGTCGTCACCAGGTTGACACCGGTGAGCAGCGTGCCGACGCCGGAGATCTGGATCGCCCACAGATAATAATCGACACCGACGCCCGGCGAGTAGGTGGTTTCCGACAAAGGGGCATAGGGCAGCCAGCCGGTGCGCGCGAACTCGCCGACCACAAGCGAGATGTTGACCAGCAGGGCTCCGGAAGCCGTCAGCCAGAAGCTGACGGAATTGAGCGTCGGAAAAGCGACATCGCGTACGCCAAGCTGCAGCGGCACGACGAAATTCATCAGGCCGATCATGAACGGCATCGCGGCGAAGAAGATCATGATCGTGCCGTGCGCGGAAAAGATCTGGTCGTAATGCTCCGGCGGGAGGTAGCCCGGCCCGTGAATCGCCAGCACCTGTTGTGTGCGCATCATGATAGCATCGATAAAACCACGAAGAAGCATGAGCATCGCCAGCACAATGTACATCACGCCGATGCGCTTGTGGTCGACCGAGCTTATCCACTCGCTCCACAGATATGGCCAGTAGCCCTTCACCGTTATCCAGCCAAGCACGGCGGCTGCTGCCAGAAAGACGCCAAGGGCTGCGCCGAGGGGGATGGGTTGATCGAAAGGAACGGCCGACCAGTCGAGCTTGCCCAGCATCGTCATTCTGCGCCTTGTGGATGATGGGTCATCGTTGCCGCCGCCGCGGGTAATGCCCTTGGGCTCACCTGTGGCTCGCCGCTGGCTGCGCTCTCAGCAGGCCCCGGACCCGGTGGGAGCGTCTGCTGAACGACCGCTTCGAACAGCCCAGGCTGGACATGACCGAAGGAAGCCGGCGCCACATTTGTGCTTTGCCGGGCGAGTTCGCGATAGGCGTTGGCGTTGAGCACGCCGCCCCCGCCACGCAGCGATGACGCCCAGCGGGTGAAGGCATCGGCTGAAACCGCGCTCACACTGAAATTCATATCCGAGAAGCCGTCGCCGCTGAAGTGCGCCGACTGGCCGAAAAAGCTGCCCTCGCGGTCGGCCTGCAGATGCAATTCGGTCTGCATGCCGTTCATGACGTAGACCATGCTGCCAAGCTGGGGCACGAAGAACGTGTTCATCACGCTGGCCGAGGTCAACTTGAAACGCACTGGAACACCGGCGGGAATAACCAGTTGATTGACAGCGCCCACGCCCTGCTCGGGATAGAGGAACAGCCATTTCCAGTCGAGCGCCACCACCTGAATGTCGAGCGGCGGCTGGCTAGAAGGGATCGGTTTGCGCGGATCGAGCTGATACGATCCGTAGTAGATCAGACCGCCAATGAACAGGATGGTGAGCGTCGGGATCGACCAGACGATCAACTCCACGCGTCCCGAATAGGTGAACTCCGGGTTATAGCGGGCGTTGCTGTTCGAGGCGCGGAACTTCCAGGCGAATGCCAGAAGTGCAACAAGCGTGGGAACAACGATCACCAGCATCACCGCCAGCGAGTTCAAAAGGATCGTGCGATTACCGACACCAATTGGTCCTTGGGGATCGAGCACTCCCCCCGTGCAACCGGGCAAGAATGCGCCTCCGACGATCCAGAGCAGTTGGCGTGTCAACTTAGGGCTGGATGGCAAGAACACCGGCTCTGCAATCTCTCTTTGCGGGAACGCGTGCTAGGGGCATGCGTTCATCGGGTTTCCATCTGAGCCTCCCCATGGCGCGGAACCTCGCGGCACTTCGCAGGGTGTCGCCCCCTGAGCGAGTGCCCCAACTGTCGCCGGCCGGGTTTGTTCCGCTGGACCGAGTTACTCTGTCCGATGGTCCCGCGTTGGCCAATCCGACCATAATTTCAGAACGATGGCGGCTCGATTGGCCTAGCTATCGGCGACGCTGGCTCGCGCACGAATTTCAATTTCGGCGGGACGGCGAATACCCTGAATCGCTCAGCCAGGTTATCGAGAGCCTGCCGCATGCCCACTCCCGCAGCAGCCGCACCGTGTCCACTGATGACCATCTGGGGACCCAAGGCAGCCAGATGCTTCACGGACCTTTCCGCTGCATCCCAGTCTGGCGTGAAATAGCGCGGCGGACCGTGCATCTCGAGATCCTGAATGGCGACTTCATAGACCGACTCCTGACCGGTGGTGATGAAAGCGTCTCCTACAATGAGCGAGCGGTCTTGCTCGCGCCAGAGCGAGATATGCCCAGGGGCATGTCCGGGTGTGTGCAGCCATTGCCATCCGGGCATTCCGGGGATCGATCCATCGGCGGGCAAGGGTTGCAAACGGCTGCCAAGATCGATTGGCCCGCGTGGAAAAAGCGGTGAAAGCAGCGCCATCAGTCCACCCCCAACCCAGGGATCCGGTGGCGGATAGGATGTGGTTCCGTCCAAATAGGGGTGCTCGAGTGGATGGGCGAAGACAGGCACGTCCCAGCCATTTGCGAGTTCTAGAACCGTTCCCACATGGTCGAAATGGCCATGGGTCAGGATGATTGCAGCCGGCCGTGCGTTAACGCCGAACCGCTTTTCCGCGACCGCTAGAATGCTGCTGCGAGACGTCGGCAACCCGGTATCGATCAGCACCCAGTTCCGATCTCCGCTGCCCGGTGCGCCGAAGAACACGACATTGACGATTGCTAGCCGCAAGTAACCCAGGTCCGGTGCGATGCTCCAAGCGCCGTCGCCACGATCCTCGCGCCTGGCGTGGTCGATCTCGGAAAGTCGAATCTGAACGGTCATGTGATCCCATGCCTCTGTTGTTGCCGAGCAGCCGCTCGAGTGGATGACGGCGGCTGTACATCGCCCCGAACTTGGGACGGGCCTCCTTGTTCCTCATTTGCACGCGGCGCCCGGACAGTTCACCACCGGAACAAAGGCTCTACCAATGGGTTCGGCACTACCCGGCCACGCAAGGACGAGCTGGACTGAGCAACGAACATGGGGCGCGCCCGACTGAATTCGGTATTTCGCCAACGCGGTTCCCGGTCCGGACAAGGCGGCCGAGTTCGAAGCCGATTGCCCAAAGGAGACTTCGAAAAATGAGCGAAGTGGGACGCCAGACGGAGGCCTCGGTTCCGGAAGCTTCGCGCTTCGCCAGTTTTTTCATGGCAGGCTTTGAATGCTCCTCGCACCGGCGCAAGGACGGCGTTCGCCTCGATCTTATTCGTGCGACCTCGCATAATTTGCATGCCCTGGGCGACTACCGCGGCTGCGCCGAACTCGGCCTTCGCACCATCCGCGACGGCCTGCGTTGGCATTTGATCGAAACCGCTCCCGGAACCTATGACTGGTCAAGTTGGGCGCCAATGGTCGAGGCAGCCCGATCGGCAGGTGTTCAGGTAATCTGGGACATCTTTCACTACGGATCTCCGGACCATGTCGATCAGGGCTCGCTGCATTTCATCGACGCCTATGCCTCGTTCGCGGCGGAAGCCGTCAAGGTACACCGTTCGATCACCGGAACATCGCCTCTGTTGTGTCCCATCAACGAAATCTCCTTTTTCGCATGGGCTGTCGAGGTCGGCTATTTCCCGCGCGTGGGGCCGAACAAACGTGGATGGTTCAAGCGGCACCTCGTCAAGGCCGCCATCGCGGGTGTTCGTGCAATGCGGGAGATCGATCCCGCCTGCAGATTTGTCTGGGCCGAGCCGCTTATCCATATCGCCCCTCGTGACCGGACCCGCAGCGAACGGCGCCGGGCCGAAAACGCCCGACAGGGACAGTTCGAAGCTTACGACATGTTGCTGGGCCGCGTCGAACCTGAGTTGGGCGGGAGCGAAGATGTTGTCGATGTCGTGGGCTTGAATTTTTACCCGCACAATCAATGGTACGTAAACGGGCCGACGATTCCGATGGGACACCACGAGTACCGCGCCCTGTCGGAAATGTTGCTAGAAGTTGCTCACCGGTACGGCAAGCCGATGTTCATTGCGGAGACCGGCTCCGAGGGATCCGGCGGGCCGGCTTGGCTCCACTATGTCTGCGACGAGGTGCGTTCCGCAATCAGTCTCGGAGCGCCGATCGAGGGTATTTGCCTGTACCCGATAACGGCCTACCCGGGCTGGGACAATTCGCGACATGCCGAGGTTGGTTTGTTTTCCGTCATCCAGGCTGATGGCAGGCGACACCTGCGCAAACCCACAGCAGATGAACTGGCCCGTCAGCAAGCTCTTCTCGTGGCGGACACGACGCCTTGAAGGGGCCTCAAACGGGGGAGGGGCGGGCGGGCGTCTGTTTAGAAACGCCGCCCGCGCCCGGGCGGGGCATAAGCGTTTTTCAGGCGCCCCAGCCTCGCGCAGCCAGGCATATCGCATGGTAACGTCGCTCAGATTTTCCTTGAGCCAGTTGGCCATGGCTTCCTCTTCGTTCAGGTTCTGCTTGAGGGCCCTTTCAGCATCCTGGAAGCCCCCGGCGTCGGCCAGTACCAGCAGCGAATTGTAGGCAGCAATCTCGTAGTTCTCGAATGCGAAATTCGCCAGGCTGTTCTTGATGATCTCGTCGCCGGCCATCGAATGTCCAATGGCGGCTACGCTGCCAACCATCGACAAGGCAGTGTCCTTGAGGGTGGAGTGCTCCTCACCAAGGCTCTCCAGGACGGACTCGAGTCTCGTGATCTGGCCTTCGGTTTCCTGAATGTGCCGGCGCAAGCGATCGGCCACCTCCGGATAGTTCTCTATACGCTCGACCTGAGGCTTCATGATCGACAGCGCTTGATTTTCCATGGCGTGCGCGTTCCGCAAACCGACGATAAATATCTCACGGCTTTCCGAGTTGAAGTTTGTATCCATCGAGTTTCTCCTTCTGATACCCGCCCGATCTTCCGTCTTGGAAGAAACTATCTTCTCGGCTCGGCCAACAACGGCTCCTCCGTGCGCGCCCAGGCCGGGAGGCTTTTTTGGATGCGCGCGAAAGTGGCCAGAGCCTGTCCGACTACCTGGTCCATGTTGTAATAGCGGTAAGTTGCAAGCCGACCGACAAACCACACGTCTGGGCAGCTTGCCGCGAGCGCTTCATAGCGCTTGTAGAGCACTTCGTTTTCGGGCCGGGGCACGGGATAGTACGGGTCCCCGATGTCCGTGGGATATTCGTAGGTCAGGCTGGTCCGCGAACTCTGCTGGCCGGTCAGATGTTTGTACTCGGTAATGCGCGTGTAATCTTCCGTCTGGGGATAATTGACCACGGCAACCGGCTGAAATTGCTCGCAATCCAGTGTAACGTGCTCGAAACGAAGCGAACGGTACGGAAGGTGCCCGAGCTGCCAGCCGAAATATTCATCGATCGGGCCGGTATAAACCATGCGCCTGAACGGTATCTTCTCACGAATTTCACGGAAATCGGTCTGCAGCATGATCTTGATATTCGGATGGTCGAGCATGCGCTCGAACATCCGCGTGTACCCGCCGGCCGGCATTTTCTGGAAGCTGTCGCTGAAATAGCGGTCGTCACGGTTGGTCCTGGTCGGCACTCGTGCCGTCACGGATTTGCTCAGCTGACTGGGATCGACGCCCCATTGCTTTCTAGTGTAGCCGCGGAAGAATTTTTCATAGAGCTCGCGCCCCACGGTGCTGACGACGACGTCCTCAGCCGTTCGGACGTCCTCCACCGTTTCGCGTCGCGACGCGAAGAAATCCTCCAGCTGTGCCGAGGTCAGGTCCAGCCCGTAAAGCCGGTTGATGGTGTCGAGATTGATCGGGATGGGAACCAGTTGCCCGTCTACGGCCGCCAACACCCTGTGCTCGTACGGCCGCCATTGCGTGAACTGCGAAAGGTAGTCCACTATGGCTTGGCTGTTGGTGTGGAAGATGTGCGGGCCGTAGCGATGGATGAGGATGCCGGCTTCATTGTAGCAGTCATAGGCGTTGCCTCCGACATGGCTGCGGCGATCGATCAGCAAAACGCTTTCCTGACGCTGCGACGCTATCCTTTCGGCAAGCACGCTGCCGGCGAAACCCGCGCCGACGATCAGCCAATCGAACATGGCTATGCACTCCTGCGAAGGGGCACGACCTTCTTGCGTTGATAGGCGCGCTCAATGTGAGCTGCCATGACATTCCATGTCCGTTCCCAGGACATGTCCGCAAGATAGGCATCGACTTGCTGCAGGAGCATCTGACGCGGTCGCGAAAGAACGGAGCGCAGCTTGATTTCCAGATCGTCACAGTCGGCGATTTCCACCAGCCCGGCAGCACCGTAACTGCGCACCACGTCGACGATTGCCGTCGAGATCACCGGCAGACCCGCGGCGAGGAATTCCGGCGTCTTGGTCGGGCTGATGAAACGCGTGGCCTCGTTGAGGGCAAACGGCATCCATCCGGCGTCCCAATGGCGCAAATAGTCGGGCAGATCGCAGTAGGCTTTCGGGCCAAGCCAATGCAGGTTTTCGGCTTGCGGCAGGCTTGCAGGGTCGATCTTGACGACCGGACCGAGCATGACGAAATGCACGTCCGGCATTGTCTTTGCCGCTAGCGCCACGAGATCGACGTCCAGCCGCTCGTCGATGACGCCGAAATATCCAACCCTCGGGGAAGGAATGCCGGCCTGGTCGGCTGGGTCCCTTCCTGGCCGTCTTGCGGTGTGAAAGTGCCTCACATCGATGCTGCTCGGAAATGGAAAGATGGCAGGATGCAGGTGACGCTTGGTCTCGAACAAGCTTAGACCACCGGTGAAAACCAGATCCGCGCGGCGCAGAAGCGCCTTTTCCATCTGGCCCAGCTCGGGGGGCGCATTCTTGAACGCAGAGAGTTCGTCCATGCAGTCATAGACGCATATGTCTGGGTCGAGGAATTCCGTGAAGCGAAGAGCCATTGGGGTGTAGTACCAGGCGATCAGCCGGCTATGCGGCATAGAAGCGATCGTCTGCTGCACAAATCTCCGCTGGACGGCATCTGCTTTCGCGGCCGACGTGCCGAGCGGCAGCACTGGTGTGACAATTAGAATGTTTTCCGATGCCACGCTCGTCCGCATCAGCGGCTGCGGCAATTCTTCGAAAAGGGGCTCTTCAAAGTAGACCACTCGCTGCTGAGCGGATGCGAGAGTGAGGAGATGCTGCGGACGCTGGTGAACAAAATTCCATCGTAAGTGGGAGAAGCAGACCAGTATATTTTCGCGACGAACATATTGACTGCCGGTTACCCCGCCAAAGGCCGCATCCATTGACATACTCCCTCTGTGACACTATTTATGTTACGATTAACATTTGTTAATCGCGAATGGAGAGAACTACTTAGTTCCAGCTCCTAACTTTCGATCAGGTGAGTTGTTCCAACTGAAATGAAGAAGGCCCGGTCGCCCGCTTGTTCCACGCACGAAGCGGGATCTGGTTGCGGAGGCGAGGGCGGCTGTCGGAACCCGGCCGCCACTGAAAGCGTGGTTCAACGAGGAATGCTGGTGGACAGCGGCATTGCCGTATTTGCGTTGAACTCGTTGGCTATAGAATGTGCCTAACATCAATGATTCGCCTGTATCTCTGCGCGTCTCCGACTGCCGAGGCGAATTCCGGGGCTGACATGAACATCAACTTTGAAACTAACGTTTTTCCACTGTTTCATCCGCAAAGCGTGGATGATCTCAAGGACCCGTGTCCTGTCTTCGATGGCCGTGTCTGGCACGTCTTCGGGTCAAGCGGCACGGTCACCACCGAGACGTGGAGAATCTTGCATGCCACGGCGCCCGATCTGTATGGGCCGTGGGCCGAGCATGAGCCGATCGAACTTCCAATCAACGGCACTGGTGTTGCGGCTCCCGGTGTGACCCACGAGTGCGGCGTCTTCCACATGTTCATCCAGACGGAATTCATGAAGTCGGGTGGCCGTTGCGAGCATGCGGTTTCCAACGACGGGTTCCATTGGGTAGTCCTCAGTCCGGCCATTCTGGCCATCCCGGACACGGAAGAGGACGGAATTTACGATCCGCATCCGGCAGTCATTGGCGGTGGGCGCTACCTCGTTTATTCGGCTATGCCAAAATTCACCAGGGTGCCTCAGCCCGACATCTATCTGGCGCGTAGCCAGTCCGACTCGTGGTTCGGTCCGTGGAAGCGGATCGGCAAAATCCTCGACCACAACGATGTTCCCCACCATAACACCAGAGATGATCCCGACTACGAATGGGGCATTGAGGGCGCGCAACTGATCGAATTGCCGGACGGCCGGGTGCTTCTCAATGCCACGTGCTTTCTTCCGGACGGCCTTCGGGGAAACCGGCAACGGGTGTTTTTTGCCATAGCCGACGAGGTCAGCGGACCTTACGTTTCGATCGGCCCGGTGCTGGAGCCAGGTCAACCGGGCGAGAACGGCCACTCGACAGTGATGATCGAAGGAAGTCAGCTTTCGCTGTTCTACCAGAGCCGGGTTGCCACAACCGATCACCGATGGCGCTACGGTTTGGCCAGATGCGACGTCGCTCTCTTTTCAAAGGTCGCGTGATTCCAGGCTGCCATTAGCGCCTTGAGGCCGATGCGCGTCATGAAACTCCGGAGGGTTGAAGGTGATCCGCGTCGGTGACGTTAGCAAAGTGTCATCGCGACACAGACGGATCGACGGATTGCCGCGATTGCACTTGGGGGCGGCAAGTCGGGAAGGCTGGCCTTGACTCTGTGGCTTTAGCGAAATGATTTCAGCCCGTTCGTCAATTTTCTCCGTGGCATTGATGACACCGCCAGATGCCCGACTAATGGGCTCATAGCTATTTCTTCGGTCCCTTGACAGGGAATGTCGCGTCGCCGTCTTTTTTGCCGGAGATCACCCGCGGATCGGCGCTGGCGACGCCATCGCTTCCCCCGCCCTTGTGGTCCTTTTCCGACTGACCCTTTGCGTCCTGCTCGGGTGTCCGTTTTGATGTTCGAAGCGTCTTGTCCACCATCATGGCCTCGCGTTTGCCATCCAAACTTCCGGCAATTTCGAAAGTTCCACCGCCGCTTAGCAGGTCGAAGGAACCAGTGAGTTGGAACGTCGTGGCGGGACGTGAGTTGTAAGCGAGGATATTCACCCGCAGGAGGACGCTTATGGCTAACCGCCGAGAGCAGCAGACGGACCTCACGCCCGCCGAGGCAACAGACCGCATCTGGGAACTCGCCGAGGACATCGACGTCTGCATGTTTGTGACCTGGGACGGCGAGTACAATCGAGCCCGTCCGCTATCTGCGCGTGTGGTCCGTGAAGAAAACGCCATATACTTCCTCGTCAATGACGACAGCGCCAAGAGCAAGCAGCTGTCGACCTATCCAAAGGTCACATTGGCCTGGAGTGACAACAGCCACTACAAATACGTCACGATGTCAGGCCCGGCCACAGTGACAAATGATAGGGAAAAGATCGCCGAGCTCTGGGAGAAAACTGACTCAGCCTGGTGGGATAATGCCGATGATCCCGAGATTCGTCTGATAACGGTCAAACCCGACGAAGGCGAATTGTGGGACAGCCCGGGGCTAATGATGGCTACCGCAACGATGGTGTTTGCGGCCTTTACCGGCGCCAAGCCGAATGTGGGCGACAACGCGAAGGTCGAGCTCTGAGCGAGCGGCTAAACTAACCTCTGCTTTAGAGGCAGCGTCGATGAGCATTTTGGAAACCAGCAAGAAAGTGATCGAGAACGTCACCGGTTTCGCAAGACCGCGCAAGCAAGCTGTCGCCGGATTTGTGAGGCAGCGAAAGTCGAATGAGTTCTGGTTCAAGGATGATGGACTTGTACCCAATCATCCAGCATGGCCGCTCGTCGTTTATCGCGGCGCCGTCGAATTGCCCGAAGGACTTGATCCAGCAGCCGTCATGGAGGTGCTTTTCGATGCAAACGGATGGGGCGATAGCTGGCGAAACGGCATCTATGATTACGTTCACTATCATTCGCAAATACACGAGGTTCTGGGAATTGCGCGCGGAAATGCTGAAGTCCGATTTGGCGGCAAGAAAGGACGAACGCTGTCGCTGAAGGCCGGTGACGTCGCGGTCCTCCCGGCAGGGACCGGGCACCAATGCCTCTCGGCATCCGATGATTTTTTGGTTGTCGGCGCGTATCCTCCGTTTGGGAGTTATGACGAATGTAGGAGCAAGGATCAGCATAGCGATGCGCTCGCAACCATCCCCAGCGTGGGGCGTCCGCGCAAGGATCCTGCATATGGCAGCCAAGGTCCGCTGCTGAAAAGTTGGAAGCGCTAATTTAGTCGTCGGGGTCGAAAGCCTTGGCAACTGCGTCTTTCTCAGCCTGCGGCAGGACTGTCATTGTGAGAATGAAGGCTGACAGCAGGAGACAGACGCCATTCGTGATTATGATCGGCCACTCTGCCTTCATGATGCCGAAGGCCAGCCACAAGGCGAAGCCCAACACAGTGATGGCATACGTCGGCGCGGAGATGCCGCTTGTCTCCCGTGTCCTGATGATTTTCCAGGCTTGCGGGGTGAAACTGCTCATCGAGCAGACGGTCGCGAGATAGCCGATGAGCGTGACTGTCTGCATGGAAGCGGCCCTGGCCTACGTCGCAGATATGCGCTTGAGATCAGATACGCGGACCACGCCGTGCTGGCTGACAAAGGTCAGGGTGGAGGCCGTGCTCTGGCTCTGCGAAACGCCGGATATGCGATGGTCGCCTGTGTCATAAATCTCCATCTTTCCATGATCGTCGATGACCAGGCGGCTTCGCTCAGGAAACGCTGCGTAGCGCATATTGTTTTGAGAACCAGCGGCAGACGGGCTCCCAAGCTCCTCAGGCCACCATGAGCCGGCGTGGGCCATAGCTGCAGAACGATAGCTCACATTCGTGTCGGCGCGTTTTGGCTTGGCGGGATGATCGAGCAGGTAGGCCGAGAGCTCCGCCGCGATAGCGTTGAGCTTCGCCTTGAGGCTGTCATTGAACACGTCGCCGACCATCGTCATGCCGGAAGACCATTGTGACATTCCTCCGAAGTCGACGTGGCTGAACTGGGCCATGGTTCCACCACCACGCCGCAACGCCTCGAGGACAGCCATGACAGCGCCATCGGTGACGCCATGCTGGCGTGCAAGACGCGCAATCAGTTCAGCTTCCTTTTGACTGTTTGTCATCATTGCGTCCTTTGAATCGCTTGGCGCCGGAAGTCCTCATTGCTGGCATGACATGCGGCCAAATCTAATCACGAAGGAGCGCCACTAGGTCTTCAGGCTCCTTGCCGAGGAAGCTCAATCAAGTTCTATCCAGGCTGGGGCATGATCGCTCGGCTTGTCCCATGCACGCGTTTCGGCATCTACTCCGGCATTCTTCAGGCGATCCAATAGGGATGAACTCAGCAAGAGATGGTCCATCCGGAGCCCGGAACTCCGATCGTACCCGCCGCGGTAGGAGAAGTTCCAATAGGTGTAAATTCCCTTTTCTGGATGAATGCGACGGACGGCATCGATCCAGCCCTGAGCAAGCATTTCGGCGTACGCGCTCCGGCTCTCGGGGAAGTAAACGGCATCGCCAACCCAGCGCCCCGGCACCGCCGCGTCGATCGGGCCTGGAACGACGTTATAGTCGCCGCACAGGATGGTCGGTGAGCTATCGCCGAGCAGCACCTGGCCATAGGTGATCAAACGTTGGAACCAGCGAAGTTTGTAGTCGAACTTCGGCCCCGGCGCTGGATTGCCATTGGGCAAATACAGGCAGCCGACAACAAGCCCATTCACATCAGCCTCGATGTAGCGGCTGTGCGAATCGTCGGGATCGCCCGGCAGACCTCGACGACGTTCCAGCGGCTCAATCCCGCGAGCGAGGATTGCCACGCCATTGTAGGACTTCTGTCCGTGCCAGATTGCGCCATAGCCGGCGTTTCTAATCGCGTCGACGGGAAATTTTTCGTCAGAGGTCTTCAGTTCTTGAAGGCAGACGATGTCATAGCCGGTTTCGCCAAGCCACTTGAGAAGCACTGGCAGTCGGCCGTTGACGCCATTGACGTTGAAGGTTGCGATGCGGGTCATCTCGACGATTTAACGTCTTTGCGCCGCTTCGATGCGACATAGAGTCGGTAGCCAAATCTTGCCTTTTGTCATCGTCCATCTGCATTTTTGCTCGAAGCATTGGTGCTTTGACCGGAAGCAGCGGATGTCTTTGCATCTTTGGAATGCGCGGCAATTGCCGGACCCGCGCCGGTAGCTTTCCGCATATCGCCGCTCCCCTTGCCGTCAGTCGATTTCTTGCTCAACAGTCCTGAGAAATATTTTCCAAAGAAGCCCATCCGACTCTCCATCTTGGCGCTCATTCGGCGACTTTGCGGGCCCTGAACTCATCTCTGCGCTGTTCTCGCAGCTGCCGAGGATCGCTGCGCGAACCGCCAAGCGCGCGGCGCCTGACCAGCGCGGCCGAACACTCAAGCAGGAAACATTCCAGTCCTTTGTAGATATGCGTGATCATGTCCTTCATCTCCCGGGACCGCCTCGGCACATGGGTCGCCGAGGCGGTTGGGTAGGCGATCAATCAAGCCGCTTTCCGTTCTGCCGCTCGTTCGTTGACGCCGGCTTCACCGAGGGCAGTCAACGCCTCGTCGGTGGCCTTCTCCTCTTCAAGTGTCGCATTGAGGAGCGCAACCACGTCATCCTTGCCGAGCGTCGTAGCCCAGGCAATCAGGGTTCCATACCTGGCGATCTCGTAGTGCTCCACGGCTTGCGCGGCACCGACGAGCCCTGCATCGAGCGAAGTCGAACCCTTGTACTCCTGAAGGATTTCAGATCCTTCCTCCAGGATGCCGTCGATCGCCGGGCAGGTTTTGCCGCGCGCGGCCGCGCCGAGAATCTCGAAGACCTCCTCCAGACGTTCGACCTGCCCCTCGGTTTCAGCGAGGTGCTTCTCGAATGCTGCCGAAACTTGCTCTTCGGATGCGCCTTTGGCCATCTTCGGCAAGGCTTTCAGAATTTTCTTCTCGGCATAGTAGATGTCTTTGAGGCCATCGAGGAAAAGGTCCTCCAGGTCCTTGTTGTTGCCATTGGCTTTCTTGGCAGTGGGCATTGTGCCGTCTCCTCTGTTGAAAATTGCCCGTCGCGAGCATTTTCTTAACTCGGAAACCCGAACCCGGTTCCGGCATAATGGAGATATCTAAATTTAAAGGGTCCTGCGCTTCAGTGAGAACAACGACCACGTCATTCTCGTCGAAGAGCCGCGGCGGGGTGCACGCCATCGGGCTCCCGCCAACAGTTCACGGTCTGAGGGGCTGGGACTACAGGAGAAGCAAGTTCCGCGGCGGCAGCAGAGCAGTCGGGGCAACGCCTCTCAAGCCTCCTGACCGCTCTGCAGCCGCTTGATTGCTGGCCCTGCTTGCATCCAGCAATTGGGTGATTGGACGCTGCGTATGCAACCAGAATACCTCAGAATGGTTCTAGCTATGATTTGAGCGGGATGGCAGCGAGCGCCGTCCAAAGGTGGCAATTTTTATGGACGTATCACTTTCGCGAACCGCAGACGACAACATCAAGGCCGGCAAGAGCGGCTTGCTGCTTGTCTCGGACAATTATGACGCTTTCGCCGTGCGCGTGCTGGCGGCAAGGAGCGCTGAGCGCAGCCTCGACCTGATGTATTACCTTTGGCATGATGACCACACCGGCCGCTTGCTGCTTCGCGAGGTTTTTCGAGCTGCTGAGCGCGGTGTTCGGGTGCGCATGCTCCTTGACGACGTCAATCCGCGCAAAAATGATGCGGCATATCTGGCGCTGAACCACCATCCAAACATCGAACTGAAGTTGTTCAATCCGAGCGGTATCAGGCGCGGCCGGATCATGCGTGGTGTGGAAGTGCTGTTGCGGCTCTTTGCATTGACGCGACGGATGCACAACAAGGCTTGGATCGTTGACGACAAATTTGCCATTGTCGGCGGTCGGAATGTTGGCGATGCCTATTTCGATGCGGCAGAAACCAATTTCCGGGATCTCGATCTGCTGCTCCTGGGGCCTGCGGTACGGCAAACCGCGGCGATATTCGATGCCTTCTGGGCTTGCAATGAAGCCAAGCCAATCAAAACCTTGGGATCAGTGGCTGAGCATGAGCATGCCAAATGGCTTGAAGGAAGCGATACCGGCCCCGATCCCAAATTCCTGAACGGCATCGGCAACCGGGGCTCGATCACGGAGTTTATTGCGGCCAGCAACGACGTTCATTGGGTGGATGGCGTGCGGGTCATTTCCGATCCGCCGGAGAAGGTTCGTGGTTGGAGACGTCGCAGCTGGCTTATGAAAGAGCTGCGTCCGATCATCCAATCCACCCGCGGGTGTCTGGAAATTGTGTCGCCCTATTTCATCCCCGGCAAAAGGGGCACAGCGATCTTGCTGGACCTTGTCGGCGCCGGTGTTGACGTTTCGGTTCTGACCAACTCCCTGGCCGCTACCGACGTGGCCGCAGTCCATGGCGCTTACGCAAACTATCGCAAGCGGCTGCTGAGGAATGGCGTCAAAATTTTCGAGCTTCAGCCGTTCAACCGGCGCTCGGCAATCTCGGTGTTTGGCTCGAAGGGCGCCAGTCTGCATACGAAAGCTTTCACCGTCGACGACAATATCGGCTTTGTTGGTTCCTTCAATTTCGATCCACGGTCAGTGTCCTTGAACTCGGAAATGGGCGTGCTGTTTGAGGATCCGAAATTGGTCGCCGAGCTGCGGCATCGATTCCAATCGGAAATATCTCCGGAAACAAGCTATCGGCTCGAACTGAAACACAATGTCCTGCATTGGCATGGATGCGGCGAAGGCAAGATTCAGGACTATACGCATGAACCAGAAGCCGGATTTTTTCGCCGTATCCTGGCGGTCTTCGTCCGTCACCTCCCGATCGAATCTCAGCTCTAGCATCCGACGATGGCCGAGGACCTCGCGATCTCAGCAAATTGCCCTGCCGGGGATCGCGTGAGCGAAACGTGAAACCCTGATCTACCACGGGTCAGCCAGACCGCATCACACCCGGTTCTTCGACAATCGCGTCGCCAATCCCATGCTGTCCGGCGTCCGGATCACTCGGCAACACGTCGGAAAAATTGACTGTGGCGACCAGGTATCCGGCTTCATCGTAGACCTTGATAGTCGATCCCGATTGCTTGGTTCCTGACCCAGGATCCGCCGCCACCGCTACGCGCGCCATCTCTATTGCTCTCGGACTGGCCATCTCCGCACTCGCTAGCTCTTCCTCGAGAGCGGTAGTCTGGCCGGATACTGTCGTCTCAAAGCGGAATTTTGGCATGGGCAACCTCCTGTTCCTATGCAATTCCGGCGTCCGGGTTGCGTTCCAAAGAAACAGAATTGGTGGGAAGCAGCTAAGATCGCCGCGATGGCCAGACCCGTGTCGCCACGAAGGTCAGCAAACCCGTGATCACAATCCAGGCCTGCACCTCGCGTTGGATGGTTGGTCCAAGGTTCGATGTCTGTCGCGACGGGCTCTCTGCCTCCACTATCGGTTGAAGGTCGGACCGACTGCCGAGACGGACGGAATAGGCCCGCGTGAACTCGGCGCCGAGCAGGAATATCTCAGACGAATAGTAAACCCAAAGCAGCACGACCAGCAGTGCACCCGCCGCGCCATAGGAGGATGCGATCGCGCTGGTTCCGATATACCAGCCAATCAGCGACTTGCCGATGGTGAAGAGCAAAGCGGTCACTGCCGCGCCAATTGCGACATCGCGCCAAGCGAGTGACCGGTCCGGCAGGATCTTGAAGATCGCGGCAAACAGAGCGGAAATCAGCACGAATGATACAATGCCGTTTATCGACGCGAGAATGATCGTGCCGAACGGCAGATGGGCGTTGATGACAGCGCCAAGCGCGGAAATGGCGGCACTCGCCGCCAACGACACAAGCAGTAGAAATCCCAACGCTGCAACCAGACCCAGGCTGGCCGCCCGCGCCCGCACCAATCGCGACACAGACATGGGTGGTGGGTCAATCTTCCAGATTGTGTTGAGCGAAAGCTGCATTTCGCCAAACACCCCGGAGGCTGTCACGAAGAGGGTGACGATGCCCACCAAGGTGGCAACAGTGCCGGCGGTTCTGTGAGAAGCGCTTTCGATGGTGCTGCGCAGAAGGTCGCCGGTTTGCGATCCCATCACGCCTGCGATTTCGGCCGACAGAGCGAGTTGAGCTGCTTCATGCCCAAAGACAAGTCCAGCAATCGCAACAACGATCAACAAGATCGGGGCCAGGGACGTAACGGCATAGAACGCCATCGCCGCACCGTGGCTGAGGGCATTGTCGTTGATGAATCCGAGGATGCTCTCCTTGCCAAGAACCCAGGCTTCGCGTGCCACCCGCATGGGGAATTCCTTTTGCCTCAACGAGCAACCTAGTGCTGTCGGCAACGAAAGCGAGACCTGCCGCCAGTGCGCGAGGCGCGATTGCCGAGACACGCCCGCTTGTCTCTGCACGAACGGCCAGAAATGTTCCATGCGGCGCCGGAACTCGCCGGGCTCGTAATGGTTATCGGTCATCCGATTGGAGTGATCAAAAATGCCTGATAATGAAAACCGTCGCGAGACCGGCGCAACGAAGTACCCGGCTAGAACAGGTCCTGATCCTTCGGATGCGTTCTCTCAGGATGCGGCCGGCAACAAGAAACCCAAGAGTGGGGTCGGTCTGACGCGGCCAGTCAATGAGGTGGATGACAAGACGCACCAATCCGATGGCCAGAACGCCCCGGCGAGGCCGGGCGGCGGAAACACGGTCAAGCCATGAACGTTGCCAATCTTCAGCTTGAAGGGTTGATGATGGCGGTCGCGTCAATCAACAACCTGCTCGTTCACAAAGGTCTGCTGTCAATTGACGAGATCGATACCGCCCTGCGAAAGGCAGAGGCGTCCATGACAGGTGACGAGCGGACCTACGAAGACATGTCACCGGCCAACCGTGACGCGATCTGCTTCCCGATCCGGCTTCTGCAGATCGCAAACAACGCGCAAGGCGAACTGGACATCCCACCATTTTCAGAGCTTGCAAAAATGGTTGGGCAAACCAAGGAACCTTAACGTCAGCGGTGACGACACCTGTAGTCTCCGTGAAGGCCTCATTTGACGCCGATGCCACTCTGAAGCGGAAAAGCAGCATCGGCGTCGTCTCGGCTATGAACCGAACCAAATCTCACCCACTGCGTTGAGTCCCGGCGTTGCGTCATTAGTCGGGGCACTTCCATGAAAACGGGCGAGCTTTCAACCTACCGGGCCAAAAGGGATTTCGCGAAGACGAAAGAGCCCAGCGGCGAAAGCTCGATTGCGGGTTCGAACCGACTCCGGTTCGTCATCCAAAAACACGCGGCCACGCGGCTGCACTATGATCTTCGCCTCGAGCTTGGCGGGGTCTTCAAATCATGGGCTGTGACCAAAGGTCCATCACTGGATCCTCACGACAAACGACTTGCCGTGGAGGTTGAGGATCACCCGCTGGAGTACGGCGACTTCGAAGGCACGATTCCCAAAGGACAATATGGTGGCGGCACGGTGCAGTTGTGGGATCGCGGATATTGGGAACCGGAAGGCGCCATGTCTCCCGAAAAGGCGTTGGAAAAAGGCGACCTGAAATTCACGCTGCAGGGCAAGCGCCTGCATGGAAGTTTCGTCCTAGTGCGCATGAAGCATGACCGCAATGGCGGGAAGCGGACCAACTGGCTGCTGATCAAACACCGCGACAAATACGCGACAGAGGGCAATGGCGATGCCGTGCTGGCTCAGGATCGATCCGTCGCCTCGGGTCGGAGCATGGAGAGGATTGCAGCGGGGAAGGGGGCAGGTCCGAAGCCGTTCATGATGAAAGGTTCATCGTTGGCCGATGCGGATGCCGTTTGGGACAGCAAGCGCGGCCATGCCGACAAGCGCGCCGCCAGGTCGGCAAAGCCTGCTCCGCGGCCGAAGCGAGCCGCTGGTGCCTCAGCGGCGAAGATGCCCGACTTCATCCCACCACAGCTTTGCGCGACGCTCTCCCGGCCGCCGGCCGGGACGAACTGGGTTCACGAAATCAAGTTTGACGGTTATCGCGTCCAGTTGCGCGTGGAAGACAAGGACATCGCGCTTAGGACCCGCAAGGGTCTTGACTGGACGGAGAAATTTGGCGCCATCGCAAAGGAGGCCTCCAGTCTTCCCAACGTCATCATCGACGGCGAGATCGTAGCGCTTGGCGAGAACGGCGCGCCCGATTTTGCCGCACTGCAGGCAGCGCTGTCGGAGCGCCGGACGAAGGACCTGATCTACTTTGCCTTTGACCTGCTCTTCGCAAATGGCGTCGATCTGCGAAAGATGCCTCTCTCACAACGGAAGGAACGTCTGAGCGAGATGCTCGGCGAAGTCGATCGCGGCGAGCAAAATCTCATCCGCTATGTCGAGCACTTCAGCAATGGCGGCGACGCGGTGCTGCGTTCTGCCTGTCGCCTGTCGCTTGAGGGGATTGTCTCCAAAAAGGCCGATGCGACCTATGTTTCGGGGAGGACCGACACCTGGGCAAAATCGAAATGCCGCGCCGGGCATGAGGTGGTCATCGGCGGCTGGTCGACGACCAACGGCAAATTCCGGTCATTGCTCGTCGGCGTCAATCGCGGTGAACATTTCGCCTATATCGGCCGTGTGGGGACCGGATTCAGCGAGGCAAAGGTCAAGCAGCTGATGCCCAGGCTGCAGGAGATGAAAGCCGCGACGTCGCCGTTTACCGGCGATGGCGCACCGAAAAGGAATTCAACCGTCTTCTGGACGAAGCCGGAATTGGTCGCGGAAATCGAGTTCGCCGGCTGGACCGGGGGTGGCAATATCAGGCAGGCCGCCTTCAAAGGCCTGCGTGAAGACAAGCCCGCAAAAGACGTCGAGGCCGAGCGTCCAGCCGATCCTCAAGAGACGCCGATTGCCGACCCTGCCAAGGTGACTGGCAAGACAGGAAAAAGCCCGGTTGTCATGGGCGTCATCATTTCCAAGCCGGACAAGCCGCTTTGGCCGAATGCCGGCGACGGTCAGCCCGTCGACAAGCTCGATCTTGCAGAATATTTCGAGACCGTTGGCCCCTGGATGATCAGACATATCAAAGGTCGTCCCTGTTCACTCGTGCGCGCGCCGGATGGCTACGCCGGCGAGCAGTTTTTCCAGCGCCACGCAATGCCAGGCACATCCAATCTGCTGGAACTGGTAAAAGTCTTCGGCGACCACAAACCGTATCTGCAAATCGACCGCGTCGAGGGTCTGGCCGCGATCGCCCAGATAGGCGGCCTTGAGCTTCACCCCTGGAATTGCCAGCCGGGTCATCCCGAAATACCTGGCCGACTTGTCTTCGACCTTGACCCCGGTCCGGAAGTCCCTTTTGCGAAGGTGGTCGCGGCAGCCAAGGAAATGCGCGATCGTCTCGAAGATCTGGGCTTGGTGAGCTTCTGCAAAACCACGGGCGGCAAAGGCTTGCATGTCGTGACGCCATTGGCGGCCGAACGCAGCAAGACGACATGGGCCGAGGCCAAGGCCTTCGCAAAGGCCGTCTGCATCCAGATGGCGGCAGATAGCCCGGATCTCTACCTCGTCAACATGGCCAAGAAGCTGCGGACATCCCGGATTTTTCTCGACTATCTCAGGAATGATCGCATGGCGACAGCCGTCGCCCCTCTCTCCCCTCGCGCCAGGGAAGGCGCGACTGTATCCATGCCGCTGACCTGGAGTCAGGTGAAGGCGGATCTCGATCCGAAAAAATACACCGTTCGCACGGTCCCGGGCCACCTGAAAAAGACCGTCGCCTGGGCTGACTACGACGATGGCGAACGGTCGATCAGCAGTGCCATCAAACGGATTGGTTCAGCAAAGCTCGCCGCATGACGACGTCGGTTCGCGCAAGAACGCCATGACAGCTGCGGCTACCGCCTCGGCTGCTTCTTCGGCCATATGATGTCCGCTTTCGATCGGTTGGCCCTTCAGTTCGGTGGTCCAGGGTCGCCAAACATCGAGCACGTTGCCGTAGAGTGCCTCAAGGTCATCGCGGGCGGACCAGAGCGCCAAGGTCGGGCACGCGACCCGGCGACCAGCTTTCCTGTCGTCGGCATCGTGCAATTGGTCGATGGCCAGACCTGCCCGATAGTCTTCAAGCATGCCGTGAACAACATTCGGATCGTGGATTGCGTCCTTGTAGTCGACATAGGCCTCAGCCCCCATGGACTCGGCTGAGCCGCCATACCATGCGTCAGGATCGGCCATGATTGCGCGTTCGGGCTTGTCCGGCTGTGCGAAAAAGAACCAATGCCACCAGAGCTTCGCAAAGCGGGCGTCGCAGCGTTCGAGGGCTTCCAGGATAGGGACGCTGTCCATGACGATCAGATGGCTGATCGCCGACGGGTGATCCATGGCTGTTCGGAACGCTGTGTAGCTGCCGCGGTCATGGCCTGCGATGGCAAACCGGCGAAAGCCGAGATGTCCCATGAGAGCAATGCAGTCCCTGGCCTTGGCACGCTTGGAGGATCCAGCATGGTCCACGGCGTCCGCCGGTACCGAGGACTGGCCAAAGCCCCTCAGATCGGGGCAGACAACTGTGTGGTCGGCGGCGAGAAGTGGGGCTACCCGGTGCCAGGTAACGTGCGTCCGAGGATGGCCATGCAGCAAAAGAAGCGGCGGGCCTGAACCTCCATACCTGACTCGCAGTGAGGACTCGGGCAGATCCACGGTCTCTAGCTTGAATCCTTCAAACATCCGCTTCTTTGTCGTCAGACTGTGAAAACAAGTCCCGCATGTCCATCTTCAACCCACGCCGGTGAAATTGGTTTCGGGCATTTGTCCGTTTGGAGATCTCTCTCATTCCAATGGTTCGGCCGCCGTTCCGCCAGCCCTGGCGCTGGCTTGCAGATACGACGCCCGAGATCCAGCGTCCTGCCTCACCGGTCTCTGGGATTGCCCAGGGCGGGGTCGCGCGCCCGGGTGTAGCCCTCGACGCGAGGCAAACCGTCATCCATCCTGATAAACGGCAGCCGCATTTCCCAATAGGCCTGGGCTTGGGGATGGTACTTCTCGGGCGCGTCCATGAATCCGATCGAGATGTAGAACTCATTTGGCAAGCCTTCATCGGTGTACCCAATCGAGGTGCCACATTCCGAACAGAAGGAGCGCACGACGCCCCTGGTTTTCGAAAATGTTTTTGGTTTGGAGCCGAGCCAATCGACCTGATCTGGACGATAGCCAATCCAGATCGTCAGTGGGCTGCCGATCGCTCGTCGGCAGTCATCGTCGTGGTCGAAACAAATCCAAAAGGGATCGCCACTGAATTCAGCTGTGATGGCTCCGCAAAAGCAATGCCCTCATCAATCCGGGCCGGTTTTCTGACCGTCGTTCGGGGTTTGTCGTCCATGGTAATCTTCCGGCCAGCGTGGTGGCGTAACGCCGCGGACGGCAAGCAGTTCCTTTGGACGTCACAGAGCCGCAGATGCGCGCAACCGGCGGGCTGCTGGTCAATATCATTCGAGGCAGATCAGGCCTTAATTTGTTGGGAACATTTTTTCAGGTCCGCACTTTGTTCGCCGTCTGACCAAAGGAGGCGACCTTGAAAACACGACGCGTCGACAGGGAAAAGATCGAGAGGGCGGATCGAGAAGCCAAGTTGCTGTTGGAAGCGGAGCGGCATGCCAGGGAAGCCAAGACGGCGCGGCTTAGAGAACAGCGACAGTTGTTGGAGGCATCGATAGCGCAGACCCCGCCCGCGCCCGTAGCCGCAAAGCAGCCGCCCCGCCAACGAAAGCCGACGCGCAAGGTAATCGAGGTGGACTGACGGTTTGGTCACTTGGGGCTTTTGCCAAGGTGGGGAGTTGATATGACAGGGCAGGGGATCCGGCAGCATGAATACCAAAGCGGTAAGTCCGGCCGTCGCCAAAGCGGCTGCTCGGCGTGCTGGATCGGGGTCTCATCACCGGTGTGTCCGACGACGATCCTGCGAGAGCCGCTGAAAAAGGCGCCCGAGCGGGCCGAGAACCAGCGAATCCGGCTGGACACTTACGTCGGGAACAATCGCACGCGCGGACCGTTCCCCAAGCGATCTTCACGCTCAGGATTTGCTCTTGTTGCAGCGACCGGATGAAATTCTCAACGAGGCTTCGCAAACGGTTGGTGACCCTCTTGAGCGCGACGCCGTAGGTGGGGAGCCAACTGGCGATCGCGCCATCCCGCGTCGTCTGGTTGTCGTCTCGAACAGGCTGGGGAACATTCGCGATCTGTCGCAAGCCGGCGGACTTGCTGTAGGCATCGGGGATGCGTTGGCCGAGCGTGGAGGCCTGTGGCTAGGAGCAAGCGCCGAGTATCAGGACTACGCCGCGAGCGACGAACCGCTGATCCGCTTGGAACGGGTGGGAAAGATCGAGACGGCTGCGCTTACCCTGCCCTATGAGGAGTATTCGCTCTATTACAATGGCTATGCCAACAGCACGCTGTGGCCGCTTTTTCATTACCGACTCGACCTGGTGAACCACCGGGCAGAGTTTCTACACGCCTACCGGCAGATCAATGCGCGGTTCGCGAAGGCGCTCGCAGGACTGCTGTCGGGCAACGACGACCTGGTGTGGGTTCACGACTACCACCTTATCCCCTTGGCCGCCCAGTTGCGGCGGCTGGGAGTCCGGAATCGGATCGGTTTCTTTCTTCACATACCGTTCCCGCCGCCTGACTTGTTTGTAGCCACGCCCGACCATGAAGAACTCATCGATGATCTGCTTCAATATGACGTCGTGGGATTCCAGACCGAAACGGACGTGGGGAATTTCCGGCGCTCAGTGCAGGCGGCCAACTCCACTACTTTTGATATCAATGGTTCGGCTGAGATGAACGGCCGCACGGTGTTATCGAGGTGTTTTCCGATAGGCATCGACGTCGATTCAATCGCACGCATGGCCAATGAGGCGGCGGAGGATGTGCAGATCGATTCCATGCGCCGCCAGATTCTGGGCCTCAAGCAAATCATCGGCGTCGATCGGCTGGACTACTCCAAGGGTCTCCCCGGCCGCATGCAGGCTTTCGCGCGTCTTTTGGAAAGGCATCCGGAACAAGAGCGGGCGGCAACCTATTTGCAGATTGCGTCGCCGACGCGCGAGGAGGTCAGCGCCTATGCCGACATCCGGGCCCAGCTTGAGGCAACCGCCGGCGCGGTCAACGGAAGATACGCGGATTTGGCTTGGACCCCGATCCGCTACATCCACCGTGCCGTATCACGCTCTCGGCTTGCTGGCCTGTTGCGCGCTAGCCAGGTCGGATTGGTCACGCCCCTGCGTGACGGAATGAACCTCGTCGCCAAGGAATACATAGCCGCGCAGGACGAAGCCGATCCCGGAGTGCTGGTGTTGTCGCGTTTTGCAGGTGCGGCCGAAGAACTTGCCGAATCCTTGATCGTAAACCCGTATGCGGTCGACGAGGTTGCCGATGCGATCGCAAAAGCGCTCGCGATGCCGCTTGAGGAAAGAATTGCAAGGCATAGTGCACTGCTCAAGCGCATCACGCGCAATGACGCAGCAGAATGGCGGCGGTCATTTCTCGCCACGCTCGCGGGTGAGAACTAGCGCCTGGCATCGATGCCTGAACCCGTCCGTGTGTCACGCGTCCCACACGGTCATAGCCCGGCCATAACCCGGCTTGCCTAGCAGTTCGAAAGGCCTTGAAGCTGATCGTGTATCTTGTCCGTCCGCATCAGAACCTTTTCGCTCGTTTGACGGAAGCGCGATAGCCCGCCTCAATCGGTGGACTATCGAAGGTCCCAGGGAACACACCGCCGGTCCGGTCGTTTGGGCTCTGATAGGAGATCTGCGATGACAAGGAACCCCACGCGAAAGGACAGAGATCTCTCTGAACAAGAGGCAATCAAGTTGGCCGAAGCCACCGACGTGTCACCCGGGCAGGCCAAAGAGCTTGCAGCCGAGCACGGCAAAGCCGGCGCCAAGAAGGAAGCAAGAAATTACAAGGCGGAGGGCTGACTATGGCGGCCAGTGGATCCGCAAACGACAGAGACGCACGAGCCACCCTCTACGCACAAGGAGTAATGGAAGCCGAGCGCAAAGCGCGGGAAGAGAAAACGGCGCGATTGCGCAAAGCCCGTTTGGCGCACGAGGCGATCAATCCGCCTGCACCCGAGCGGCAACCGACAGTGCCGAAAGCGCCAAAGCGGGCCGCCAAACCAGGCAGCCGAAAAGCTGGAGAAGATTAGCTTCAGCTTCTTCGGCTGTGCCGGCGGAACGCGTCGGGGAAGAGCAGACCGTGCGGTCGATCTGCACGATAAATTTGTATCTCATCGAATGACACAAAGGAGTCCAGTGATGACGGAGCATGTGTCCCGGAAGGAAGAACAGCGTGGCACCCGAAATGTACTCGGGTGGGGCGTCGTCATTGCGGCTGTTATCTTCGTCGCCCTGCTAGCCTTCTTTGTGTTCATACCCCTTTCAGGCGGATCGTGGCAGACATCGCCGGTAAAGCGCACCCCGGAACAGAACCAAGGCGGCAATGCCCCCGCCGAGACATCACCCGCGGCCGGCGTCAAAAAGAGCCCGCAAGAAAATACCGAGATGCCAGGGCAGCAATGATCGACCTCGGGCTGCGACCCAAGTCGGCCCTGATTTTCCAGGTCGTCTCATCGGCGCCATGATGGCATCAGGGCTTTCTGGGCGCAGAACGGCTGAGCTATTGAGACTGGGCTTTCGCCCACATCGAGCGCTGAAAGATTACCGCACCAGGGGTCTGGCGAACGAGGCGATGACGCCATCGTGGAACTCGAGGCAAATCAAGATGCCTAGCTGCAGGCCGTTCAGTTGGGGTTTTTCAGCTGCTTTGACAACAGCAGTTGCTGCTGCAGCTCAAGGGCGAGCTTCAACAGCCGTTCAGGTGTTTCCTCTTCCGCGATTTCGTCGAGCAGCGCTGCGAGTGCGTCGCCCTCAACAGGATCGCGGAATGAGTCAGGTTTGGTTTGCGGAGGTTTGGCCACGAGGATTTCTAGCAGGAATGCGGCCGTATTTGCAAGACGAAGCGAAGCGCTCTTGGGGGAGGGGTACCGTGGCGGGGGCGGTCGACAGGGCGGCCTGCGGCAAACTATCGGACAATCTTAATTCATGATTCCAGACCTGTCGTTGCGGAGCACCTCCTCCATGAGTGTATTGAGCCATTCGCTCAAGGGAAGGTCATGCCGCGTCGACAACCGCTCCTCCAGCGCCGCCTTCAATGTCCGTTCGACGAGGCGATCGGCCGCCTGTGGGTCGCCCAGCAGCAGCCGCGCGGACAGCCTCAGTTTTGGAAGAGCGCGGAAAACGTTGTCTTCACCAAGCGCTGTTGATTGCGCGGCGAGGATCCCGGCAACCGTCCTGAACCCGGCCGGCTTGGAGAGGTTTTGGGTGTACCGGAACCGCTCCGGCAGGGTGATCTGATCGTTTCCGGAGAAGAATACGAACGGGATGCCTCTGTCCGTCAGCTCATCGGCGAGGGGAAAAACAGTCTCACCGTTAAGATCGATGTCCAGCACCGCCCCATCCGCTGAATCGATATATCGTCGAGCCCGGCTGACTGACGACACCGGCCCCAAAACGGTCGCTCCACAATCGCTGAAATAGGAGGCAAGTTCGCTTGCCAGCAAGAATTCGTCCTCGACGAGCAGAATTCGCATGCCTAATAACATAGCAGCCCTCCGGGCTTTAAACGGCGGTCGCGTTCATCGGTTCCGTGGCTATCGGCGGTGCGGGATGGGAATTCGACCAGGAACGGTTTACACATTGGATCGAAATCAGCGCTGCCGCGTTGCATTTCACTGAAGCAGGACAATTGATGCAAAAGCTGCCGAGGTTCCCCATAGTCGGTATTGGCGCCTCTGCGGGCGGCATTGCCGCCATGGAGGGATTTTTTCGCGGGATGCCGTCTTCGAGCGGGATGGCGTTCGTGATCGTCACGCATCTCAGCCCGGAACGGGAAAGTCTGCTGCACGAAGTGATTGCGCTTTACACCGGAATTCCGGTTCGTGTCGCTGAAGATGCAATGGATATCCATCCTGACACCGTCTACGTGATGCCGCACAACGCGATCCTCACCATCGAAAATTCCAGCCTAAAGCTGCGCCAACCGAATTCGGTGTCCAGGGAGCGCAAGCCCATCGATATCTTTTTTAGCGCGCTGGCAGAGGATCAGGGCGAATACGCCGTCGGCGTCGTCCTGTCGGGCGGTGATTCCGACGGTACGTTGGGCATCAAGGCAATCAAGGAGCATGGCGGCCTGACGCTGGCGCAACTCTCCGACGAGTCGGGTCCGAGCAATCCCGACATGCCGCGCAGCGCGATCAGTTCCGGTCTGATCGATATCGCCATCCCAGCCGATGAGATGGGTGCGAAACTCATGGAATTTGCCCACAGCTTTGAACTGCTCGACGAGCTTGAAGCTGACGATGGCAAGGCCAGTGCTTTGAAACTCCGCAAGGGCCAGGAGGAAATCTACGCGATCCTGCGCAGCCATTCGGGACATGATTTCTCGGGCTACAAGGCCAAGACGTTCTTGCGTCGCGTCAGGCGACGCATGCAAATAACACAGAACACCGCGATCGATGCCTATATAGAGTTGCTTCGTTCAAATGCGGAGGAAGTGCGGTCGCTGTTTCGCGACCTGCTGATCAACGTGACAAATTTCTTCCGCGACACGGACGCTTTCAAAACCCTGGAAGAAACCGTCATCCCCAAACTTTTCGAAGGCAAGGACGCCAACGATACGATCCGCGTCTGGGTGCCCGGCTGCGCAACCGGCGAGGAAGTCTTCTCGATCGGAATGCTGATGCGCGAGCATATGGATACACTTTCGGCTGTGCCGCGCATCCAGATTTTCGCCACGGACATCGATGACGCGGCGCTGGGCATCGCACGTTCGGCGCGCTATCCGGAGTCATTGCTTGCGGGCGTTTCGCCTGGACGTCGCGAACGCTTCTTCAGCAATGACGGCACAAGTTTCATCTTGAGCAAGAGCGTACGTGATCTCTGCATCTTCTCGGCGCACAGCGTCATCCGCGATCCACCCTTCTCGCGCATGGACATGGTGTCGTGCCGGAACCTCCTGATCTATTTCGGCCCCGATGTGCAAAAGCAGGTTATTCCGACCTTCCACTATTCGCTGAAGCCCGGCGGCTATCTGTTCCTTGGCACCTCCGAAAGCATAAGCCAGCATGCCGACCTGTTTGCACCGGTCGACAAGAAACAACGGATCTTCAAGGCACGAGAACATTCGGCGCCGCCGCGGCTGCCGATCTTGTTGAATGCTGCGCCTGCAACCAACTTTTCCAGCGCCAATGACACACATGCGCGCCGTGGCTTGTCTTATTCCCTAAGGCAAACCGTTGAAGCGCAGGTTCTCGAACGCTTCGCTCCGGCTCACGTCGTCGTCAATGGTGATGGAGATGTCGTCTATTACTCGGTCCGAACCGGCAAATATCTCGAGCCGCCGCAAGGAGTGCCGAGCAGACAATTGCTCACAATGGCACGCAGCGGCCTGCGTCTGGAATTGCGCGGCGCTTTGCGGGAAGCCGCCGAGGGCCGGCGCACGGTTGTGCGCGAAGCGATAGCCATTGAAGAAGATGAAGATCGTGTCCAATTCGTCACATTGACGATCGAGCCCTTGACTGATCGCGGCAGCGGCGAGCCGCTGTTTCTCGTCCTGTTCGAGCCGGTGGGCCAGCCGCAGCCGCGGCTGGAGGCTCTAAAGGTTCGACAGCCGGTGGCATCTGGGATTGCTGATTTCGAACGCGAGCTCCGCGATACGCGCGAGCGCCTGCAATCGACGATCGAAGAATATGAGACCGCGTTGGAGGAGTTGAAATCTTCCAATGAGGAACTCGTCTCGGTCAACGAAGAAGCCCAGTCCTCCAATGAGGAGCTCGAGGCCTCCAAGGAAGAAATGCAGTCCCTCAATGAGGAATTGAACACCATCAATGCCGAACTGGTTTCCAAGATCGAGGATCTCGATCGTGCCAACAGCGATCTGAAGAACCTGTTCGAGAGCACACAGATCGCGACTGTTTTTCTCGATACCAAGCTGGTTATCCGCAGCTTCACGCCGGCGGCGTCTTCGTTCTTCAACTTGCTGCCGACCGACATCGGAAGACCGCTGACCGATCTTGCCAGCCGGCTCGATTATCCGCACCTGCGCGACCATATTGCCCAGGTTTTCAGGGCCGGCGAGATGATCGAGCACCAGCTGCCGCGCGATAGCAACGGCATCCACTATCTCGTGCGGCTGATCCCCTACCGCGACAGCGCGCGGAAAATCCAGGGCGTGGTGGTGACCTTTGTCGATGTGACGACCATGGCTGAAGCCGAAGCCCACCAGCGGGTATTGATCTCGGAACTCAACCATCGGGTCAAGAACATGCTGGCTGTTACGGTCAGCATTGCCAGTCAGACCCTGAAAAATGCTCCCTCTTCGGAGGCTTTCGCCGAAGCGCTCATCGGTCGCCTGCGCGCCATGGCGCGGGCCTACGGAGTGCTCTCGCGCGAAAGCTGGAAAGAGGTCTCGGTCGAGGAAATCGTGCGGCAGGAAGTCGAGCCGTTCGGGCTGGAACGCATCAACACCACAGGCGAGGACATTCGGCTCAAGCCTCAGCAGGGCCTGTCGCTTGGCATGGTGATCCATGAACTTGCCACGAATGCTGGAAAATATGGCGCCTTGTCCGTGCCAAACGGCGTGGTGTCCGTGACTTGGTCGGCGTCGGATCACGGTTTTCAGCTCGAATGGTTAGAAAGCGGCGGTCCCGCTGTCAGTCCGCCTGAGAAGACGGGATTTGGTCTTTCGCTGGTGAAGGGCGAAATTGAGTATCGGCTTGGCGGAAATTTTGAAACATCTTTCGGTTCCGATGGTTTGAGCTTGCGGATTGAGTTTCCGTTTGATCATCGGGAGAGCGAAACGTGACTGCATCTCGTATCCTTATCGTCGAAGATGAATGGCTGGTCGCGGAGGAGCACCGCGCAATTCTGGAAGAGGCCGGCTTCGCCATCGCCGGGCCAGTGCCGTCCGTTGCTCGCGCGAAAAAGCTGATCGAGAGTGAAGTCATATCTGCCGCGGTCCTGGACATTGGTCTCGGCGGCGAGACCAGCGCTGCCCTTGTCCCTCTTCTAGCGCAACGCGGAATTCCGTTTATTTTCGTCAGTGGGTACACAACATCCGACATTCCGCAGGATTTGCGTCATCACAAGATGCTGTCAAAACCCGTGTGGGCTGCCGCGCTGGTCGAGGCCGTGCGAAATATGCTCGGTGTTCAACCGACAGCCTTGGCAAGACACCAGGACAGCGGAACGGTGCCAACCCAACGAGAAGCCCGGTAACTGCACAAAGACACTGGTTTTTCATCAGATATGCGACGACATTCGGGTCCAGGCCCGAGACGACGTCGCCGGCAAGTGCCTGCGATCCGGCCGGCACGATTGGCATGCTCCCGGTCTGGCGTATTCCAGAGCTGGGCGAAACTTCGCGACCGCGCGACGATTGGTCAGGCGATGAGCCTAGCAAACAACGGGCAGTTCGCCCTCGGTTTGCTTCGCGTCGAATAGGACGCCAAGGCCGTAAGTGACGGCGCCAGCGGCAATCATCTCTGCCAACGCTGCGTTTGACACCGGGCAATGCGGCATGACCGCCTTGATCGCGAGTTCGGCATTCGCGATCGACACGAAATCGTGCCGTCGCTTACGGGTCTCCAGATATTGTTCGATCAACATCTGCAGTCGCCTTCTTTCTATTTCATCGCCAGCCATTGGTTCCTCCTGTGGACAGTCTGAAAGCCCACCACGCCTAAGGAGCGGTGGGCCTGGCGGCCCTTTTTGAGGACCGTTGACTCGAGTGAGGCGGGCAGCGTTGCTGACCAGGATGTCGAGACCGCCGAGGGGCGTTGCTGCTTCATCGACCAGCTTTCTGCAAAAGGCCTAATTGCGGATATCGCCGGCAAGCCTTTTGACCTGCCGCTTTTATTAGGTCCACCAGTTCGTCGGCGTCTTCCTGTTCTTCGGGGAGGTAGCCGAAAGCGACGTCCGCACGCTCGCGCGCGAATGCAATCGCCGCCGCACGACCAATTCCGGAATCGCCGCCGGTTATCAGCGCTTTGCGACCGGCAAGCTTGCCTGATCCCTTGTAGGTTGTTTCGCCGTGATCCGGGCGCGGCACCATCTTGGTGGCCAAACCCGGCCACTTCTGTTCCTGTGGCTTGAACGGCGGCTGGGGATATTGCGTCACCGGATTCTGTTTGAGCATCGGGCTCGCAGGGCCTGCTTTAGCAGGCACTGTTCCCGTATCGGCTGACGCCGTGGAAGCATAAGCGACGAGAATTCCTCCCGCCATGCTTCCGACGACAAGTCTACGCGCTGCGTCTGGTACATTGTCATGCTGGTCGTGGTTCATCATGGGCTCGCTTTGACGGCAGGTGACCGTTACGGAAGTGGCACCTAACCGGCCGTCGACGCGAATGTTCCCTTGTGATTGCAGTGAGTGTCGGTCGCCTTGCCCGTCTCGGCCGTGAGGCCGCATCACCACTTTTGACACAACCTCCTGCTTGTCGCGGAACGTCTTGTAGAGATCCGGCCCTGTTTCCAGATCGGCCGGTGGGTAGTCAGAAAGGAGGAATCGATTTCGCCGTTCTGGACCGTCGCCAATAAAGGTTCCAGGTAGCGTTGCGTATGCGTCTGGCCCATCCGGAAAGCCGGTCCCTTATTGATCGCCGCCAGACGGGATGTGATCGACCAGGCCAACACAGACGCCGGGAACCGAGATGGTGCCGCCTTGCGGCAGCGATAGATTGCCTCGCGCAGCACATGCGGTCTCTGCGAATGCCAGCCCGTTTGATGACGCGAAATATCAGCTCAGTCGCTGGACGCCGACCCCGGCTCGGCCATCCTACGGTGCTGTTCGGCCAAGGTGCCTGCCGGCGTGACATGCGCGGCGGCAACCTGCAGCTTGTTTTTCCAACCGCTGACGACCTGTTCATCACCGGCCATCATCGCCTCGTAACCCGTTTTGGCGACATCGGCCGGATTGTCCTTTTCATCGGAGCCGACCTTTGTATCCATCATTTCAGCGCGCTCGAAGAATCGCGTCTGCGTGGGGCCAGGCATCAGCACGGTGACCGTCACGCCGCTATCTTTCAGCTCATGGCGGAGCGCGATCGAGAAGGAATCGATGAACGCCTTCGTGCCGTTGTAGACGGCCTGGAATGTGCCGGGCATGAAGCCGGCGATCGATCCGGTGAACAGGATGCGCCCGCGGCCTCGCCGGGCCATCTTGGCGCCGAGTTCATGCGCCAGATAGACCGTTCCGGTGACATTGGTGTCGATGATCCGGCGGACTTTTCGCCAGTCCTGGTCGACGAAGCCGTTGCCGAGCCCGCGTCCCGCATTGAGAAACAACAGGTCGATATCGCGATCGCCGATCTGGGAGATCAACCGATCGGCGCCCTCGACGGTCGCCAGATCGGCCTCAATGGCTTCGACCGTTACATTGTGGGTCTCAAGTGCCTCTGCCGCCTGCCGGATAGCCGGCTCGTCGGCGGCGATGATCAGGTCGTAACCGTCTTTAGCGCACAGCTTTGCGAGTTCCCTTCCGATGCCACTCGAGGCGCCGGTCACCACAGCGAGTTTGGCGTCCGTCATCATATCCTCCATCTTCGTGCCATCGGAACCACGAGCGGGCACAATTGTTCCGCGGCGTTTGGGCTGGATTGATCGTGCGCTGTCATCACGGTCAGGCGACGGTCGTCATCGCGGTCGTTGCGCGCGTTCATGGATGGGCCGTTGCGACAAAAACCGTTCTACGCCATGAGAACTCGCCATGGCCTACCTTCAAAAGGCCCACCAACGCCTGGATTGAGTACTCAGAACGGCGATGAGCCTAATCAGTTGAAGTTGGAACAAGTGGCCCGGCTGGAAGTTCGAACCGTGCAGCGTTGTTGCCCTCCCATGTTGATGCTGCGCGATCGGGTCATCCCCTCAGCCCGATCTGCCCGCGCTTCTCCGCGCCAAAGAGAAGCGCGGGCCCGCCCTCTTTCACGGCTGTCCGGGACGGAGCGTTTTGTTACGTGGGACTAGCCGACCTCACAGGCTCGTCGTCGGTTTCGTTTGACGAGCTCTCCGAGCGCTCTAGATCATTGATGCCGGACGCAGTTGGTTCGGGCCGGGGAGGAAATCCGCGTGGCGCATCCAACGCGCGCTGTACCCCATAACGACCGTCATTTTCCGGTTGGCTGCCTGTGCTTGCTTCTGATTCTAGCCGGGTTGGCCGGATGCTCGTCTTCCAATCAGGTGGCGCAGCAATCACGAACAGCGGCCTCCGCGGCACAGACCGTATCGATGGTGCTGGATGCCTGGGTGGAGGGAGCGGCACCGTCCGCCTATGCCACGGCCGCACTGCACTCGGTCGGAAAAACGCTGGCCGATGTCGAGGCGCAAATTCGATCGGCCGAGACCGCTGAACCAGCCGGGCGAGCAGGACTGACGGCAGCAGTCAACAGTTTGTCGGTGGCGGTGGCGCATGCCGAGGCGGGATTGCGGGTGAACAATCGCACTGAGGTGGAAAGCGCACAACAGGATCTTCGGGCGGGCATGCGCTCGCTCGCCGCCGCTTACACCAGCGCTTTCGGACCAAAGCCGTGAAGAAACTTCTGGAAATATCGCTTGGCGTCGTCACCAGTGTCGGAGGTTTCCTCGAAGTCGGGTCGATGGCTACGGCGGCGCAGGCGGGTGCCGCCTTCGGATTCCAGCTGATCTGGGCCATAGTTCTCGGCACCATATGCATCATCTTTTTGGTTGAAATGGCCGGTCGGTTCGCCGCGATGAGCCATCACACGATCTCAGAGGGCATTCGTGAAAGATTTGGGTTCAACGTCTTCCTATGGACGTTGCTCGTCGTCCTTCTCGTCAATTTCATGGTGCTGTCCGCTGAGATCGGCGGTGTGGCCATCGCACTCGAACTTGCCACCGGCATAGGCTTCCAGTGGTGGGCACTGCCGGTGGCGTTGCTGGCATGGTTGCTGCTGTGGAAAGGCACGTTTGGCTTTATCGAGAAAGGCGTTTCGGTCCTCGGCCTCGTGACGCTGTGCTTCGTGGTTGGTGCGGTGATGTTAAAGCCCGACTGGACAGCGGTCGCTGGCAGCGCCGTGCCTTCGCTGCCGGCTCACGATGCCATCAATTACTGGTTCATGGCGGCCAGCATTCTCGGCGCGTCGATATCGCCTTATCTTTTCATGTTCTATTCCTCGGGAGCTATCGAGGACAAATGGGATGAAAGCCACCTTGGGGCCAATCGTGCCATCGCCGGGCTGGGCATGACCTTTGGTGGGACCATTTCGATCGGCGTGTTGATCGTCGCTGCTCTCGTTCTCGCGACGCGCGGCATCGACCAGGTGGACGACTATCACCAACTGCCGTTGATGCTGATCCCTATATTCGGCTTCTGGGGGTTCGTTCTATTCGTTGCCTCGCTCGCCATTGCCTGTTTCGGCGCCGCACTCGAAGTCGGGTTGCAACAGGCATATCTGGTGGGACAGGGCTTTGGCTGGACGTGGGGTGAGGATCGCAAGCCGCGCGATGATCCGGGCTTCAGTGCCGTCTATACGGCATCATTGTTTTTGGCCGCCATTCCGATCATGCTTGGCCTAGACCCACTGAGGCTGACCATCTTTTCCATGGCGGTAACGGCGGCGAGCCTTCCGCTGACGGTAGTTCCATTTCTCTTCCTGCTGAATGACGAACGCTATGTCGGCGAACGTCGCAACGGCATCATTTCGAACGCCGCCGTTGTCTTCATTATCGCGCTTGCCTTCGTGCTCGCCGTGGTGACGATTCCGCTGCAGATATTCGGAGGCACATGATGGAATTGATGCGTGATCTCCTGGACAAGCAGGTGTTCGACCGCCGGCGGGTCAAGATCGGCAAGGTCGACGGAGTGGTGGCCGAGTTGCGGCGGGGCAAACCACCAAGGATTGTCGCGATAGAACTCGGCTCCATCACTTTGGCGCGCCGCCTTGGCGCGCGGCCCGGGGAATGGATGGCGCAACTGGCGAAGAGGGTGGGTGGCAAACGCCACGCCGAGCCACACAGGATTGCGTGGAAAAAGGTGCAGGACAACGGGCTCGACATCGAATGTGACATCGAGGTGGGCGAGACGTCGATTTTCGCCTGGCAGGACTGGTTGCGCGATCATGTCATCGGGCGCATCCCAGGAGCGTGATGATGAGGACAGTCAACCTCGAACATCTTGCCGGGCGACGCGTGCTCTCGCAGCGTGGAAAGAGCATCGGTCACATCGAAGAGATTCTCGCCGAACAGCGTGGCGACGAGCTCGTCGTTACTGAATTCCACGTTGGCATCTACGCCGCGTTCGAGCGTCTGTCGGCTTCGACCATCGGCATCGCGATGCTCGACCTGTTTCGGCTGCGCCGTCGCGACGGCCTGTACCGCATTCCCTGGGATAAACTCGATATCTCCGATCCGGCGCGACCGCGGCTGCTATGCCCGATGACCGAGCTTCCCGGATGGAAAGGGCAAAAGGACCTTCGGGAGTAGATGGCTACGGCTGGGAGGGCTAAGGCGCCGGCGTTTTGCCGGCGAACAGCCGTTCGTGCAGATGGCGCCTCCGCAAAGATTACTGCAGGTTCTTGCGAAGGAAGATGCGGGCGTGTCCTGGAATAACGAATTCGACTTTGCCGAATTCCTCAAACCCATGAAGCCGGTAAAATTGAGGCGCCTGGAAACTGCTCGTCTCGACGACGGCTCTCTTACATCCACGCCTAACGGCTTCCTCCTCAATCGCCATAAGAAGCTGTGATCCATAGGATCGGCCACGCAATTTTTCAGGCAAGAAGAACAGGTCGAGAAACAGGAGCCCCAGTTCCGTTCTGCCCCAAATTCCACCCCAGATCTTTCCCGAGGGGTCGGTAAGCTCCGCGCCGATCACTGCCCGGTCATCGATTCCGGTTTGTTCGATGTTGTGTCGATAGAGCGCAGCGGCCGCCTGCGTTCGTGCATCCCCGTTGTGAGCCAGAGCGATTGTAAATCCTTCGGATCGAGCCGGCATGCGTTCTGCTCCTGCGTCGGAATGGTCTTGAGATTCAACCGTCAGATTAACATCAAGGCGGCCGGTTCGCTCGCAGCTCTGATCGCCGCTTCTGTTGTAACCGTCTTGCCCACATTCCGCATCGCGATCCGCGTCGGATGCATGCAGCCGCGCCCAACATATCGCTTTGGTGTTGAACAAAGCCCATCCTGCCCTTGTCAGGTCTCATCACAATTCGTGCGCCGTCAAGAGTGTCCACCTCGACGAAGGCTGCTGCGGATCACAATCCATTACGCCGGGAACAATGAGAAAAACCTGTCGTTGGGAAAGCGATCGCAATTCGGCGATTCAAACACGGAGACTCCAATGTTGAAGAAAATTCTAGCCGCGTCGGTGCTAACTATTGCCTTGGCCGGTTCCGCCTTGGCGCAGACAAATGGAACGGGTGCTGGCGGCACGGCTGGCACGGGTAATGGAACCGGTACTGGAACTGTTGGCAGCGGCGGCGCCGCTGGCAATGGCACTGGCAGCGGGAATGCGGCCGTGCCAACCGATCCGAATTCCACAAACTCGACTACAAAATCGAACGGCATGACCGACCGTTGCAAGGACGCCGCAGGCAATGACATCGATAACAACACTGCAAGTGGCGCAACGACCTCGACCGTGCAAAATTGCAACAAGTAGCCGATGGACCTAGCGGCTTCGGCCGCCCGAAGGCCCGCCATCAAGACAATGGCGGGCCTCCGAGTACGTGCCTCGCATGGCTGGATACATAGGAGCACATGTGTCCAAAGAGACCCGGCGGGCCAAACTCGATCGCCTAGCAGCCTCGATTCCGAAGCACGAATTCGAATTCCTAATGAAGATTGCAAAGCTAAGCCGTCATGACCTACTTGGCCTGATCGCTAAACACGATGGCGGCAGGGACAAGGTCTATAGGGACCTTGCGGCCCACTTGGCAGCAACTGAGGCCGCCCCGGAGCCCGTACATGAGGCGGCAGCTGACGACGGCCAAACAGCTGGAGCATCTCCAGCCACGAACTCGCCCGCCGGCAAGTAGCGGCGAAGATCATTTCGGTGCCAGCCCTGACGCTCCACGGAAGCGACGACCGTGTCGTCCTTCCAAAGTCTTCGAATGGGTTGGACGAGCATTTCACCGCGCCTTACCAACGAGAACTGCTGGATACGGAAACCGGTAGGCACTTTAAGTCCGGCCCGCCATTCAGCTTCATCGAACATGCCGGAACCTGAAGCGCCGCCGCGCATTTCGTCTCCAGGCATCTTGCGGTCATCGCCAGGGAGAAATTCAGATGCAAACTTCAGGCGCAACTTCACAGCAAAACCTTGGCCGATTGGCCATAGAACCGTTTTCCGGCACGGTGACGGTGCGGTTTTCCGACGCCATCGTCGCAGCTACGGAGCGGGCGAAGGTCCTGCGTGAAGACGGGCACGAGCCCGTTTTCTATATCCCCTTCGAGGACATCTATTTCGATCTTTTCGAAAAGACCGACACCACCACCCGGTGCCCGCTTAAAGGCACCGCAAGCTACTGGCGTGTCCACGCCGTCGGCAGTTCTTCCGACGATTTCATGTGGGCCTACGAAACGCCCGATGCGGCCGCTCTGGCTATTGCAGGTCACGGCGCTTTCGATCCGGAAAAGGCCCGTATCGATGTCAACCCTGCCGAGGACAAGCGACACACGCCACATATCGTCGAATAGGTTTCATCAGGCAGAGACAATCACGGTAAGGACAGGCGCGATGAGCATTTTCTACCAGGCGGCAAAGATTGCGGAGGAGGTTCACGCGTCGCAGCGCGATAAGACCGGGCGGCCCTATATCGAGCATTGCCGCCGTGTCGTCGACGCTGTCGAGACAATCGATCAGAAGACTGTTGCCTACCTTCATGACGTTCTGGAGAAAGGCGAAGGCTGGACCCGCGCCAAGCTCGAAGAAGCAGGCTTCGGACCGACAATTGCCGCGGCGGTCGATGCCATGTCGCGCAGTCCGGATGAGGAGTATTTCGCCTTTGTCCGGCGGGCTGCGTCGAACCCAGTGGCGCTCCCCGTAAAACGCGCCGATCTGGAGGACAACATCTGGCAGTCGAGGCAGGTCGGAGCGTCGGCGGCCAAATATGAAGAGGGCCTTCGCATACTTGACCAAGAGTTCTCCCGACAATAGTGCGCGCCCGACGCTGGCATTGCATCTGCCGAGGCAGCCATCGCCTGCGAGAGCTTGCGGCGCACAGCACGTTTCGGCTCTCCTGGCCGTCAGTTTTTCCGCGCCGGCGTGCGCCTGAAGGTCGTCGTCTGGACCGTGGAACGTGTGATCGTGTCAAAGCTCCTCCGGAGATGGATCGCAGCGTCTCGAAAAGGAGTAACGGCCCGGCTCGGAATCAGGAACTCCTCCGGCACCGGTGCGTTGACCAGCAAGCCGGGACGAGTTCCCGGCCTCCGCGGGTGGCGGGCAAGCCGCCGCCGGACCCGAACTTCTGCACAATGAAAGGTAAGGCCATGGGCTTCTTTTCGAAGGACATCAAGACACTCGACGATCTCTTCGTGCACACGCTGCGCGACATCTATTACGCCGAAAAGCAGATCGAGAAAGCGCTGCCGAAGATGATCGGCAAAGCAACCGATCCGCAATTGAAGGCCGGATTCGAAAAACACCTCGAGCAGACCAAAGGCCATATCGAGCGCGTCGAACAGGTGTTCGAATTGCATGGCGTCAAGGCCAAGGAGGTCAACTGCCCGGCGATAGACGGCATTCTGGAGGAAGCCGACGATGTGAGCGGCGACGTTGACGACAAGGAGGTCCTAGACGCGGCACTGATAGCCTCGGCGCAGGCGGTCGAACATTATGAGATGACCAGATATGGCACGCTCATCGCCTGGGCCAAGCAGCTTGGCCGCAGTGACTGCGCCAACGTGTTGGCCAAGAACCTGAAAGAAGAGCAGGCGACCGATCGCAAGCTCACCGAAATGGCGGAAAGCAAGATCAACATGCAGGCTGCCGAGTAGACCGTCCCAGGTCATGATGAGATTGGTTGAAATCTCATCATGACCTAACCCTGTTGGAGCATGATTCTTTCCAAAGCCGGCACCAGTGCTGCGTTGAGTCGATCTCCATCGTTGTCCACGGAACTTTCATGACGGGGGAATCTGCCATCTCTCGCGATCTGCCGACGAGTGCAAAATCGTCTTTCGGCGTAGCGTTGAGCACGGCGCCGATGGAAGCAAAGGCTGCCGACACGTTGCCGGCCGATGCTGGCCGATGGCAATACGAACCCAAATGGGACGGGTTCCGCTGCCTGGCCTTTAAAGCCGGCGCGGCCGTGGAGTTGCGAGCAAAATCCGGCAAGCCGTTAGGGCGGTATTTCCCGGAAGTCGTCGCGATGTTGCATGAACTGAAAACAAAAGAGTTCGTGGTCGATGGTGAGATCGTCATCGAAATTGCAGGCTCTCTTTCTTTCGACGCCTTGCAGATGCGGCTGCATCCGGCGGAAAGCAGGATCCGGAAACTGTCGGTCGCGACGCCGGCAAAGCTGATCCTCTTTGACATGTTGGCGACCTCCGAGGGCGCCTTGATGCAGCAGCCGCTCTCGGTTCGGCGCGCTGCACTCGAACTGTTCGTAAAGTCGGCCGGGCGAAAGGATCTAGAACTGTCTCGGGCAACGCTTGATTTGGCGGCGGCAGGCAGATGGCTTGGCCAATCCGGACAAGGTTCGACCGACGGGGTCGTTGCCAAGCTTCTCGATGACGAATATCGACCCGGCGAGCGCGCCATGGTCAAAGTCAAGCGCCTGCGCACGGCCGATTGTGTCGTCGGAGGGTTCCGCTACCTGGCGAAGTCGCGTGAAGTCGGCTCCCTGTTGCTCGGTCTGTACAATGACCAGGGGCAACTCGACCATGTCGGGTTCACTTCGACGATCGCCCGGGAGGACAGGGCCAGGCTTACGCGACAACTTGAAGCTTTGCGATCGGCTCCCGGCTTCACGGGAAAAGCGCCGGGCGGCCCCAGTCGGTGGAGCACGGAAAGAAGCGGACAATGGGAGCCATTGCGGCCCGAACTGGTGGCGGAGGTGCGGTTCGATCATGTCACCGGGGATCGTTTCCGTCATGGCACCAAATTTCTGCGATGGCGTCCTGACAAAAGCCCGAAGCAATGCACGTTCGAACAGATACTTGGAAAATGAGGCTTGGCGAGGCGTCGGCAGGTCCACACCATCGAGACCAAATCCGTCAAGCATTCGGCGCAGCCAAATCCAGTCGCATTTCACTGCCGATCTTGAAGCCGGCGGCGAGATGAACGCCTTTGCAGGAGGATGCCGGACCAAACCCGTTGTTCAGTCTGTCACCACGCCTCGCTTTGGCGGATCACGGTTCTCGTCCGGATTAGGAACTGGCACTTCGTCGGGAAGAAGATCCGGCTCAGGCTCGCGTATGTCCGGCGTCCACGTCGGCGCATCCACTGGCGGCTCTTCGGTTGGCTCTGGTTTGGGGGGCACATCTATTCTCCGGGTTTCGCTTGGGCGTGGGGTTCGGCCCGCCACCGGTCGCGCGTCGCCGCGTCTGGAGGCGAAAGGGTCTTTTCACACCCCATGTATTTTTACCGATGGCCAGCGGTCCTGGGGCTTGTCGGCGCCCGATCAGAGTCCTGCGTTCCGGCTCCTTTGAGCGCAATGTTGGCATCCGCTGCCTCTGGCTCTTTGAGGACTGCCTGTCGACGTTCTTGATCTCGGCATACGGCATCGTCCTTGGTGGCCAACGGGCAACCGCGAGAATTGTTCCAAACGATTTAGGGGCGGCTGGGGCTGCTGTGCGGACCTTCTGGCTGGGCAGTTATCAACTATGCTGTCTTGCGTTTCGGTGAGGCTCTCTTTGTGGATCTCGCCAGCCCTTCCTGTTTGAGGCTCTTCTTCAGCACCTCAGCGAGGTTGATGACATTCTCCTGTGGCCTTGGTGCGGGCTTCGGCAGCTTCTTGCCTTTGCGCTTTGCATCGATCATGGCGATCAGCGCGTCTTCATAGGTGTCTTCAAATTTCGAGGGATCGAAGGTCGTCACTTTTTTGTCTATAAGCATGCCGGCGATTTCGAGCAGATCGGGGTCGTATTTCTGCTTGGCCAATCCATCGAACACAGTGCTTTCCGAAACCATTTCGTTGTGGTTGCGAAGCTCGGTCATCACCATCCCCTTGCCATAGGGCTGAATCAGCACTTCGCGGCCGCGCTGGTAGAGCACCACGCAGGATCGAGCGGCCACGCCCTTGTTCTTCATGGCATCGCGGATCACTCCGTATGCTTCGATTGCGGTGCCGTCGGCCGGGATCAGATAGTAGGGCTTCTCGAGATAGCGCGTATCGATATCGTCAATCGATACGAATTCGCCGACTTCGAGCGTGTGCTTCGACGTCAGCTTCAACGCCTTTATGTCGTCAGGTTCGATCTGGAGAAATTCGTCCTTTTCGATCTCGAAACCCTTCACCTGATCCGCTGCATCCACCAGCTTTCCGGTCTCCTCGTCGGCGTAGACGCTCCTGACCGGCAGACCGTCCTTGCGGTTCAAAATCTTGAAATGGATCTTGGATGCTTCGCTGGTTGCGCCGACAATCTTCACGCCGCAAGTAACCGAACCAACCTTCAAGAAGCCCTTCCAGGCAGCACGTGGCGCGGCCATTTTGCGCTTATCCCGTTTCCAGCTAGGGCAACGCGTTTCCGTTCGAATTGTTCCTGCGGCGGGGGCTCGGTGCACCGTCAATGTCCGGCGGGGAAGTCCTGTCGGTCTCGACAGCCGGGCCGACGCCCTGCATCCGCAGGAACCGAAACCGCACCATGAACATTGTCAGACACAAGCAGGAGAGTGTCATGCAAGTCGTTCGAACCGAAGTGGTGAATGCCAGGGCGCCAGACGGTCAGTCGGTTCGCCGGGTGATATTTTGCGGCGAGGGCGGCGACTGCGTTACGGTGGACATGGCAGACGTCGGGATACAAGCTGAAGATGACGTGCTTGCCCGCGCAAAGGCAATCCTGGTCCAGACAGCGACCTTTGATCTCGCAGCCAATGAATATGACGCGAGCAGCAACGGCAATTTCGACCAGGTCGAGATAACCTCTGCAAGCGACGGCGCCGGCGACGTATATGTCTTTGAGTATCGCGATGGCGAAACCAGCCGACGCATACCGCCGTCGAGGATGGCGAGCCTTGAGGCGGCCCGGTCCGAAGCTATCCGCTGCGCAATCGATCTTCTCGCCGACCTGCAGCCTGGCACGGACGCTCTGTCCGGCTGGCTTGTGAGGGTATCCAACGAAAACGGTGAATTGCTTTACACTGTTGATGTGGCTGAGGCCGATGCAGCGCGGCAGGCAGGCCAGTAACCCAAACCCGACGGAATCCACCAGTGGCCGCCCAAGGATTGATTCACGGACCAATAGGCGACGATGGTCTGCATTTGTGCGTCGACATGCAGCGCCTGTTTGCGCCGGGTGGACCTTGGCCCGTGCCGTGGGCTGAAAAGGTGGTCCCGGCGATCGAAGAACTGGTCGCCAGACATGCCAGCCGTACCCTGTTCACGCGCTTCATTCCTGCCGCCCGCCCGGGCGAGGCGCCGGGAATGTGGGCAAACTACTATCGTCGGTGGGCGGAGGTAACCCTTTCCAACATCGATCCGCGCCTGATCGAGTTGATGCCTCAACTTGCACGATTTGTACCGCCGGCGACGGTGGTCGACAAACACGTCTATTCGCCCTGGACCGAGGGGCGGCTCGACGCGCTGCTGAGTGGCTCCGGCGTGCGTGCGCTCGTGATCACCGGTGGCGAAACCGACGTTTGCGTTCTCGCGACCGTGCTTGGCGCCATCGATCGTGGCTTTCGCGTCATTCTCGTCACCGATGCCATCTGCAGCTCTGCCGACCAGACCCATGACGCACTGATGGAAGTCTACCATTCCCGCTTCAGTGAGCAGATTGAGGCGGCCAGCATGGCGGAGGTGTTGGAGTGTTGGCCACAACTCACTCGCTGATCTGGGGGGCTTCAAGTGAAAGGGCCGACAATCGTCATTCTGGTCGGGTGGACTGTTTCAGTTGGCGGACGGCACTACAGTGAACCGGAAAACGTATATGAACGGCACGATTGCCTGATCTGGTCGCTCGCGCGAATCAGTGTCTGGAAGCGTACAAAGCCTTGCAGAGCTATCGACAGCGCGGCCAACCGTCATAGAATGAACAGGATACAGCGCCGAAGACTAGATGCCGGCATCTAGCAATCTTTGCGAGACATCCGGCGCCTCTGCCGTCGGCCTTCCGCAGGGAGGATGATGTGCTGAAAACCGAAGGTCATTCACCTTGAAACCTATAGCGCAGTCTACGCGGTGATCTCTGGCTATCGCGCTGAGGACATTATCTCGACGGCGTTTGCGGTCGATGAAATCCGCGCAAGGTTTCCTGAGTGTCGCTGCGACGACGAGGAATTGGTCGGGCTTATGGTCCATGCCATGTCCGGTAAGAAAATTGCCGTGAGCTTCGACCACCGGGTGGAACCGGTCAGGCGGCGTGCTGCGCTGCCGATCGCTTCGGAGAGCAAAGGACTGCGATAATTGGACCACCATAGGTCCGTTGCGATTTTGGAAGACGAGGCGTTTATCGCGCTCGAACTTGAAGACATGTTGCGCGACGCGGGTTCGACATCGCTGGGGTCTTTTCGTCCTGCGTCGACGCGCTGGAATGGTTCAGGGGCAGTTCTCCCGACATTGTTGTCATGGATATCGGCCTGGCGGATGGGGATTGCGTACGAATAGCTACGTTGCTTGACGCCCGAAACATCCCCTTTGTCGTCCATTCGGCAAGCTACGCCAATTCGGGTTTTCACGATCCGATTTTCCTTCAAGGGACATGGGTCGCAAAGCCTGCCTCGCCTTCCGAGTTGCGCAACGCAATTCATGCCTCTCTGGCAATGGCAAACGGCGATGACGTGTCGTGGTCGGCTAAAGCCCGATAAATCCACAACCGCATCATGAATCCGGCGTTCAAACCAAGGCGCAATCGTCGGCCTGGAATTCACGGCACGATGGAACAAAATGGAAAATGCCGCGTTTGGGGTCTTGCGGCGCGATCCACATTGGCCGCGGGGGCAATTTTATCCGTATAAATCCATAGGGCTGGGAGTGGCGCTGTGACCGTGCAGGCATCCAAGAAGCAATTGGACCGTCGAAGCATCCTGAATTCTCTGAAAGCCTTCCGGCGCGGCGATTTCTCCGTCCGCATCGACAATGTTTATGAAGGCCTCGATTCCGAGATAGCTGAGACTTTCAATGAGATCGCTGACCTCAACGACCAAGTGACGCGCGAGTTCGAGCGCTTGAGCCGGGTCGTCGGCAAGGAAGGGCGGATAGGCGAGCGCGGCCGGGTTCGCAATGCCACCGGCAGTTGGGAATCCAGTGTCCGTTCAGTCAATGATCTCATAGAAGACATGGTTCAGCCAACGGCTGAGGTTGCGCGCGTTATCGGCGCCGTCGCCAAGGGCGACCTGTCGCAGACCATGATGGTAGAAATTGACGGCCGACCGCTGCGCGGCGAATTCCTGCGCATCGGCAAGATCGTCAACACCATGGTCGGCCAGTTGGCCTCCTTCGCCTCCGAGGTGACGCGCGTGGCGCGCGAGGTCGGTACGGAAGGCAAGCTCGGCGGCCAAGCCCGGGTCAAGGGCGTCGCCGGCACGTGGAAGGATCTGACCGACAACGTCAACGCGATGGCCACGAACCTGACCGGGCAAGTGCGCAACATCGCGGAGGTTACGACCGCAGTCGCGTCGGGCGACCTGTCGAAGAAGATCACAGTCGATGTCAAGGGCGAAATCCTCGAACTGAAGAACACCATCAACACGATGGTGGACCAGCTCAATTCCTTCGCTTCGGAAGTGACGCGCGTGGCGCGCGAGGTCGGCACTGAAGGCAAGCTTGGCGGCCAGGCGCGCGTTGAGGGTGTTGGTGGTACGTGGAAGGATCTGACCGACAATGTGAATTCCATGGCCGAGAACCTGACTGGCCAGGTGCGCAACATCGCCGAAGTGACGACCGCGGTGGCTTTGGGCGACCTGTCGAAGAAGATTACGGTCGACGTGAAGGGCGAGATTCTCGAGCTGAAATCCACGATAAACACGATGGTGGACCAGCTGAATTCATTCGCGGGCGAGGTCACGCGCGTGGCCCGCGAGGTTGGCACCGAAGGCAAGCTTGGCGGCCAGGCGCAGGTGCGCGGCGTCGCCGGCACCTGGAAGGACCTCACCGACAACGTCAACTCGATGGCCGAGAACCTGACCGGTCAGGTGCGCAATATTGCCGAGGTGACGACGGCGGTCGCGTCGGGGGATCTGTCGAAGAAGATCACGGTCGCCGTGCAAGGCGAAATCCTGGAACTCAAGGACACCATCAACACGATGGTCGACCAACTGAACTCCTTTGCCTCGGAAGTGACGCGCGTGGCACGCGAGGTCGGCACCGAAGGCAAGCTGGGCGGCCAGGCAGAGGTGAGGGGCGTCGGCGGCACATGGAAGGATTTGACCGACAACGTCAATCTCATGGCCGCCAACCTGACTGGCCAGGTTCGAAACATCGCAGAAGTCACCACCGCCGTGGCGCGCGGCGACCTGTCGAAGAAGATCACCGTCGACGTCAAAGGCGAGATCCTGGAGCTCAAGGACACCGTCAACACGATGGTCGACCAACTGAACTCCTTCGCCTCTGAGGTCACGCGTGTGGCCCGCGAAGTGGGATCGGAAGGCAAGCTTGGTGGCCAGGCGCATGTCGAAGGCGTCGGTGGCACCTGGAAGGATCTGACCGACAACGTCAACGCCATGGCCGGCAATTTGACGGTGCAATTGCGCGACGTGTCCAAGGTGGCAACGGCCATCGCGACCGGCGACTTGACCCAGAAGATCACCGTCGACGCGCTGGGCGAGATCTTGCAGATCAAGGACGTCATCAACACGATGGTCGACCAGCTCAATTCCTTCGCTTCGGAAGTGACACGTGTGGCGCGCGAGGTCGGCTCCGATGGCAAGCTCGGCGGCCAGGCCCAGGTGCGCGGCATCGGCGGCACGTGGAAGGATCTGACCGAAAACGTCAACGCCATGGCGGCCAACCTGACAGGCCAGGTGCGCAACATCGCCGAGGTAACCACCGCCGTGGCGCTCGGGGACCTTTCGAAGAAGATCACCGTCGATGTCCGCGGCGAGATCCTGGAGCTGAAGGACACCATCAACACAATGGTGGACCAGCTTAATTCCTTCGCTTCGGAAGTCACGCGCGTGGCACGCGAGGTCGGCACGGAAGGCAAGTTGGGAGGCCAGGCGCAGGTGCGCGGCGTTGCCGGCACGTGGAAGGATCTCACAGACAATGTGAACTCGATGGCCGAGAATCTGACCGGCCAGGTGCGCAACATCGCCGAAGTCACGACCGCCGTGGCGCGCGGCGACCTGTCGAAGAAGATCACCGTCGATGTGAAGGGCGAAATCCTGGAGCTCAAGTCGACCATCAACACCATGGTGGACCAGTTGAACTCCTTCGCCGGCGAGGTCACCCGAGTCGCGCGTGAGGTTGGCACCGAGGGCAAGCTTGGTGGCCAGGCGCGCGTCGAAGGTGTTGCCGGTACCTGGAAGGACCTGACCGACAACGTCAACCTGATGGCGACGAACTTGACCAATCAGGTGCGCGGCATCGCCGATGTCGTGACGGCGGTCGCGCAAGGCAATCTCAGGCGCAAACTGACGGTCGACGCGAAGGGAGAGATCGCCCTGCTGGCCGACACCATCAACGGCATGATCGAGACGCTTGCCACCTTTGCCGACCAGGTGACCAACGTCGCCCGTGAGGTGGGCATCGAGGGCAAGCTCGGCGGTCAGGCGCGTGTGCCAGGTGCCGCCGGCCTCTGGCGCGACCTCACCGACAATGTCAATCAACTCGCTGCCAATCTGACCACCCAGGTGCGTGCCATCGCCGAGGTTTCGACGGCGGTGACCAAGGGCGATCTTACCCGTTCGATCAGCGTCGAAGCGTCCGGCGAGGTCGCCGCGCTGAAAGACAACATCAACGAAATGATCCGCAATCTGAAGGATCAGACGCTGAAGAATGCCGAGCAGGACTGGTTGAAGACCAATCTCGCCCGGTTTTCGCGCATGCTGCAAGGCGAGCGCGATCTTGCCACCGTCTCGCGGCTCATCATGTCCGAACTCGCTCCTCTGGTGAACGCCCAGTATGGGGTGTTCTACGTCACCAATCGCGACGAGGAGGAATCCTATCTTGAGCTGGCGGCTTCCTATGGCGCCGAGAGCAAAGCTGCCATCAAGCAGCGGCTTGATCTGCGAGAGGGCCTGGTTGGGCAAAGTGCCGCCGACAAGCGCGCCATCATGCTGGACAATGTGCCGCCAGAATTCCTTCGGGTCACATCTGGTCTTGGCAGCGCCTCGCCAGCCAATGTCATCATCCTGCCTGCCCTGTTCGAGGATGAAGTCAAAGCCGTCATCGAGCTCGCCTCGTTCGGCGAGTTCCGTGACACACACCAGTCGTTCCTCAACCAGCTCATGGAATCCGTCGGCATCGTTCTCAACACCATCGCTGCGACGATGCGCACGGAGGGCCTGCTCAAGCAGTCGCAACTGCTGACGTCGGAATTGCAAGCGCGTCAAACCGAGCTGACAAAAAAGCAGGAAGAGCTGCATGCGACGAACGAGGAGCTGCAGGAAAAGGCGCAGTTGCTCGAGAACGAAAAGAAGCAGGTCGAAAACAAGAATCTCGAAATCGAGATGGCGCGACGCGCGCTGGAGGAGAAAGCCGAGCAACTGGCGCTCACGTCGAAATACAAGTCCGAGTTCCTGGCCAATATGAGCCACGAACTGCGCACGCCGCTCAATTCGCTGCTCATTTTGTCAAACCTGCTGGCGACCAACCAGCACGGCAACCTCAACGAAAAACAGGTAGAGTTCGCCCGCACCATCAATTCGGCAGGAACCGATCTTCTCAGCCTCATCAACGATATCCTCGATCTGTCGAAGATCGAGTCGGGCACTGTTTCCATCGACATCAACGATATGCCGGTGACGCATCTTCGCCAGCATATGGAACGAACTTTTCGTCAGCTGGCAGCCGACAAGGGACTTGGCTTCACCATCAAGGTCGATCCGGCGCTTCCCGACACGGTCCGCACAGATGAGAAACGCTTGCAGCAGATTGTCCTCAACCTGCTTTCCAACGCATTCAAATTCACCTCGGAAGGCGAGGTCAGCCTGAACTTCCGGGTTGAGAAGGCCGGCCGCCGCAATGGCGCGACGCAGCCGGTGAAGGCTCTCGCGATCGCCGTCACCGACACCGGCATTGGCATTCCAGAAGACAAACAGAAGCTGATTTTCGAGGCCTTCCAGCAGGCCGACGGCACCACCAGCCGCAAGTATGGTGGCACCGGCCTTGGGCTCTCGATCAGCCGCGAGATCGCTCGCTTGCTTGGCGGCGAATTGCGGGTCGAAAGCACGCCGGGTAAGGGGTCGACATTTACCCTCATCATCCCGTTCGACGGCCCCCGCGTGACGACAGTACAGTCGACCTTGGCTCCGGCGGCGGAGGCGGTTGCTGCGACAGCTCTGCTCAGCAGTCCGCCCTCGGCAGAGCTGATCGACGACCGCGATTCAATCCTACCCACCGATCGGATCGTGTTGATCGTCGAAGACGATCCGACCTTTGGCGGGTTGCTGCTTGGCCTCGCCCGGTCGGCCGGGCTGAAAGGCGTTCTGTCGACTGCAGGTTCCGGCACGCTGGCATTGGCCCGCAAGCTCGTTCCCGACGCAATCACACTTGATCTCGGACTTTCGGATATCGATGGCTGGGTGCTTTTCGATCTGCTGCGGCATGACCAGAAGACGAGGGGAATTCCTATCCATGTCTTCTCGGGTGCCGAAGACATCGACAGTCTCGCACGCAAGGGGGCGTCCAGCATTTCCACCAAGCCCGTTTCCTCGGACGAGCTGATGAAGGTGTTTCAGGATATCCACTCGAAGAAGCTCCGCGTTCAGCGCCGCGTTCTGGTCGTGGACCCTGACCCGGAGCGGCGTCTGGCTCTGGTCGAGGCAATCCGCGACGGCGTAACGTCGGTCACCGCGATCGGTCGTGTTGCGGCAAATGCAGAAGACGTTGGCCTCGCCTCCTATGATGCCGTCGTGCTCGGCTTTGGACGCTCCGCCAAGGACAACGCAAAGGCGCTGGACGAGATCACCGGCCAATTCGGCGAAGCCTTGCCGCAGCTGCTGTTCTTTACGCCTCACCCGGACGCGCTTGAACAGGTACTGGCATTGAACCCGGCCTTGGCGGAAGCACCGCGGGCGGAGAACTTCGCTCAATTGGCGCTGCATATTTCGGCAACGCTGCCGGGAGAAGGTCGCCAAGAGGCCTGGGCAGGAACTGAACACAACGGCAAGTCCGATCTCGCTGGGGCGAAAGTTCTCATCGTCGACGACGACATTCGCAACATCTATTCGCTCACCAGTGTTCTGGAGACCTATGACATACAGGTTCTGCATGCCGAGCGGGGCCGTGATGGCATCGCGCTTCTTGAACAGGCGCCCGATGTAGACGTGGCATTGATCGATATCATGATGCCGGAGATGGACGGCTACGAGACGATGCGGCGGATTCGCGGCACACCGGCGATTGCTCATATCCCGCTGATTTCCGTCACCGCAAAGGCGATGAAGGGGGATCGGCAAAAATGTCTGGATGCCGGGGCTTCCGACTACATCGCCAAACCCGTCGATCTGGATCTCCTGCTGGCGCTGCTTCGTGTCTGGATCGGACGTGCCCGATCCCGTGTCGAGAGCCCGGAAAAAATTCTCCTGGCAGCGAACTGACGGCCGTTCGATGCAAAAGCTGGCAAGAAACAGGGTAAGGAAACTTGAGGTGGCAGCTCTTGCCGAAGGGCCGGCAAGAGCCCGCATCCTGGCGGTGGACGACGACGAGCGCAATCTGCTGGCGATCAGCGAAGTGCTCGCGACTATCGGAGAGGTCATCTGCGCCCAATCGGGCGAAGAGGCTCTGCGCTTTCTGCTGAAAGAGGAGTTCGCCGTCATTCTCCTGGATGTCCTCATGCCAGGGTTGGACGGGTATGAAACGGCCGCACTTATCCGCCAGCGCGAGCAATCCAAGCGCACCCCAATCATCTTCTTGACCGCCATCAACAAGGAGGATGCGCATATGCTGCGCGGCTATGATGCCGGCGCGGTCGACTATGTGTTCAAGCCATTCGATCCGATCATGCTGCGTTCGAAAGTCGCGGTTTTCGTCGAACTCCACGAGAAGACGCTCGAGATCCAGCGCAAGGCGGAGGTCGAGCAGGGGCTATTGGCGCAGGCGTTGCAGGCGCACAAGGACAAGCTTCAGGCCGAACGCGCGCTGCGCAGCGCCGAGCAACGGCAGGACGCCATCCTGAATTCGTTGCCGGTCTGCTTTCATGCTCGGGCAGCCGAGCCGCCCTTTGCGGCGCGCTTTGTTACGGAGGGCGTCGAGCGCTTGACCGGCTTTGCGCCTGAATACCTGACATCGGATCCAGAGTTCGGTCTCAGCCGCGTTCATCCGGACGACCTGCCGCGATTGAGGGAAGCGCTGCTGGCGGCAAAAACCACCGGCTCCTATACGTGCGAGTTCCGCTGGCAATGCGCCAATGGCGAGTATCGCATTTTTCTCGACCAGGGGGTGATGTCGGACGGCTCAGATGGCCGTGAACCGGAAATCATCGGCACATTGCTTGACATCACCGAGCGGCGCGGTCTTGAGGATCAGCTGCTTCAATCCCAGCGCATCGACGCTATCGGCAAGCTAACCGGCGGCCTGGCGCATGATTTCAACAACCTGCTCGCCGCAATTCTCAGTGGGTTAGGGCTGCTTGAACGCCGAGCCACGTTGGATGATCAGGCGCAACAGGTACTCGACCTGACGCGGCGTTCTGCAAAACAAGGCGCTGACCTTGTCGCGCGAATGCTGGCATTCTCTCGGCGCCAGACCCTGAAGCCGGAAGCGGTGCGCCTTGCTGCGCTGGGCGACACGATGAACGGATTGGTGGCGCCCGTGCTGGGGGGGTTGATCCGTTTCGACTGGCAGATCGATGACACGATCTGGCCGGTGCATGTCGATGCAGGCCAACTTGAATTGGCCTTGATGAATCTGGTTTTCAACGCGCGTGACGCCATGCCCTCTGGCGGGACAATAACCGTGCATGCGCAGAATCGATCGATCGGGACGCCAACAGAGGATATTCCGCCGGGCGACTATGTCATGATCGCCGTCAAGGACACCGGATCCGGCATACCCCCCGATCTTGTCGCCAAGGTCGTCGAACCGTTCTTCACCACCAAGCCGGTCGGTAAGGGAACGGGCCTCGGCCTCAGCACGGTCTACGGCTTCATGAAGCAGTCAGGTGGGACACTTCGCATAGAAAGCGTCGTCAACCGCGGAACTACCATGCAACTCTGGCTGCCACGATCGACCGAACAGCCGGTCGATCCTGTGGTGGAACCCGACATTGAACGAGCGTTCGCCGATGCCGGGATGGAGCACCCATCAATCCTCCTGATCGACGACAGCCATGTTTTGCGGCAATTGACCGCCGAGTCCCTTCGCCAACGTGGTTTCGAGGTGACCTGCGCGGGAGGAGGGGCGGAGGCGCTGGCCATGATGGAGCGCACTCCCAACCAGTTCGACGTCATTATCACCGACTTCGCCATGCCACTCGTATCCGGCGTCGACGTGATCCGCTTCGCGCGCAATTTGCGCTCGGACTGGCCAGCGGTCATGATCACGGGCTATGCCGATGCCCGGGAGATTGCCGATCGGCCGGCCGACGTGCCCTTGCTCGGCAAGCCCTTCCGCGACGAGGATCTGTTCGAAGCGATTTTCCTCGCGATAGAGAATGCGGCCCCCCAAAGGATCAAAACCGGCTAGCGCTTAGGGCTTGTCGACGGTCTGGCCACGTCGGCAGGCCGGGCAGATCGAGACCGCACTTTCGGGGCACGGCGACAAGGGCCGCATTCCTGATCGGCAATCTAGGTCATTCGCAACAGGCGGCGCTACCAGCGCTCCTCGGTGTCGCGGTCCGGTAGGTCTATTCCGCAGCACACCCAACCAAGGCGCTGCGCTGAACCGTAGTTGTACCGAGGCACCAGGTGAGCCGGATCATCGAAGGTACCGACGTGCAGCGCGATCTCGGTTGGCGACGCGTCGTAGCAAAGGCTGAGCGGCGACCCGCATTCTGGGCAGAAGCCTCTTTGCGCGATCGGCGAAGACCTTCGATATGTTGGCGTTCCGGAATTCCAGGTCAGGCTTTGGCAGGGCATCCAGGCAAGAACTGCAAACGCGCTGCCGGTCGCTCGCCTGCACATATCGCAGTGGCAGTAGTGAACCCTCGGTTCGATCCCGGCGCTGAATCGGATCCTGCCACAGAGACATCCGCCCTTGATGGCCAAGGAGCCGGGTAGGCGCTTGCCAACCTCACGCATCAAGATCGATCAAGGCGGCGCCGAACGCTCCGATCGCAGTCAAAGAGGCACTGCCGAGGTTTTGGTCGGTTGCGAAGGCTGTCAGCGCGCCGAACCCTTCGTCGCCGAGGTCGAGCACCACGACGAAAATTCTGTGCCCGCTGACCTGGTAGCGAGCTTGGGTTTCATCGCGTTCCGAACCTGTTGCGGGGGTGTTAATGGGCATGGTGCTCGGCATTCCGCTTGCGGGTTGCCGCTGCCTTCTTTGCCGATTCCGATCGGCTTGCGGCTGACCGTGAAGCCGATGCCTTGCCGCCGCTTTTCCCACCCTTGTGGGCCGCGGGGTGTCCGGTGTGTTTACCACGACCCGAGCCGCCTTCTTTCTTGCCGCCGCCATCGTCCTTGTTGACGGTCGCCCATGCCCGGCGCTCGGATTCCTTCTCGGAAACACCGCGCTTCTCATAGCCTGCGGCAATGTGGTCGGCCTTGCGTTCCTGTTTGTCGCTGTATTTCGATTTGTCGCCTCGTGGCATGGTCGTTCTCCTGGCTCAATGATGTTTGAACGGGATGCCGGCGGGAGAGTTCCAAGCGGAAATTCAGAAAACTGAAAACGCGGGCGAGGATTTCGACCAACGCGGAGCGCTATTGCTCCGGAGCCGTGGCGGGTGCCGTGTAGCGGCGGCGCACGGCACCGATCACGCGTTTCTTGAAGCGACCGAGCACGGCAAGCGTCTCCCTGGAGACGACGTCGTCGCGTGCCGTCTACTCGGTAGCCCAATGCAATGAAATACGTTCCGCGACCTCAGTAGCCACCGACCACCGGCAGGATCTCTCCCGTGATGTAACTCGAGCAATGCGACGAGGCGAGGAACACGTAAGCCGGGGCAAGTTCTTCCGGTTGCGCTGGCCGTTTCATCGGCGTATCCGCGCCGAATTTCGAGACGTCGTCGGCTTCCTTGTCCGAAGGGTTGAGCGGCGTCCACACCGGACCTGGCGCGACCGCGTTTACCCGGATGCCCTTGTCGATCAGATTGCCCGAAAGCGCTCGCGTGAAGGCATGAATGCCGCCCTTGGTCATCGAATAGTCAACCAGTTGCTTGGAACCGTCGATGCCGGTCACCGAACCGGTATTGATGATCGCGGAGCCCGGCTCCATGTGCGGCACGCTCTCCTGCGCCATATGAAAATAGCCGTAAAGATTGGTCTTCAGCGTCGTGTCGAAATGTTCCTCGGTCAGGTCGTTGAAGTCACTGGAATGGATTTGGAAAGCGGCGTTGTTGACCAGCACGTCGATCCTGCCGAATTTTTCGACCGTCAGCGCCACGGCGTTGCGGCAATGCTCGCGTTCACTGACATCGGCTTTTATCAGTAAGCAACGCCGGCCTTCCTTTTCGACGGCGTTTTTGGTCGCTTCGGCGTCCCTGTCTTCACTCAAGTATACGATCGCAATGTCGGCGCCCTCGCGGGCGAACAAGACTGCCACCGAACGGCCGATGCCGGAATCACCACCCGTGATAAGCGCTACCTTGTCGTCGAGTTTTTTCGATCCGAGGTAGTAAGGCGCATCGTAGAGCGGAGCGGGCTCGATCGCCCATTCATGCCCCGGTTTGGGTTGATGCTGCTCGGGAAAAGGCGGCTCGGGATATTTGCGGGCGCCGGCTTGCATCGCTTGTTGCATTTTGCCATTGCTCTTCGTCTCGTCTTTGGCGTCGATACCACGCTGGATATGGCGTTGCTTGGCGGCTTCAGCTGAAGTCTGCGACTTAGTCTGCATGGCTTTCTCCTGTGCTCGGAGAACGAACAACGCATGCCGGGCAAAAAAGTTTGCGCAAATATCTCGATCCCGAAAGGGCTCGCCATTGCGAACAGCCCGCGAGGAGCGTGGAGCATTGGTCGTCAATGAGACTGGAATTGCCATGCCGGTGGCGTTCAGACAAACACCACATTCATTACCCGCTCAAAGCACGCTCTTCTCAGAACCATAGGGTTTGGCAATGCGGACCATGCCTTTCGTCCGGAGGCGCTGGTATAAATAGAAAATCGTCATCAAGCCGATTGCTGTTCCAGCGCCAAGACACAGCGCGAGCAATAGTTCTGCACCGACACGAAACGCAAGCAGAGTAACGCCCGCCGCAGCGACGATGGCATTTATGAATGCGATCATAGTCGCTGCAGTGGTCAGGTACGCCAGGAGAGGCCCAGTACGAAGAGAAGGTTCGGCGTCATTTTCGGGCCAGCGACCGAATTCCTTGGAAAACTGGAAGGCAGCCTCGTCGCCCAAAGTTCGATAGTAGGCTCTGATCCGGGCAATGCCGATATGGGCCTGCATGTTCTCAGCGGCGATGTCGACCAACCTCAAGACGGTAAAGGCACCCAGTAAAAAGACCGATGGCAGCACAACCGCGACAAACGGCAGGAAGAACTCGGAGGACTGCGTAACAAAGCCCGTTGCCACCAGAGCGCTCGACAGAGACATAATGTAGATGGTCGTTCGCGACGCCATTTCACTTATAGACGTGCTGATCGCTGTCTGCTGCACGAAATGCTCTGTCGTCAGGGCCGCGAGAAACGAAGCATCGGGTGTCGGCGTGTCAGCCATGGAGTATGCTCCTGTCGGGTAGACCTGAGTTTTTCTTCGATATAGTGCTTGCGAGGCTGGCCGCCACTGGATGCTCCCGACGTCTGACCCATGCCGGTTTTATTGTGCCATATCCAGCGAGCCCGCATCACCGATCAAAAAGGGCCGATCATGTGGTCAGCAGATGCTGGCCATATCGCAGGCGAAATGTCTGCCGTGTTCAATCTGTATGGCCTCCTGTTGGGGATCCGGGTCGATGCGCATTCGCGGCGCGGTTGCAGTTGGGAGCGGTTCTGCGGCGGCGCTGATGCGAGTTCGCGCATTCGTGGCAGCGGCCTCGAAACGAATTCGGTCCCTAGGCCGGCAACGCGAATTCACCCGCAAGTTCAATGGTGCGGGCTTGCGGGCCGACTTTTCGGTGGCGAAGCCCATGACCACGGTCCACCAGACTCATAAATCAGCAGCCCGGATCCTGCCTACTGCGGTATCGCCAGGCCCTGCCGCAATCCTGTCGCCACGACTGAGACCCTGAATTTTCCGGCGAGTGCCCGGTCGAATATGGCGCCGACGATGATGTCGGCGTCGGCGTCGACCTCCTCGCGGATACGGGTGGCGGCCTCATCGACTTCGAACAGCGTCATGTCCATGCCGCCCGAGATCGAGACCAGGACGCCCTTGGCGCCGATCATCGAGGCTTCGTCGAGAAGCGGGTTTGCTATCGCCGCCTCGGCGGCTTTCCTGGCGCGGTCCTCGCCCGTGGCTTCCCCGGTACCCATCATCGCGCGGCCCATGTCGCGCATCACCGACTTCACATCGGCGAAGTCGAGATTGATCAGCCCCTCCTTGACGATGAGATCGGTTATGCAGCCGACGCCGGAATAAAGGACGCGATCAGCCATGGCGAAGGCGTCCGCGAAAGTCGTCTTTGCGTCGGCGATCCTGAAGAGGTTCTGGTTCGGAATAACGATCACGGTATCGGCGCATTCGCGAAGCTGCTCGATGCCCTCTTCGGCGGCTTGCATGCGGCGCTTCCCTTCGAAGGTGAACGGCTTGGTGACGACGGCCACGGTCAGGATGCCGGCTGCCCGTGCAGCGTTCGCTATGACGGGCGCGGCACCGGTTCCAGTTCCGCCTCCCATGCCGGCGGTCACGAAGCACATATGGGTTCCCGCAAGGTGGTCCCTGATCTCGTCGATCGATTCCTCGGCTGCCGCGCGGCCGACCGCCGGCAGGGACCCGGCGCCCAAGCCTTCCGTGACATGGGCGCCCAGCTGGATCAGCCGCGATGCTTTCGACATGGTCAGTGCCTGGGCATCGGTATTGGCGACGATGAACTCCGCACCCTGCAAATTTTCGGCAATCATGTTGTTGACCGCGTTGCCGCCGCCACCGCCGACACCGATAACGGTTATCTTCGGCCGCATTTCCGAGATGACGGGCCTTGCCGCGGTGCTCATCGTCTTGTCTCCTTGGAATTGATCGATAAAAAAGTTCCCGGAACGCGCCGCTTGAACACGCCAGGTGCAAGAATCAGGTTCTATCGCCTTGGCACAGGGAATCAGAGGGTGAACTTTGCGGCAAGACAAGATGTGGGACTTGTACCATATACGCCTGAACGAGCCGACCTTTTGGACGAGTCTCCAGCCAATTTCCGGAATTGGCCCGGCTTCTGGCCAGCGAAAATCCACAATCCGGGATCCAACCCCTTCAAGCTTCACGCGCCCGCCTCCCGCGCCAGAACCTTGAGAATCTGGCGGCCGATCGACGCCTGACGCTTAGCGGATCGGCATCTTGCCGCGAAACAACGGCTGATGGGCCCGCATCAGAGCGGCAATCCGGTCGGCAATCTTTCGTACTGGCGGGGAGTGGCGTTCCTCATGATGGGTGACGATCCACTGGTCGGTTTCGAGTTCGGGGATAGGCTGAGCGACGCGAACCAGCCGCGGATCGCTGTCGCCGACGAAACACGGAAACACGGAAAGGCCGGCGCCCGCGGCCACAAGTTCTCGCACCGAATGGGTGTTGTTGCCTCGCACGCCGATGCGGTCGCCGTGATGGGCTTGCAGCCAACGCGCCGAGGCGACGTTTGCTCCTTCGCCGGTGACGCCGACGAACAAGCCGGCAGCGATGCCGTTGATCAGGTGGCGTCCGGAATAAATGGCATACGCGACCTTGCCGCTCTGGCGGCCGGCCAGCCACTGTTCGGTTGGACGCTCGCTGCGGATGCCGATATCGGCGGCGCGGCGACCGATGTCGACCCGGTCGGTGGTGGTGACGAGTTCCACCCTGATGCCGTCATCGACCGTCCAGATTTCGCCGATATGGGCCGAAACGAAGGCCGAGGTCCAAGGCCCGGCCGAGACGCGGACAATGCGGTCGGGGAGGTTTCCCTCGCGCCAGCGGGTCAGCGACTGCATTGCTGCTTCGACGTCTTCGGCGCGCCGCAGCAGTTCTTCACCGACCGGGGTTAGCCGGTAGCCGGTCTGCTGCCGTACGAACAGCGCTTCGCCGATCTGCTTTTCGAGCGCGGTGACGCGTCGTCCGAGTGTGGCTGCGCTGAGGCGCGTGGTTGCCGTAGCCGCGCTCAGGCCACCCAGCCGCGCAACGTCGAGAAACAACCTCAGATCGTCCCAGCCAATATCCATTTTGCAGAAATGAAAAACTCCTTGCGGCCGTGGCTGTAGCGCGAAGCGGCCATCACGCGCAAGTATGCAGCCGTTGGAGGCGCTGGAAATTCCTGCCCTGGTGGGACAATGACAGGCACCTCGGTTGGCCAGGAAGTCAGTCCAATCCTTTGATCGTGCATACGCTTTGCGCGATTGCTTTGCGTTTTCGACCAACTCAAGAGCGTGAGGTATTTCGCTCTCAAGGAGACGATCATGTTGCATGAACTTCGACACCGTTTCGCCCGCTGGCTTGCCTATCGCCAGACGCTTGCGAGCTTGAGGCGGCTTCCAGACAGCATATTGGCGGATGCGGGCCTTTCTCGCGAAGAGCTCCGCGAGCGCGCCCGCGACGCCAGCCTGCGTCGCTGAGACTGGAGGCGGGCATGCAGAGAATGGAGCCGGCGGCGAGAAGCAATCAGGCGTCGTCTCCTCACTGCTGAGCTGCGGCTGAATGCGCCAATACGGTTGCCACGCTTGATGCCGCCGCAGTTTCGCTCCACATCGTGAGGGATGAAGACCGAGAAATCCGAGCGGCGTCGGACCTTGCTGTGGGCCTTGCCCGCATCGCTGGTCCTGCATGCGCTCATCACCGCGTTCCTGGTCTATGGCCTGCCCGTTCCTGCCCAGCAGCCGCAGGAGGAGGAACCGGTCAATGTCGCACTCGTCCCGCCACCCGAACCGCCGAAGCCTGAGCCCCCGCCGCCTCCAAAGCCTGAAGCGCAAAAGCAACCGGAACCGAAAGTAGAAAAGCCTGTAGCGGAAAAGCCGCCGGCGCTCGAGGTGCTGAAACCTGTATTCCAGTTCGGCGACAAGGATACCGGCCCCAGGAAATCCCTGGATGGAGCCAGCGCGCAGGATAATTCGCCGACACCGGTCAAGGACAAGGATACGAAGCCGCCAGGTGAGCCGAAGGACGTCGAGAGCAAACCCGCCACGTCGCCAGACTCCGGGGAGCCGGCGGGTACGACCAAGACCGAGGAGAAGCCGGCAACCGCAGCCTCCGAGCCGACCCAGGAGAAGCAGGCAACCGAGGACGCGAGCGAGCAGGGAGCAGACAAACAAGAGCCGCAAGATGCTGACAAGCAGGCAGCCGCGACGCCGTTGGCCACCCCCGGCGATGATGGTGAGATCGAGCTTCCTGCATCGGCCCAGGCGCCGAAGGCCAGGCCCGAAAACGCGCCGAAGCGCAGCCCTGCAAAGGTCTCGAAGCCTGGAGGCGGAGGCGCCAGGAAGCCTAGCTCCACGGAGGTGGCCTCAGCCGGGGCTTACTCGGGCCTTCCGGGCGTCCGCGAGCTCTTCTCGCACGGCGCTACCGGCAATGCATTCGGCACCACCGCGACCGACGGCATGCCTCGCGGTGAGCGCGTTGCCACACTTTGCGCCAACGTGTTGGCCGAGGAGCTGAAGGGCGCCGAGTTTTCTCCCGAGTGGCTACCAATGAGACCGCTGAAGTCGGGCAATATTGTTATAGATCCGGATGCGGCCTTTCGCGCAACGATCGGATGGTACCATGTGAGCTTCCGGTGTGAGGTCGACACCGACGCGACGCGAGTGTTGTCCTTCGACTCTCGTGTCGGGTCTGCCGCCTCGCCAGCCGAAAGCGCTCAGCTTGAACAGGAACTTCGCCGGCAGCATTCGGGGGGATAGCCTGCGCGTTATCATGCCCACGCGCTGGGCGACTGGTTTATGTAGCACCAAGGCGCTGTGATTGGGTGCCGCGTGGTTGCATCTCAATCCGCCGGGCGGTTGGCCTTGCGCCACTCCTCATATTCGCCGCGGGCATCGTCATGCAGCGGATAGTAGCGCTGCAGCGGTGCGCCCTGCATCAGCTTCTCTCGCGAGAACTCTTCCCAATCGTGATGCTTCCGGGATTCCTCGATCACCTTTGCGGCCATTGCGACGGGAAGCACAACCGCCCCGTCGTCGTCCGCCACTATGATGTCGCCGGGGATCACCGTGACACCGCCGCAGGCGATCGGAACGTTGACGGCGTTCGGATAGATGCTGGTTTGCACATGGTAGTTGGGCGTCCAGCCGCGCAGCCATAGCGGCAGATCGAGCTTTTCGACATTCGGCCGGTCGCGCATGCATCCATCGATGACGATGCCCGCGCCGCCTCTGCCCTTGAAGTAGGTCGACATCATATCGCCGAAGACGCCCGAGCTCATGTCACCGCGCGCGTCGACGACGACCACATCGCCTTCCTGCGCGTGGTAGAGCACGTGCCGGTGCAGTTGCGTTTCCGGGTCGGCGTATTCTCCCTCGCTGAAGAGGTCCGGCCGCTGCGGCAGGAACTGCAGCGTCAGCGCCGGCCCGACGATCGACTTCCCATGGTTCTGCGCCACCGGACCGACCATGTGCGGATTGCGGAAACCCATGTGGCCTAGCGTGCCGGCAACCGTCGCGGCGCCGATTTCCCTCAGGGCGTCAATGAGGTCTTTGGGCGGTCGCGTGATGTCAGGGGTATGCGTCATTGTGGACTCCGAATAAAAGGGGACTACCAGTTCGTAACAGACCCGTCGCGGCGCCTGAGGTGAGGCGCTTCCCAGAAACGAAAAGCCTCCGCCTGGACCGCCGCTTCGTTGACCTCGACGCCGAGGCCCGGCAGGTCGCTGACCGGATAGTCGGCACCGTCGAGCCGTGGCTGCACGGGGAAGAAGTCGGAATTGTCGAAGCCCAGCTTCGTCTCGGGTTCCCTGGTCTCGAGCCACGCGAAGTTGGGTACGGCGGCGGCGAGATGCAGGGTCGCGGCAGTGCACACCGGACCAAGCGGATTGTGCGGCATCAGGTCGACATAGTGCGCTTCGCTCCAGCCAGCGACCTTCATCGCCTCGGTAAGCCCGCCGACATTGCAGACATCGAGCCGGTTGAACTGATGGATGCCGCGCTCGATGTAGGGCAGGAACTGCCACTTGCTGGCAAATTCCTCGCCGATGGCAAACGGGATGTCGGTCATCCTGCGCAGGGATTCGTAGGCTTCAGGTGTCTCGTCTCGTATCGGCTCCTCGAGGAAATCCAGCACGCCGCGGCCGAGTTTGTTGCAGAAGCTCGCCGCCTCTGCCACCGACAGCCGATGATGATAGTCGATGCCGAGAACGACGTCGTCGCCAAGCGCCTCGCGCGCCTTGTTCAGCATGCTCGCGGTAGCGCCGATCGACTCGCGGGGTTCGAAGATGTCCCTGCTGCTTTGCCCTGCGGGGAAGAAGCGGATCGCCTGCCACCCCCGTGCGCGCAGCTCCCGGGCTCGTTCGATGGCGACGTCGCCCTCGGCCTCGTCTCCGGTCGAGGCGAAGGTGGGGATGCAGTCGCGCTGCTTGCCGCCCAGCAGTTCGTAGACAGGCACCCCCAGCGCCTTGCCCTTGATGTCGTGCAGGGCGATGTCGATGGCGGAAATCGCCGCCTGCAGAACGCGCCCGCCCTCGAAGTACTGGCTGCGATATGCCTCCTGCCAGATCCGCCCGATCTGCATCGGGTCGCGGCCGATGAGAAACTCGCGATAATGCTCGACCGCGCCGGCAACGGCCTTTTCGCGCCCGCTCAAGCCGCTCTCGCCCCAGCCGAAGACGCCCTGGTCGGTCTCGATCTTGACGAGCATCTGATTACGCGTTCCAACCCATACAGGATAGGGTTTGATCGCGGTGATCTTAAGCTTTTCAGTCATCCCCAACGTTCCCAATGAACCCCGTCTTGTCTCAGCCGGCCTTGAGGGCCAGTTCAGTTTCGCCATCGAACAGATGCAGCCGCTCCTGGTCGAACTCGAGCCAGATCTGCTCGTCAGGTGCGACGGAGATGTTGGGGGACACGCTGATGTTGACGATGGCGCCTGACAGCAACGCCTGCACGAAGGTGACGTCTCCGGTCGGCTCCACTGTATAGGCCCTGGCCGGGACGCTGCCTGGCACCGCGCTCTTGTGGAGCCTGATGGTCGAGTGACGTGCGCCGAGCACGACTTTCCTCGACGTTGCCTTCGCAACCTTCCGGGCGTTGAGCGGCGAGAGCTCAAGGCTCCAGCCCTCCGCGCCGGTCAACGCAGTGTTGCCGTTTGCTGTCGATGCCTCCAGTGGAACAAGGCTCATCGCCGGGCTGCCGATGAAGCTGGCGACGAACATGTTCACCGGATGGGCAAAGACCTGCGCCGGAGAATCGTATTGCAACAGGTAGCCGCCGTTCATCACCGCCATCTTGTCGGCCATGGTCACGGCTTCGAGCTGGTCGTGCGTGACATAGATGATGGTCGCCTTGAGGTCCTGGTGGAAGCGCTTGATCTCCGAGCGCATCTGGACCCGCAGTTTGGCGTCGAGGTTGGAGAGCGGCTCGTCCATGAGGAAAACGGCAGGGTCGCGGACGAGGGCGCGCCCCAAGGCGACACGTTGCTGCTGCCCGCCTGAAAGTTCGCGCGGCTTGCGCTCGAGCAGGTGCGTCATGTCGAGCACGCGCGCCGCTTCCTTGACCTTCCTGTCGATCTCGTCCCTGGGCAGCTTGCGCATCTGCAGCGGGAACGCCAGGTTCTTGTAGACCGATTTCTGCGGGTAGAGCGCGTAGTTCTGGAACACCATCGCGATGTCCCGGTCCTTGGGGTCGAGGTCGTTGACCACGCGGTCGCCGATGACGATGTCGCCCGATGTGACCGGGATCAATCCCGCGACAAGATTGAGCGTGGTTGTCTTGCCGCAGCCCGAAGGGCCGACGAGCGCAACGAACTCGCCGTCATTGACCGTCAGCGAAACGTCGTTGACAGCTTTGAAGCCGCCATAGGTCTTGACGAGATCTCTCAGGACCACGTGGGCCATCGGCAACTCCCTACGGCATGATGCCGAAAAGTGTGAAGCGGTTTTCGGACGACATCATGCTCTACCTCTTTGATTTAGAGGCGGATTCAGATTTGAGGTCGAACAGACCTGAAATCATCCGGCTCTAGTGTTTGACCGCGCCTTCTGTAAGGGCGCGTACGAAGTATCGTTGCAGGAGGAGGAACAGCACCACGACGGGCACGCTCATCATGAAGCTGGCCGCCATCAGGCCCGGAAAGTCCGTCGTATTCTCCGAGAAGAAACGCTGTATGCCGACCGGCAGGGTCAACTGCTCGTTCTTGGAAAGGAAGGTGTAGGCATAGATGTACTCGTTCCAGGCGCCAATGAAGGAATAGATCGCGGTGGCGATGATTCCGGGCGTCGAGAGAGGCATCACGATCAGGATGAAGGCCTGGAACCGGGTCGCCCCATCGATCCGCGCCGCCTGCTCGAGCTGCACCGGAATGTTGTCGTAAAAGCCCTTGAGCAGCCAGATCGCCAGCGGCAGGCCGAAGGTGAGATAGGTGAGAATGAGCGAGCCATGCGTGTTCACCAGCCCGATCGCGCGCATCAGGATGAAGAGCGGCACGAGAAAGATCACCGCCGGGAACATGTTGCGCAAAAGCACGGTGAAGAACAGGAAGTTTCGACCGGGGAAACGAAAGCGCGAAAACGCGTAGGCCGCAGGAACGGCCACGATCACCGAAAGGATTGTGGTGACCGTGGACACGTAGAGGCTGTTCCAGAAAAAACGCAGGAAGTCCTGGCCGACGCTGTTTTGCGGATCGAGCAGCTTTTGGTAGCTGGCCAGGGTAGGCTCTTCCGGCCACCATTGCGGCGGGAACTGCATCGCCGCGAAGCCGGACTTGATCGAGGTGATCAGCATCCAGATCATCGGCAACGCGGTGTAAAGCAGCATGAACACGAGGAAGATGCGCCCGGCCCAACGCCATCCGTCGATGCGCATGCGGCGCCGGGCCGGACGTCGAGGGACTGTCTCGACGATCGTGCTCATGCGCTCCCCTCTTTGCGCTCGTTGCCGGCCAGCGCACGGACGTAGAAGTAGCCCAGCACCATCAGCATGAGGAACAGGAGTACCGAATAGGCCGATGCGACGCCCCATCGCTGCCGGCCGAAGGCGAGCTCATAAATGTGGGTGATCCAGATGTGCGAAGCGTTCGACGGCCCGCCACCGGTCATGATCCACGGGATGATGAAGGAATTGAAATTAGCCACTGCGAGCAGCAGGATCGTCACCGTCGAGACGTTGCGCAGATGCGGGAAGGTGACGTGCCAGAAACGCTGCCATGCATTGGCCCCGTCGACTTCCGCGGCGCGCAACAACTGGTCGGGGACCGTCTGCAAACCGGCCATCATCATGATCATGGCAAACGGAAACTCGCGCCAGATATTGACGACAATCAAGGAGGGCAGCACCGTGCTGACGTTGTCGATGAAGTTCGGCGGCCGGTCAGCCAATCCGAGGCCGACCAGCACCGCGCCGATGATGCCGAAGTCCGAATGGTAGATCCACTTCCAGATATAGGAGGCGGCAACCGCGCTGATGACCCAAGGAATGATCAGGATAGCGCGCAGGACACCCCGGCCGATAAACTCGCGGTGGAGGGCCAGCGCGGCGGCAAATCCCAAGGCAAAGGCAACGAAGGTGGATGCGATCGTCCAGATCAGGGTGTTCAAGGTGACTTTCCAGAACACCTGGCTGGTGAGGATGGCCGTGTAGTTGTCCAATCCGATGAAGGTCTTGTCGCGGAGCTGCAGGCCAGGCGGCGTCTTAAAGAACGACAGCTCGACCGTGTAGTAGATCGGATAGGCGATGACGATGAGCATCACGGCGATCGCTGGAAGCACGTATGCGTAGTCGGCGCGATGCTCCCAGATATTCCGCAGCACGCCGGAGCTACCGGGTTGCAATCTTCGGCGAGCCTCGGCCTTGCCGGTCACGATCGTCACGATGGCGTGCCCTTGTTGTTCGGAGCAAACCGGCTGCACGCACTATCGGCACAGCCGGTCGGATCGCAGGTCAGGCCCGGACTAGAGTCCGTCCATCAGGTTCTTCACCTTCTCGGCCGCGTCGTCCGCTGCCTGGTCGACGGTCATCGCTCCGGTCAGGGCGTTCTGCAGCATGTCCGGGACGATGATATTCATGATCTCGGGCGATTGCGGCAGCGCCGGGAACGGAATGCCGTATGGCAACATCGAGGTGGTGACATCGAGGAACTTGATGTTGTCCAGCCGTTCCTTCATCCATTTGGTCTTGAAGCCGTTGAGGTTGCCCGGGTTCGAGCCGGCATACGCCATCTTCAACGACCATTCAGGGCTCGTCCACATGCAGATGATGGCCTTTGCGGCCGGCTCGTCCACCTTGCCGCCCTCGACATATTCGGGCTTCAGGATGTGAATGTTCGAGCCGCCAAACACGACGGCCCGCTTGCCGTCGGGGCCGGTCGGAATCAGGCCATAGCGCATGTTGTCGATGACAGTCTGCGCCTTGTCCTTGTCGGCGCCCGTTGCCTTCTTCTGCAGGTCGAGCATGACGTTATAGTCGGACGGGTGCGAGACCATCATGCCGAGTTGGCCGGCGACGAACAGGGGCTGGTTATCGGCCTGCTGGTTGGTGAGGGCCGAGACCGGAACCGACTTGTCGCGAACATACATGTCGTAGGAGGCTTGCAACGCCGCCTTGCTCTGCGGGCTATTGAGCTCGACCTCCTTATAGGTCGGGTTCGCGGAGGCTTCGTCGAAGACACCGCCGCCATAGGCCCATAGTTGCGGCATGAAGCGGTACGGCGTGTTGCCGGCGTTCTTGCGCGCCACGAGGCCGTAGCCGGCTATGCCGAGCTTGTCATGGATCTGCTTGGAATATTTGACGACGTCGTCCCAGGTAGCCGGAGCCTTGTCCGGATCGAGGCCCGCACGCTTGAAAATGTCGGCGTTCCAGATGAACGCCATCGTCTCATTGTTGGTGGGAATGCCGTAGGTCACGCCATCCCAGGTTACCCCCTTCATGGCGCCGGGCCAGAAATCCTCTGTGGGATAGCCCACATCTTCCGGCTTGAGCGGCTGCAGATAACCCTTCGAGGCGAACTCGGTTCCGCCCAGGATTTGCAGGCGGACCGCCATCGGCGCGGCATTGCCGAGCAGCGCCGTGCGGAACTTGTCGAGAAGGTCGTTGTAGGTGAGGGCCTGATCCTCGAGCTGGATGTTCGGATAGGTCTTGCGGAAGGTCTCGAAGAAATCCTTGTAGTACTGGCGCAGGAGATCGGGGTCGCCCTCGAACACACCCTGATACCAGAACGTCAGTCGCCCCTTGTAGTCGAGCGGAGTGACCTTGCCGCAATCGGCGGCCGTGTCGAAATCCTGTGTTCCGGCGATGGAGCGCACATATTCCGGCGACCACTTACTCAAATCGACCGGCGGCGAACCCAATGCCGATCCCGACATCAGCGACGCCATCAAAGCAGTGGCTACAGTGCCGCGCAGGACGGCACCGCCGAGTGTAATCCTCGTCATAGTATCCTCCCAGATTCTCCCATGCCGCCGTGCGCCAAGGGGCTCGTTCGACCGTGCGGGATGCGTCCTCAGCTCAATGTATCCCTTCGATCATCTGGTACGTTTTCAGATCGTGGATTGCCTGTCAACGCACCCGATCGTACATTGTTTGCAAAACCCGTGTATGATATCGAGCATGTGATGTACTAATCGGGGGGGCGGCTTTGGCCGAAACAAGTGATTTCAAAGCAGAGCCACCCGTGGGGATTGATCCCATCGGGGCGTCCAGCGAGGGCGCCTCGCTTTATGAGCTGATCCGGGAAGACATCATCGAGGGACGGCTCGCCGCCAACGAACGGCTTGTGGTCACCGATCTCGCCCGGCGTCACGGCACCTCGACCAACCCCGTACGCGAGGCGCTGCAGCTGTTGCGAGGGGAGGGCTTCGTCACCTTTGTCGCCAACCGTGGCGCGCGCGTCCGGCCCATAGACCAGGATTTTGTCCGGGATATCTACGAGATCGGAGTCCTGATCGAGCCGGCCCTGACGCGATGGTTCGTGAACATGGCGACCGGCGAGGACATCGCCGAACTCGAACGCATCCAGGCTCTGATCGAAGAGAACAACTTCACCGACACATTGCGGCACAGTGAACTGGATACCGCCTTCCACACCGTAATGTACCAGCGCCACTACAACCGCCATGCCGCCGAGCTTTGGTGGAAGCATCGCGAAGTGCTGCGAGCCGTGAGCCGGCGTTTCAATTTCACGCTCGCGCGGCGGGCCGCCATCATGCGTGAACACCGCGAGCTCATCGCGCATATCAGAGCGGGAAATGCCGACGAGGCGGCCGAGCTCATTGCCCGCCATGTCGAGGGTTCCGGCCGGCACGTTCTCGAACAGATGCGTGCGCGCAACGCCGCTCGGGCCGGATAGAACTTCCAGCCCAGAAAATCATTGGTCCGGCCATCAGACAGAGGTAGTTGAGAGATGAAAATCACGAGCGTTCGGCCGTGGCTGATCAAGTCCGATGCTTCCTATTGGGGAGAGTTCCTGTTCGTCGAGGTGACGACCGACGAAGGGGTGAGTGGCTGGGGGGAAATCACCACCACCACAAGGCTCGCCAACCGCGCGCTCTGCACGATCCTGCGGCAGATCGGTGTTGCCGTCACAGGTGAGGATCCGGCGCGCATCGAGCATCTCTGGCACAAGATTTTCCGCAGCTTCACCTATATGGGCAGCCGCGGCGCCGCAGTCGAATGCGTGAGCGCTATCGACATAGCGCTCTGGGACATTCGCGGCAAAGTTCTAGGCAAGCCGATCTACGAGCTGCTGGGCGGACCGGTGCGCGATGAAATCGCGCTCTATACCCATCCCAACCAGGCCAAGTTTACCAGCAAGGAGGCTGTGGTCCGCGAAATTCGAGACATCGTCGAATCCGGGCACACCGGGCTGAAGTTCGATCCTTTCCCCCACCAGGGTCGCACCGCCGATGGCTTGGCGCGCGAACAGCGGGACGGCTACCTCGATGGCAGCATGACCCGCAAGGACGAGCGCGAGGCCGCCGTATTGACGGCTCTGATCCGCGAAACGGCGGGGCCCGATGTCGACATTCTCATCGATGCGCATGGCCGCTTCGACGTCCCCACCGCCATTCGCCTCTGCCGGAGCCTCGAGGAAGCCGGCCAGATCGACTGGTTCGAGGAGCCTTGTCCGCCCGAGAGCCTCAATGCCCTCAAGCAGGTGCGTGAGAAGGTCAGCGCCGCTATCTCGTGGGGCGAGCGCGGCCACACCAAGTGGGATTTCGTGCCGGTGCTCGAGAACAGGCTTGCGGACTACATCATGCCGGACGTTACCTGGACCGGCGGCATTACCGAACTGAAGAAGATTTCCGCCCTGTGCGAAGCGTACTATATCCCGGTCTCGCCCCATGACGCCGCGGGACCGATCAACGTGGTTGCGGGAGCGCAGGTGATGATGACGGTTCCCAACTTCTACAAGCTCGAAACGTCGCAGTGGAACCTCGATAAATACAATCACCTCATCGACGAGCCACTCGATGTCTCGAACGGCAGCCTCAAGCTGACGTCGAAGCCGGGTCTGGGCGTCGAGATGAACCGAGACTACCTGCAGGCCCACGAGATAGAGCTTGGCTAGCAACGCTTATGCAGGCCGGGGGTGCGGGGCGCCACCAATCAGAACGAGGATAAGCCATGGCAAAGACGGGTAGCGCCGGCGAGGCGCTCAATCGGGTAAATACGAACTCCAGGCCGAGCGACCTGCGCATCACCGACCTGCGCGTTGCCGAGATCGTCGGCGCGCCGTTCACCTCGGCGCTGATCAAGATCTATACCAACCAGGGCATTGTCGGCCTGGGCGAAGTGCGCGACGGCGCCAGCGCGACCTATGCGCTGATGCTCAAGAGCCGGTTGCTGGGCGAGAACCCTTGCGACGTCGACCGGCTGTTCCGCCGCATCAAACAATTTGGCGGCCATGGGCGGCAAGGTGGCGGTGTCTCGGCAATCGAGATCGCGCTTTGGGACCTCGCCGGCAAGGCGTATGGCGTGCCGATCTACCAGATGCTGGGAGGACGGTTTCGCGACAAGGTGCGTGTCTATTGCGACACCGACGCGGACAAGCCCAGCGGCACCGAGACCGGAAAGCGGCTCAAGGCGCGGATGGATCTCGGTTTCACCTTCCTCAAGATGGATCTCGGTCTGGCGCAGATTTCGCACATATCGGGCGCAGTGGTGGCGCCGGCCGGCGTGCTCGACGGTTTCCGCAGCCATGCCGCGCGCGGTCCGGCACGCACGCTGGACGAGCGCCGGGCGCGTAATGCCGCCTATGACGCGCAAAACGTGCCGCATCCCTTCACCGGCCTCCACTTCACCGAAAAGGGCATCGACCTGCTCGACCAATATATCCACGAGGTCCGCGAGGTGATCGGCTACGAGGTTCCGCTCGCCATCGACCATGTCGGCCACATCTCGCTGCAGGACGGCATCCGTCTGGCCCGGCGGATCGAGAAATACGCACCGGCCTGGCTCGAGGACGTGATCCCCTGGCAGTACACCGAGCAGTATCGGCAGTTGCAGCAGGCGACCTCGGTGCCGATCTGCACGGGTGAGGACATCTACCTCAAGGAAGGCTTCGAGCCGCTGCTCAACGCCGGCATCTCGGTCATCCATCCGGATCTGCTGACCACCGGCGGCATTCTCGAGACCAAGAAGATCGGCGACGCGGCGCAGGAGCATGGCGTCGCCATGGCCATTCACATGGCGGAAAGCCCGATCGCGGCAATGGCCGCCGCGCATGTCGCGGTGGCGACGGAAAACTTCATGGCGCTCGAATATCACAGCGTCGAAGTCGACTGGTGGGACGATATCGTCACCGGCCTGCCCAAGCCGCTGGTCAAGGATGGCTTCATCACCGTGCCCGACAAGCCTGGTCTGGGCATCGACGACATCGTCGACGAAGTGATCAGCCAGCACCTGCAGCCCGGCGTCACCGGCATCTGGCAACCGACCGATCACTGGGACGACGAATACTCCTGGGACCGCACCTGGAGCTGACTCTACACTTCTCTCCTCGGAGGGAGAGGTGAACAGAAGGATGGACCATGATCTACGAACTTCGCATTTACGACTGCGTGCCGGGCCAACTGCCGGCGCTGCTCAAGCGTTTCAACGACCATACCTTGGCGCTGTGGGATAGACATGGCATCCGCCAGGCCGGGTTCTTCACCACGGTGGTCGGCGAAAACAGCAATCGACTGACCTATTTCGTCGCCTGGGAATCCCTTGCCGAGCGCGAAGTGAGATGGAAGGCCTTCACCACCGATCCGGCATGGCTCGAGGCCCGCGACGAGTCCGAGCGCGATGGCCCGATCCTGGCCAATATTTCCAGCCAGTTTCTCGCGCCAACCGCCTTCTCGTCGGTGAAATAGAGGACATCATGAAGATCACCGATCTCAGGTGCGCCGTCATCGGCAGGCACCCCATCGTGCGCATCGTCACCGACGAAGGCCTCCATGGCCTCGGCGAGGTCGAGTACACCAAGCCTTATCTGAAACCCTGGGCGCTGCATTTCCGCGACGCGCTGATCGGCGAGGACCCGACCGATGTCGAACGCGTGATGTTGAAAATCCGCCAGCGCGGCTCGTTCAAGCCCTACGGCGCCGCCGTCAGCGCTATCGAGCATGCGCTGTGGGACATCGCCGGCAAGGCGGCAGGCGTTCCGGTCTACAAGCTGCTCGGCGGCAAGGTGCGCGACAAGGTGCGGGTCTATAACGGTTCCATCCGCAAGAAGCGCACCGGCGACAGGCCGGAGGATTACGCGGCCGACGTCAAATGGATGATGGAGCGGCCGGAAGGTTTCTTCATGGTCAAGCAAGGCATCAGCTTTCATTCCAACATGAAGACCAGCGTCCCCGACTTCCACTACGGCGTGCGTCAGCCGCCGACCTATCACGGCGCGATGGACCAGGGGCAGATCAGCGAGCGCGGCATGGCGCATATGATCGAATGCGTCATCGCCATGAAGGATGTGCTCGGCGATAAGGTCTCGCTGGCGCTGGATTGCGGCCCCGGCTGGTTCCTGCCCGACGCCATCCGCTTCGCGCGGGCCGTCGAAAAATACAATCTGATGTGGCTGGAGGATATGCTGACCGGCGACTACGTGCCGTGGGTCAATCCGCAGGCCTACCGCGAACTCACCACATCGACGTCCACCCCCATCCACACCGGCGAGCAGATCTACCTGCGCCATAACTTCAAGGAACTGATCGAGACCCAGGCGGTCCGTGTCATCGGTCCGGACCCCGCCGATATCGGCGGCATCGCCGAGCTCAAATGGGTGGCCGAGCACGCCTACATGCACTCGATCATGATGGCGCCGCACGGCACGGCGAACGGTCTGCTGGGCCTCGGCGCGCTGATCAATGTCTGCGCCACGCTGCCGGCCAACTACATCGCCTTCGAATATCCCAGCGCCTCCGACCCGTGGTGGGAGGACATCGTCATCGGCCTGCCCAAGGGGCAGATCGTCAGGGATAGTATGGTGGACTTGCTCGAAGCTCCGGGACTCGGCCTCGACATCGACGCCAAGGCGGCGAAGAAATACCTGTCGGAAGAGGACGCCGGTTTCTTCGACCGATAACGATCCGACGCGACCTGAGCGTCAAGGGCTATCGAAGGGCTCGCATACATGGGTGAGCGTCCACGCCGTGCCGCCTATTTCGTTTCGGGCAGCATCTCGTCCATCAACTGCTTGACGGCGTCGGCGGATCTTTTCATCCCGGCTTCGTCCATGACCCATCCCGCGAAACGTTCCAGCAAGGTGGCGAACGTTACCAGGTCCTGCTCATCCCATTGTGCCAGCGATCCGGCGAAAATCCGCCATTTGGTCTGGCGCACCGCCGCCACCAAGCGCTCGCCCTTGGGGGTGAGTTTGAGGCGGATGCGCCGGGCATCGCGTTGCGATGCGACACGGCATGCATAGCCGCGCTCGACGAGGTCGGCCGAGATGCGGCTGGCGCGCGACGGGTCGATCTCGAGGCGCTCGGCGATGAGGCCAACCGTCACCTCGTCCTGCTGGTTATCGCTGAAAACCGGATTGTTCGCGATGGCGCCGATCGCATCGAGATGGCTCACTTCCAGCGAAGGGTCTACGCGCGCCAGGATCATGCGGCCGAAGTCGCGGCGCTGGATCGAGCGGCGCACCTTGCCCATCACCGCATCGATGGCGGCCACGGCCTCGGCCGCCGGTTCGGACAGGCCGCTGCCGCGCGCCAGATCGGCGAGATCCCGGTCGCCGCGCGTCTGGAACAGGGCTGGAAATCGGTCCGGACTGCCGGATGCGTTGCTGCTCATCCCATAGCGCGTTAGCAAGATTATATGTAGATGTCAATTATATGCTACGCGCACATATCTGGTTGACACCTCCTGGTTGCGGGCACATAAATCGCGCCCCAAGTTACGGAGACACCGATGACTGTCGAGCAGACGCTGCCGGATGCGCGGCCCGTGGAGGCCCAAGCCAGGCCCGACCTTACGACCTTGATCGTCTATTTCGGCGCGTTGGTCGCCATGTTCATGGCCACCATCGACATGCAGATCGTCGTCACCGCCTTGCCCACCATTGCCGGCGAACTCGGCAATCTGCATTTGTTTGGCTGGGTCGGTGCCGCCTACCTGCTCTCGACCGCCGCGGTCTCGCCATTCTACGGCAAGCTTGGCGACATGTATGGCCGCAAGAATGTCGTGCTGACGGCGATCGGCTTGTTCCTGGTGGGCTCGCTGGTCTGCGGCATGGCTTGGTCGATGGAGAGCCTGATCGCCGCGCGCGTGCTGCAGGGCATCGGCGGTGGCGGCTTGATGGTCTCGGCCTTCGCCATGATCGGCGAACTGTTTTCGCCGCGCGACCGCGCGAAATACCAGGGCTACAGTTCGGCGGTGTTCGCGCTGTCATCAGTGCTCGGCCCGTTGGCCGGCGGCTACATCACCGGCCTGTTCGGCTGGCGCTGGGTGTTCCTGGTCAATCTGCCGATAGGGATCATCGTGCTGGCTGTGCTGGCCTTCGCCATGCGCAGCCGGTTCAACGAAAAACGGCACCGCATCGACTATCTCGGCGGCGCGCTGCTCGCCACCGGCACGACGGCGATTGTTTATTGGGGCTACCACGTGCTCGACCCCAGCGGACCGGACCTCATCACCTTCGCGCTGCCGCTGCTGGCACTAGGCGCCATCACCTTGTTCGTCATGGTCGAGCGGCGGGCCGAAGAGCCGATCGTACCTCTGCGGCTGTTCGGCAATTCGACGGTCAGCATCGTCTCGGGCGTGTCGCTGGTCGCCGGAACGGTGACGCTGGGCATGTTCTTCTATTTCGCCCTCTACATGCAGACGCTGACGGGTCTCAGCCCGGCCGAAGTCGGCTTCCTGTTCCTGCCGGCGTCGCTGACATCGATGGTCATCTCGATCGTGGCCGGGCGGGTGATCGCGGCAACCGGCCGCTACAAATGGATGCCGGTGGTCGCCATGGGTATTGGCGGGTTTCTGATGCTGGGCTTCGTCCTCACCAACCAGCACACGTCGATCTGGGTGCTGGCGACGATGATGGCAGTGTTCGGCATCAGCATGGGTCTGCAGTTCCAGGTGCTGATCGTGGCGATCCAGGCGGCAGCACCGCTGCAGGATATCGGCGCGGTGACATCGCTGATCACCCAGGCGCGGACGCTCGGAGCATCGCTCGGACTGGCGCTGAACGGCGCGGTGATGATCTGGGCGCTGAACCGGCAGACAGCCGAGCTTCCTGCAGACGCCGCCGCCCTGCTGCCGGGTGGCCTGAACGGGTTGACGCCGCACCTCGCATCGAGCCTGCCGGGCGCGATCCGCGAAGTGGTGCTCGACCATTACTCCAGTGGCTTCAACGTGATGTTCATCTGGGTGGCGGCGCTCTATTTCGTGGCCATGGGGCTGACGCTGCTGCTCGAGGACAAAGAGATCCCGAAGCGGGGCTGAGCCAGAGTATGTCCATGCGCTGGGTTTAGGCATTTGGCGATGATCTGAAATCACCGAGGAGGACAGCCATGATCATCGACACTCATCTGCACCTGATCGACCTGTCGGCGCTGCGCTATCCCTGGCTCAGCCGCGAGCCGGCGCTCAACCGCGATTTCCCGCACGCAGAATATGCGATCCAGGCCCGCCGCGCCGGCATCGAGGCCGCGCTGCATATGGAGGTCGACGTCGATGAAGCCGACATCCAGGCCGAGACCAGCCATGTGAAGGCGCAGTCGCTGGAAAAGGGCACGCTGTTGCGCGGGGCGATCGCCTCCTGCCGTCCGGAGGAGGCCGGCTTCGCCGCCTATCTCGAGCGCCAGCAAGCCGATCCCTTCGTCAAGGGGTTCCGCCGCGTGCTGCATGTCATGCCGGACGAGCTTTCGGACAGCGCGCTGTTTCGCGAAAACATCAAGCGGCTTGCCGGCACAGGCCTGACCTTCGACTTCGTCGTCCTGCCGCATCAGATTCCAAGGGCGGTTGCGCTCGCCGATCTGGCGCCGGATGTGCAGTTCGTGCTCGACCATTGCGGCGTGCCCGACATCAAGGCCAGTGCGGAACATCCGTGGCGCGAGCATATGAGTGAGATCGCGCGGCGTCCCAATGTCATCGGCAAGATCTCCGGCGTCGTCGCCTATGCCGATGCCGGCTCATGGACAGTCGAGACCTTGCGCCCCTATGTCGAGCACACGATCGGCTGCTTCGGCTGGGACCGCGTCGTGTGGGGCAGCGACTGGCCGGTGTGCACGCTTGGCGGTGGCCTTGCGACCTGGGTGGCGGCGACGCATGCGTTGATCGCTGGAGCAAGTCCTGAGGAGAGAACGAAACTGCTGTCGGGCAATGCCAAGCGGATGTGGAAGCTGTAGCGCGGTCGGACACCGATTGCCTGCAAGCGCGCAGAACGCCATGATAGCGCTACTTCACGCCAATACCTGCCGTCAGGCCGCCATCGATCCTGTAGTCCGCGCCGGTGCAGAAACCGGCCTTCGACGAGCACAGGAAGGCGATGAGTTCCGCCACTTCCTCCGGTTCACCGATACGGCCGAGCGGATGCGCCGCGCCGAAGCGCTTGTAGGCCTCTTCGACATCGGCATCGCTGCCGCCGTCACCGCGCGCAGCCTTCTCCAGGATCGGCGTGCGGATCGAGCCCGGGCTGACCGAATTGACGCGGATGCCTGATGCCGCGTAGTCGAGCGCCAGCGAGCGCGTCAGCGTGTGGATGGCGCCCTTGGTCGTGGCATAGGCGGCGACGTTCTGCTGGCAGGCAAAGCCCTGCACCGAGGCGACGTTGACGATGGCGCCGCCTCCGCGCTTGATCATTTCCGGAATGCCGAAATGCGCGGTCAGGTAGATCGAGCCGACATTGACCGTCATCGTTCGGTTCCAGGTTTCCCAGTCGGTGGTCGTCGCCGTGCCATAGGGATGGACGGCGGCTGAATTGACGATGACATCCAGGCCGCCGAACTTCGCGACGCCAGCCGCGACCGCGTCGCGCACCTGATCGGAGACGGACACATCGGTGTCGATGACCAGCACCGCGGCACCAGCACTTTCTAGTTGCGCTTTCATCGCCGCGTTGGCGGCGCGGTCGATGCCGCAGGCGATGATTGCGGCGCCACCGGCCGCAAGGCGTGTGGCGGTTGCCAGGCCGATTCCGGTCGTCCCGGTCACCAGGGCGACCTTGCCGTCGAAATCCGTCATTTCTAAAAACTCCTCCATTTTCTATCGACTCCCATCGGGGTCCAACAATAAGTTGCCAACCTGTCGCAGAAGGAAAGCCGAAATGGAACAATGCTGGCGCTGGTATGGGCCCGATGATCCGGTGACGCTCGATCATGTCAAGCAGGCGGGCGCCACCGGCGTGGTCTCGGCGCTCCACCATATCTATGACGGCCGGGCGTGGCCTGAGGCCGAAGTGCTGGAGCGCAAGCGCATTATCCAGGAAGCAGGACTGACCTGGTCGGTCGTCGAGAGCATTCCGGTCCATAATTCCTTCAAGATCGGCGCGCAGGAACGCGAGCGCTATGCCGGCTATTACCGCGATTCGATCCGCGCGCTGGCCAGGGCCGGCATCGCCACGATCTGCTACAATTTCATGCCGGTGGTGGACTGGACCCGCACCGATCTAGCCTACCGTCTGCCGACGACAGGCTACGCCCTGCGTTTTGATGCCGTTGATTTCGCCGCCTACGATCTGTTCGTGCTGAAGCGCAAGAACGGTGCTGACAGCTATACGCCGGCGCGTATTGCGCAAGCGGAAGCGCGGCTGAAGGAATTGTCGCCAGAGAAGATGGACCAGATCGAGCGCAATCTGATCGCCGGCCTGCCGGCTACAGAGCGCAAGTATGACCGCGACAGTTTTCGCGAGGCGCTTGCGGACTATGACGGAATCGGGCCGAAGGAGTTGCGCGGCAACCTCGCGTGGTTCCTGCGCGAGATCATTCCGGTGGCGGAAGAGGAGGGGGTGCGCATGTGTATCCACCCCGACGATCCGCCGTTTTCGCTCTACGGCCTGCCGCGCGTCGTTTCGACCGCCGAGGATGCGCGTTTCATTCTCAATGCCGTCGACAGCCAGGCCAATGGGCTGACGTTCTGCACCGGGTCCTACGGCACGCGCGCCGACAACGACATCGTCGCCATGGTCAAGGAATTCGGCGACCGCATCCACTTCGCCCATCTGCGCAACATCACCATCGAGGACGACGGCTCGTTCTACGAGGCCGAGCATCTCGAAGGCGGCACCGACATGGCGCATGTCATCCTGGCGCTGATGCAGGAGGAGGCGCGCCGCCGCAAGGAGGGCCGCGCCGACTGGCAAATCCCGATGCGGCCGGACCATGGCCACCTGCTCGCCGACGATATCGGCAAGACAAGGATCAATCCCGGCTACTCGCTGATCGGCCGCCTGAAGGGTTTGGCCGAATTGCGCGGCATCATGCGGGCCGTGGAAACGTTTGGGCTGGCTTGAAGGGGCAACGAACTGCGTTCAATGCCGACGCCGGCTCAGCGTGCGTCGCTGTAGATAATGCGGCCGGCGCGGAATGTCGTCCGATGACAATCAGATACCACGCTCGATCACGATCGCCCGGTCGCGGTGAGGCTCGTGATACAGCCGGTTGCCCTCATGGATTTGCACGGCCCTTAGTACGGCGCGCGGCTCGCTGACGGACGAGGAACCTAGCCGTTCGCCCCACGACCTGGCGGCGTGCTATTGTGTAGTGAAGTTCCGTTGCCCCGAGGTGAGCTAGAGGGGTACTCGGAAATCAAGTATGAATCATGAATAATGCAGTATTGATTTACGTTCGTGCAAGCAAAGGAACTGTAGTGATGGATGGGCACGACGGTCGTCGGAATGCGTTAAAGAAACTATACGTTTTCTCGATGCTTTTCGTTTTATTCACTTCAACATTGGTTATTTACGGAATTGGCGGATGGGTGGTTGCGTTTGGCAGCAGTGACTTCCGAGAAAGCCATGGTAGGAGAGGTATTTTTTTGGTTTTGTTAGCATGCTGCATGTTTTATGGATATATAAAGTATGACGAACATGAAACAAAAATCAGAATAAAACGGGATGAGCGCAAAGCTCTTGTGGTGAGATTTAAGCAGATTGTTTTAATTATATTTGTGTCCTTGTTTGTCCTTTTAATTGCCTAGAGATAATCTCACTATCGGAATGCGAACAATCATGGCGAAAGCCATGCACTTGAACACGGGACCACACAAGACACCTCCGATTGCCAGGTTGACAGAAAGCTGACAATGTATCATATCCGAAAAGCTGAGTATGTATCATATTATTCAGCGCTAGGAGAAAGACCGGCAAAGCCGGCGTCCCAGGGAGGCAATTTTGGGAGAGGCTATCAGCCAGTGGAGCAATTGGTCGGGCTATGTCACGGCCACGCCGCAGGCTTTTGCCGAACCGCAGAGTCTCGATGAGCTGAGTGGTGCCATTCGCAACGCGCCGGGACCAGTTCGATTCGCTGGCACGGGCCATTCCTTCACGCCTCTGGTTAAGAATGACGGGACGATCCTGTCGCTTGATCGCTTCGAGGGCCTGACGTCGCACGATCCCGAAAGGCTGACAGCACGGGTCGGCGCCGGCACCAAGATCGGCGCGCTGGCAAAGCTGTTGCACGGCGTCGGCCAGGCGCTGCCGAACATGGGCGACATCGACAAGCAGGCGTTCGGCGGGGCGCTGGGCACCGCCACCCACGGCTCGGGCATCACGCTCGGCGCTTACCATACCCAGCTCGAGGCGATGCAGATCGTCGACGGGCGTGGCGCCGTGAAAGAGTTCGACCGTGCCAAGAGCCCCGACATGATCGAAGCCATGGGCGCTTCGCTCGGCGCTTTCGGCGCCGTCACCGAAGTGACGATCCGCAACGTGGCGAGTTACCGGATGCGGCACCGCCGCTGGACGGCGCCGATTGCCGATGTGCTTGCGCAATTCGAAAGCACCATGACGGCGCATCGTTCGGCCGAGTTCTACTATGTGCCGTTTTCCGGCCAGGCGCTGCTGATTGCCAGCGACATCACCGAGGCGCCGGCGACGGTGCGTCCGCCGACGGAAGACGACGATGCGGTGACGACGCTGAGAAAACTGCGCGACTATCTCAGCTGGCTCCCTTGGCTGCGCCGCCGTCTCATCGGCTCGGCCTTCGCCAAGGTGCCGGCCGAGGATTATGTCGAGGAGTGGCTGAAGGTCTTCACCTCCGAGCGCAACGTCAAGTTCAACGAGATGGAATACCACCTGCCGTTCGAGGAAGGGGCGCCCGCACTCAGCGAAATCATTGCGCTGCTCGAGACGCGGTTTCCAGAGGTCTATTTTCCGATGGAGGTGCGCGTCGTCGCGCCCGACAATGTCTGGCTCAGCCCCTTCTACAAGCGCCCAACCTGTTCCATCGCCATCCATCACGGCGTCGAGCGCGATCCGATGGCGTTCTTCAACGCCGCCGAGCCGATCTTCAGGAAGCGCGGCGGCCGCCCGCATTGGGGCAAGATGCACAGCCTGACATCAAGGGAATTGAGCGCGCTCTATCCGCGCTGGAACGATGCGATGGCGGTCCGCCGCGAGATGGACCCGGACAACCGCTTCGTGTCGCCCTATATTGCCAGGCTGCTCGGCGTCGCGGCATGAGCTTGACCGACACCTATTTCGCGGAAATGTCGGGCGCGCTCAGGGCAGCCGGGATCTTTCAGCCTTGCCTGGTGCTCGATCTCGACCGGCTCGATCACAACATCGCTGCGATCAAGGCGAAGTTCGCCACGGGCCTCGATCTGCGCCTCGTCGACAAGTCGCTGCCATGCCTGCCGCTGATCGACCATATCCGCGCTGCGTTTGCGACCGACAGGCTGATGACCTTTCATCTGCCGATCAGCGCCGAGATGCTGAAAGTGTTTCCCCAAGTCGATCTCCTGTTGGGCAAGCCGATGCCGGTTGCCGGCGCCAGGCACGCGCTGACGAAGGGCGTTCTCGCCGGGCTCGGCGAAGCTACGTCGCGCATCGTCTGGCTGATCGATACCGAGGAGCGGCTGGCCGCCTATGGCTCGCTTGCCGCCGAGCTCGACCGCGAGCTGCGCGTCTGCTTCGAGGTCGATGTCGGCCTTCATCGCGGCGGTATCAGCGATCCCGACTCACTGGCCCGGGCAGTTTCCGCGTTGGCGAATTACCCGCGGCTGAAATGCGAAGGCGTCATGGCCTACGAGGCGCATATCGGCCATATCCCCAAACTGCTGGGAGGACCGGCCAAGGCGCGCGTCAAGGCGATCAGCCTGTTTCGCCAGTATGTCGCTTGCCTTGCCGCCGACCAGCGCAAGATCCTCAATCTTGGCGGCAGCAGCACCGCATTGCTCTATGACAGCTGGGTCGGCGCCAATGAATTGTCCATCGGATCGGCTTTTATGCTGCCGACCGATTTCGATGTGCCGAGCCTCAGCCAATTGCGGCCTGCCGCATTCATCGCGACGCCGATCCTGAAGGTGGTCGATGTCCAGGTGCCGGGCCTCGACCAGCGCTCCTGGCTGCTGCAGAAGCTCGGGCTGTTGCCGCGGCGCGGCTGTTTTCTCTATGGCGGAAAATGGATGGCGAAGCCCGTCCATCCCGTGGGGATGAAGACCGACAAGACGTTCGGCTTTTCGACCAATCAGCAATTCATGGCGCTGCCCGACAACGTCAATGTCGGGCCTGACGACTACGCCTTCCTGCGTCCGACCCAGAGCGAATTCGTGCTACAGCAGTTCGGTTCGATCCAGGTCTATTCCGGCGGGAAATTCGTCGAGCAATGGGCCGCACTGCCGTTTTCGTAGAGCAATTCCAGGAAAAGTGTGAAGCGGTTCCGTCCGGAGTTGCGTCAAACAAAGAGACCGAAGTGGAGGAGGATAGGATGGTCGCCAAGGCAGTCAAAACTCAGCCCGTGCAGCCTGAATGGGCAGCCGAACTCGACCTCGCCCTCACCGATCTCGACGCCAGGAAGGACGACTGGGCGCAGACCTCGAATGGCGAGCGGATCGCCTTGCTGCGGCAGGTCAAGGATCACATCCGCGAGGTCGCCGAGGCGTGGGTCAAAACCGCGACGCGCAAGAAGGGCATCCCGACCGGCTCGCCGCTGGAAGGCGAAGAATGGCTGGCTGGCCCGGCGGCGCTGATGGATGGCTGCAACCAGTTCATCCACACGCTCAGCCTGATGGAGGGCAAGAAGTTTCTCGACAGACTGCCGGTCCGCACCTTGCCTAGCGGACAGGTGGCGGTAACGGTGGTTCCGAATTCGCTCTGGGACAAGGTGTTGTTCACCGGGCTGAAGGCCGAGATCTGGATGCAGCCCGGCGTGACCAAGGCGAACCTCGCCGCAAACACCGCATCGGCCTATGACGCGCCGCGCACCAGCCGCAAGGGCAAGATCGGCCTCGTGCTCGGCGCCGGCAATGTCGCCTCGATCGCGCCGCTCGACTGCCTGCACAAGCTTTTGGTCGAGCACCAGGTGGTTCTGCTCAAGATGAACCCGGTCAACGACTATCTGATCGACTTCCTGCGGCCGGCGCTGCGGCCGCTGATCGAATTCGGAGCGCTGCGCATCGTGCGCGGTGGCGCCGATGTCGGCGCGTATCTGTGCAACCACGATCTCGTCGACGACATCCACATCACCGGTGCCGCCGCCTCGCATGACGCGATCGTCTGGGGGCCTGGCGAGGAGGGCCGCAAGAACAAGGCGGCGGGCACGCCGCGCAACAGCCGGCGTATCACCTCGGAGCTTGGCGGCGTGGCACCCACCATCGTGGTGCCCGGTCCGTGGTCGGATGCCGATATCACCTACCACGCCGAACTGATCGCTACCCAAAAGCTCAACAATTCCGGTTTCAACTGCATCGCCTGCCAAATGCTCGTGTTGCCCGAAGGCTGGGGCAAATCCGATGCGCTTTTGGCAGCACTCGAAAAGGTGATGCAGAAAGCCCCGTCGCGCCCGGCCTATTATCCCGGCGCGACCGAGCGCCTCGCCGCCTTCGAGGCGCACGCCGACACGGCACAAAAATTCGAGCGGCCTGGCGGGCCCGCCTGCGTTGTGGTGCCGTTCCGGCCGGGCACGGACGCCTATCTCGAAAATGCCGAGGTGTTCGCGCCGGCGCTCAGCGTCATGCGGCTGCCGGCGGGCAATGCGGAATCCTATCTGCGCGCCGCTGTCGCCTACGCCAATGAAAAGCTGCACGGCACGCTTGCCGCCAACATCCTCATCCATCCCAGGACGATCGCCGAGATCGGCCGGCAGCGCTTCGAGGAAATCATTGCCGAACTGCGCTATGGCGGCATCGGCATCAATTCCTGGAGCGGCGTTCTGTTCGCGCTGCTGCGCCCGACCTGGGGTGCTTTCCCTGGCCACACGCTCGACGATGTGCAGAGCGGCATCGGCGTCGTCCACAACACCTATTTGTTCGACAGACCGGAGCGCAGCGTGCTCGAAGCGCCGTTCCGCATCATGCCGAAGCCGGCCTGGTTCCTGACCCACAAAAGGGCACACATGGTCGGCCGCCTGATCACCGAGTTCAACTACCGGCCGAGCTTCCTGAAGCTGCCGCGCATCATCTGGAACGCGCTGCGCGGCTAGCAACGAGCATCCGATGTCAAAAACAACAAGCCGGGACAGGAGTTACGACAATGGCTGACACGGATGCAATCATCGTCGGCGGCGGGCTGGCCGGCCTGGCCGCAGCCGCGGAACTCGGCGATGCCGGAAAGCGCGTGATCATCGTCGAGCAAGAGGGTGGCGGTTTTCTCGGCGGCCAGGCATTCTGGTCGCTCGGCGGCCTGTTTTTGGTCAACACGCCCGAGCAGCGCCGCCTGCGCATCAAGGACAGCCGCGACCTCGCCTGGCAGGATTGGCTGGGTTCTGCCCAGTTCGACCGGCCCGAGGACCATTGGCCAAGGAAAGTGGCGGAAGCCTATGTCGATTTCGCCGCCGGCGAGATGCGGCCGTGGCTCTACGCCATGGGCATGCGCTGGTGGCCGGTGGTCGGCTGGGCCGAGCGCGGCGGCGCGCTGGCCAATGGCCACGGCAATTCAGTGCCGCGCTTCCACCTGACATGGGGCACTGGGCCGGGCGTGGTCGCGCCGTTCGAAAGGCGCGTGCGCGAGCACGTCGCCAAAGGGCTGATCACTTTGAAATTCCGTCATCAGGTCAGCCGGCTGATCAAGACCAACGGCGCGGTCACCGGCGTCGCGGGCGAAATCCTGGAGGCATCCGATGTCGAGCGCGGCAAGCAGTCGAGCCGCACGGCCGTCGGCGATTTCGACCTTTCGGCCGGTGTCGTGATCGTCACCTCGGGCGGCATCGGCGGCAATCATGAGTTGGTTCGCAAGGTTTGGCCGGTCGGGCGGCTGGGGCCAGCGCCGAAGCGTATGGTTGCCGGCGTGCCGCACCATGTCGACGGCCGCATGGTGGCGATCACCCAGGACGCCGGCGGGGCCGTCATCAACGCCGACCGCATGTGGCACTATGTCGAGGGGATCAAGAACTGGAATCCGATCTGGCCGAACCACGGCATCCGCATCCTGTCGGCGCCGTCGCCGCTATGGTTCGATGCTCTGGGACAACGCATGGAGGCGCCGTTCTTCCCGAGCTTCGATTCGCTCGGCACCTTGAAGCGTATCCTGTCGACGGGACACGATTATTCCTGGTTCGTGCTGAGCAAGACGATCGCTTCGAAGGAGTTCGTGCTGTCGGGTTCGGAGCAAAACCTAGACTTTACGGCCAAGGATTGGCGGGCCGTGCTGAAGAACCGGCGCGGCGGCAAGGCGCCACCATCGGTGGCAGCGTTCCTGGAAAAGGGCGAGGACTTCGTCGTCCGCGACAACCTGGCCGACTTGGTCGCCGGCATGAACGCGCTGTCAGGCGACAATCTGCTCGACTACGACCGGCTCAAGGCGCAGATCGTGGCGCGCGATCGCGAGGTCGACCATGCCTATACCAAGGATGCGCAGGTCACAGCCGTCCGCGGCGCCCGCAACTACATTGGCGACAAGATCTTCCGGGTGACCAAGCCGCACAAGATACTCGATCCCAGGCACGGGCCGCTGATCGCGGTGCGCCTCAACATCCTGACGCGCAAAACGCTTGGCGGCCTGCACACCAATCTCAATTCGCAGGTTCTCGACGGCAATGGCGAACCCATTGCCGGGCTCTATGCGGCAGGCGAGGTGGCCGGCGGCGGTGGCGGCGGCTATCACGGCTACAATGCGCTGGAAGGGACATTTCTCGGCAGCTGCATCTTCTCCGGCAGGAACGCAGGCCGGCACGCCGCGGGCAGGTGACGCGGCTGGCGGGCCAAGAAAAGGTCGATGAGAACAGGACATCCGCCATGTTCCATGGATAGCGACTGCTTTCGATCGCTTGCGGCAACCCAGGCGGTCAGCGAGTTGCGGCTTGCCGGCGCCGACGGTTCCCATGCGCTGGTGCTCGGCGCTGCGGCCCATCAGAGGCCTGCGTTACGCTGGCGCCACCGCGAAATCGAACCCGAGGTCCTGAAGGCCTGGCCGCAAGGTCGGCCGAGCTACCACTCGGCGAAGGAGCCGTCCTTGTGACGCCAGACCGGGTTGCGCCAGCGGTGGCCTTCCTTGGCGCGTTCCTTGACGTAGTCCTCGTCGATTTCGACGCCGAGGCCGGGACCATCGGGGATTGCGACATAGCCATCCTCGTAGCGGAAGACGTCCTTGTTGGCGGCATAGTCGAGCAAATCGTTTGCGGCGTTGTAGTGGATGCCGAGGCTCTGTTCCTGGATGAAGCAGTTGTAGCTGACGGCATCGAGCTGCAGGCAGGCGGCAAGCGCGATCGGCCCGAGCGGGCAGTGTGGCGCCACCGCAATGTCATAGGCCTCGGCCATCGCCGCGATCTTGCGGCATTCGGTGATGCCGCCGGCATGCGACAGGTCCGGCTGGATGATATCGACGGCGCCTTGCTCGAACACCGACTTGAAATCCCAGCGGCTGTAAAGACGCTCGCCGAGCGCGATCGGCGTCGAGCCCAGCGCTGCGATCTCCTTCAGCGCCTCGCGGTTTTCGCTGAGCACCGGCTCCTCGATGAACATCAGCCGGTAGGGTTCGAGCTCCTTGACCAGCATGCGCGCCATCGGCCGGTGGACGCGGCCGTGGAAATCGACGGCGATGCCAATGTTGGACCCAACGGCCTCGCGCACCATGGCGACTCGTTCGACAGCCGCATCTATTCTGTCATGGCTGTCGACGATCTGCAGTTCCTCGGTGCCATTCATCTTCAGCGCCTGAAAACCGCGCGCCACCACTTCCCTGGCGCCATCAGCCACTTCCGCCGGCCGGTCGCCGCCGATCCAGGAATAGACCTTGATGCTGTCGCGCAGCTTGCCGCCGAGCAGTTCGTGCACAGGCACGCCGAGCGCCTTGCCCTTGATGTCCCACAGCGCCTGGTCGATGCCGGCAATGGCGCTCATCAGGATCGGCCCGCCGCGGTAGAAGCCGCCGCGATGCATCACCGTCCAATGGTCCTCGATCAGGCGCGGGTCCTTGCCGATCAGATAATCGCCAAGTTCCTTGACCGCTGCCTCGACCGTCAGCGCACGGCCTTCGACGACAGGCTCGCCCCAGCCGGTGACGCCGGCATCGGTCTCGATCTTCAGGAACAGCCAGCGCGGCGGGACGATGTAGGTGGTGAGCGAGATGATTTTCATGCTGGTCTCAGTTGTTCTTGAGTTTCTTGGCGCTGACCAGGTCGCGCGCCGCAAGGTCGAGGATCCGGCCTGCCGCCGCACGCGCCGCCGCGGCATCGCGCATGCGCAGTGCCTCCACCACCTCACGGTGCGCCGCCACTGCTTCCATGCGCCGGGCGAGCGAAATGGTCGCCGTTGCTTCAAGCGAGAATTTCAGCCCGGTGTCGATCAGATTGCCGATCTGGCGGAAGATCGGGTTGTGGCTCGCGGCATAGACGATCTGGTGGAAAGTGATGTCCGAGCGCGAGAAGGCGGCGAGATCCTCGCCGGCATTGGCCATGCCGCGCCAGGCGGCTTCGAGATCGGCGATCTCCTGCAGCGTCGCACGAGTCGCCGCCAGTTCAGCTACCAGCGGCTCGATGGCGCGGCGCGTCTCGAGGATGGCGTCGAACAATTTGTCGTCCAGCGCATGCGGCGCGTGCCAGGCCAGCACCTGCGGGTCGATGATGTTCCAGTTGTCCTGTTCACATACAACCGTGCCGATGCGCGGCCGCGACAGCACCAGCCCCTTGGCGGCCAGCACCTTCAAGGCCTCGCGGATGACGGTGCGGCTCACGCCATATTCGACGCCGAGCTCGTTTTCGGTCGGCAGGGACGAGCCGGCGGGATAACGTCCGGAAAAGATGTCGGAGGCAAGCGCCTTGGTCACATCGGGCATGACGCGCGGGCGGCGGGTGTCGCCTGATGCCTTCTTCGAAGTTTCGGTCACCTCAGCCCTCCTCCAAGGCGGCGAAACCACTGATCTCGCGTCCCCGGCCTTACCGGATGCGGATGATTTGCGCCAGCGATCCCTGGTCAGAGCATGTAGCTCAATTATCATACCAGATCAATTGACGGGTATGATAAAAAGAATTAGAGACTCTGCATCCGGGCTGAGCGCCCGGCCATCGCTGGGAGGTAATCATGCGACTTCTGAAGACCGCGCTCGTCGCGGGCGCGCTTGCCGTGCTGTCCGTCACGACCATCGCAGCATATGCTCAGGACACCAAGATAGGTTTTATCGTCAAACAGCCCGAGGAGCCGTGGTTCCAGGACGAATGGAAGTTCGCCGACCAGGCCGCCAAGGAGAAGGGTTTTACCCTGGTCAAGATCGGCGCCGAGGACGGTGAGAAGCTGATGTCGGCGATCGACAATCTCGGCGCGCAGGGCGCGCAAGGCTTCATCGTCTGCACACCTGATGTGAAACTCGGCCCCGGCATCGTCGCCAAGGCCGCCGCAAACAATCTCAAGCTGATGACCGTTGACGACCGTCTGGTCGGCGCAGACGGCAAGGCGCTGGAAGACGTGCCGCATATGGGCATTTCGGCGACCAAGATCGGCGAGGCCGTCGGCCAGGCGATCGTCGACGAAATGAAGGCGCGCGGCTGGAAGGCCGACGAGGTCGGCGCCATCCGCGTCTCCTATGATCAGTTGCCGACCGCCGTTGACCGGGTCGAAGGCGCCATCTCGGTGCTCAAGGCCAACGGCTTCAAGGCCGAGAACATCTTCGACGCGCCTCAGGCCAAGACCGACACCGAGGCTGCACTGAATGCGGCGACGGTGGTGCTCAACGCCCATGCCGACATCAAGAAGTGGGTCTCCTTCGGCCTCAACGACGAAGCCGTGCTCGGCGCCGTGCGCGCTTCCGAAAGCGTCGGCATCCCGGCCGAAAACGTGATCGGCGTCGGCATTGGCGGCGCGGATTCGGCGATCAACGAGTTCAAGAAGCCGACCGCCACCGGCTTCGTCGGCACGGTGATCATCTCGCCGAAGCGTCACGGCTACGAGACTGCGCTCAACATGTATGACTGGGTCGCCAACAACAAGGAACCCGAGAAGCTCATCCTGACCGCCGGTGCGCTGGCCAAGCGCGACGACTACCAGACGGTCCGCAAGGGTCTCGGCATCGAATAATCCTCCCTGTACAAACAGGCGGCGGCTCACAGTCGCCGCCTGTTTGGCATGGCAAAAGGATAGGCGCCCCATGTCCTTTCTCGACTTCTCGGAAATCACCAAGACCTATCCGGGCGTCAAGGCGCTGTCGGACGTCTCGTTCGGCGTCGACAAGGGCGCCGTGCACGGCCTGATGGGCGAGAACGGCGCCGGCAAATCCACGCTGATCAAGATCCTGTCCGGCGACCAGCATGCCGATGACGGCGAGATCCTCATCGACGGCAAGATGCAAGCCTATGCAACGACGCGAGATGCCTTCGACAATGGCGTCATCGTCATCCACCAGGAACTGCAGCTGGTTCCCGAGCTCACTGTTGCCGAAAACCTCAGCCTCGGCCGCTTCCCCGCCAACGCCGGCATCATCGCCCGTGCCAGGATGCTGGACGATGTTGGCGCCAAGCTGAAATCAGCCGGCATCGACATCGATATCAGCCGCAAGGTCAAGACGCTGTCGATCGGCGAGCGCCAGATGGTCGAGATCGCCAAGGCGATCATGCTCGACGCGCGCGTCATCGCTCTGGACGAGCCGACCTCGTCATTGTCGTCGCGCGAAAGCGAAATCCTGTTTGCCCTGATCGACCGCCTGCGCGGCGAGGGCAAGGTCATCATCTATGTCTCGCACCGGCTGGACGAAGTGTTCCGCCTCTGCGACAGCCTGACCGTGCTGCGCGACGGCAAGCTCGCGGCGCACCATGCGTCGCTGAAAAACGTCACACGCGACCAGGTCGTCGCCGAAATGGTCGGCCGCGAAATCTCCGATATCTGGGGGTTTCGCCCACGCCCGGCCGGCGATGTCCGGCTGAAGGTCGACGCTGTTTGCGGAGTAAAACTGACGACGCCCGCCAGCTTCGAGGCGAGGGCGGGCGAGATCGTCGGCTTCTTCGGCCTGATCGGCGCGGGGCGCTCGGAACTGATGCGGCTGGTGTTCGGCGCCGACCCGCGCTCAGGTGGCACCATTACCGTTGATGGCAAGGTCGTGCATGCCACCGATCCGCATGACGCGATCCGCGCCGGGATCGTTTTGTGCTCGGAAGACCGCAAGCATGACGGCATCATCCAGGGCCGCTCGATCGAGGAGAACATCAACATCTCGTCGCGGCGTCATCACACACGCTTCGGAATCCTGAACCGCGCTAGCGAGATCGCCACCGCCGAGACCTTCATTAACAAGCTCAAGGTGCGCACGCCGTCGCGCAAGCAGGACATCATCAACCTCTCCGGTGGCAACCAGCAGAAGGTCATTCTCGGCCGCTGGCTGTCGGAGCAGGGCGTGCGCGTGCTTATCGTCGACGAGCCGACACGCGGTATCGATGTCGGCGCCAAAGCGGAAATCTACGAACTGCTCTACCAGCTTGCCGAAGACGGCATGGCGATCGTCGTCGTCTCGTCCGAACTGCCGGAAGTGATGGGCATTTGCGACCGCATCCTGGTGATGTGCGGCGGGCGCATCAGCGCCGAACTCGCGCGCGACCAGTTCGCCGAAAAAGCGATCCTGGCCGCCGCTCTTCCCGATCAGAAAACCCCCGACGCGATCGCATCCTGAGGATCTTTGCCATGACCGATCAGTTGAAGAAGATCCTGCTCGGCGAACAGGGCCTCGTCGTGATCTTCATCGTCGCCTTCGCGCTGGTGTCGCTGCTGGTGCCGAATTTTCTGACCGACCGCAACATGCTCGGCCTGCTGCAATCGGTGGTCACCGTCGGCATCGTCGCCTGCACGATGATGTTCTGCCTCGCCGCGCGCGACTTCGACCTCTCGGTCGGTTCGATCGTTGCTTTCGCCGGCATGGTCGCGGTGATGGCGTCGAACTATACCGGATCGATCATCCTCGGGCTTCTTGCGGCAATCGCCTGCGGCGCCTTCGTCGGCTTCATCAACGGCGTCGTCATCGCCAAGTTCCGCATCAACGCGCTGATCACGACGCTTGCTACCATGCAGATCGTGCGCGGCCTTGCGCTGATCGCATCCGATGGCCGCGCCGTCGGCATCAACAGCCCGGATTTCTACCAACTGGCGCTGTCGAAGCTGTTCGGCATTCCGACGCCGGTCTGGGTCCTGGCCGTGCTGTTCTGCATCTTCGGTTTTGTCCTCAATCGTACCGTGTTCGGCAAGAACACGCTGGCCATCGGCGGTAACCCGGAGGCTTCGCGCCTGGCCGGCGTCAATGTCGACTGGACGCGCATCTGGATCTTTGCGCTGCAAGGCGTGGTTTGCGGCATCGCCGGCATCCTTTTGGCCTCGCGCATCACGTCGGGCCAGCCCAATGCGGCGGTCGGGCTTGAACTCTCGGTCATCTCGGCCTGCGTGCTCGGCGGCGTCTCGCTTGCCGGCGGCCGCGCCACCATGTCGGGCGTCATCGTCGGCGTGCTGATCATGGGCATCGCCGAAAACGCCATGAACCTGCTCAACATCCCGGCGTTCTACCAATACATTGTGCGCGGCGTGATCCTGCTGCTTGCCGTTTTGCTCGACAATCTGCGTTCGTCGGCACTGGGCCGGCGCTGATCCGTCTTCCAGTGGAGTGACAGCCATGGCTGAGCGCCTGTCCGGCAAACGCATCTTCCTCACCGGCGCCGCGCAAGGCATCGGGCTTGCCATCGCCGAGGCCTGCCTGGCCGAAGGGGCAAAACTGTTCCTGGTCGATCGCGACGGCGCGCTGCTGGACAAAACGGTCGCCGGCCTTGCCGCACCGCAGGGCCATGTCGGACATACCGCAGCCGACATCAGCGACGGGGCCGCGATTGCCGCTGCCGTCAGCCGGGCGACCGACGCGATCGGGCCGATCAACGCGCTGATCAACAATGCCGGGATGAATGTGTTCTCGACGCCGCTCGAGGCGACCGAGGAGGAGTGGAATCGCAATTTCGATGTCAACGTCAAAGGCGCCTGGAACTGCGCCAAGGCGGTGCTGCCGGCAATGATCGCAAATGGCGGTGGCGCGATCCTCAACATCGCCTCGACGCACAGCTTCACCATCATCCCTCATACCTTCCCCTATCCCGTGGCCAAGCACGCGCTGCTTGGGCTGACCAAGTCGCTGGCGCTGGAATATGCCGGGCAGGGCGTGCGCGTGAACGCGCTGGCGCCCGGTTATGTCGAGACGCAGAAGGCGACCGACTATTGGAACAGTTTTGCCGATCCGGTTGCGGCGCGCGCCAAGACGCTGGCGCTGCATCCCGGCGGCCGCATCGCCTCGGCGCGCGAGATCGCGCTGGCCGCTGTGTTCATGATTTCTGAGGAGTGCCCGTTCATGAACGCGGCGACCCTCGTCGTCGATGGCGGGCTCAGCCAGCTACAGCATCCCGCCTGAACGCTGGAGAGGCTCTATTTCTACCGCATCGACCGCCGGCCTAATGGAGCAAGCAGTCGCGATCAGAAACGCTCGCGATAGGCGCGCGGATTGGTGCCCAGCACGCGCAGAAAGCCGCGCCGCATGGTTTCTTCCGAGCCGAAACCGCAGCGGCGGGCCGTCTGGTTGACGGGCTGGCCCCGCTCCAGCATCCGCCGCGCCGCCTCGATCCGGATCTCCTCGATCGCGCGGGCAGGTGTCCGGCCGGTGGCCTCGCGATAGCGCCGCGAGAAGCTGCGCGGGCTCATATTGGCGTGGTCGGCCAACTGCGTGAGCGACAGGTCACCGGCCAGATTTTCGAGGATCCAGCCATGCAGCCGGTCGAAGCGCCCGTCGCCTTGCTGCAGCTTGAGGGTCTGGCTGAATTGCGCCTGGCCACCGGGACGTTTCAGGAAGACCACCAACTCGCGCGCCACGCCGAGCGCCGTGTGCCGGCCAAGGTCGGCCTCGACGAGGGAGAGGGCGAGATCGATCCCCGCCGTTACGCCGGCGGATGTCCAGACATTGCCGTCGCGGATGAAGATCGGATCGGGTTCGAGCCGGACCGCGGGAAAGCGCCGGGCGAACTCCGCGCAGCGTCCCCAATGGGTCACCGCGCGGCGGCCGTCGAGCAGGCCAGCCGTCGCCAGCAGCATGGCGCCGCTGCAGACGGAAGCGGTTCGGGTGGCATCGCGCGAGCGACCGGCGATCCACTGGACCAGCACGGGATCGTCGCAGGCCGCGTTGACGCCCCATCCTCCGGGGACAAGCAGCGTGTCGATCTTACCTCCGTGGGTTGGCAGCACTGCTGCCTCCAGCACGAGACCGGCCGATGTCCGGATGCGCGGTGAGGCGGCGACGACCACGACCTCGTAAGGAGCCGGTTCGCCGGCCTGCCTTTTGAAATCATTGGCGCTGGCAAAGACCTGCAGCGGTCCGCTGACGTCGAGGAGCTGGATGTCGGGATAGGCAAGTACTTCGATACGGCGCATTGGTTTGGCCCGAAGCGAGGGATGAATGGCAATCGTGCCAAACCATGATGCCGTAGATTGCCGGAAGTCAACCCACGGAGATTTCCATGCCCCTTCGTTTCGGCATCCTCGTATTCCCCGACGTCCAACAACTCGACCTCACCGGCCCATACGAAGTCCTGGCATCGGCCAAGGATGCCGAGGTGGAACTGATCTGGAAGGATCGCAACCCGGTGACGTCATCGACGCGCCTCTCGCTGACGCCAACCGCGACCTTTGACGATTGCCGGCCCCTCGACGCGCTGTGCATTCCTGGCGGGGGCGGGGTCAACGCGCTGCTGGAGGACCAGACAGTCCTCGATTTCGTGTGGGAGCGCGCGGGGCAGGTGCGCTACATCACCTCCGTTTGCAGCGGTGCCCTGGTGCTTGGGGCGGCCGGACTGCTGAGGGGCAAGCGCGCGACCACGCACTGGTATGCGCATGATTTCCTTGAGGAGTTCGGAGCGATCCCGGTCGACGAGCGTATCGTCGAAGACGGCAAGCTCATCACCGCCGGCGGCGTCACTTCGGGGATCGACTTCGGCCTGACGCTGGTTGCGAGGCTGCTTGGACAGGAGGAGGCCGAGATCGTGCAGCTCTCGCTCGAATACGCCCCGGCTCCTCCCTTTCGGTCCGGCACGCCCGCCGAGGCGTCGCCTGCGGTGCTGGCGCAGGCAAAAAAGCGCCTCTCTGGTTCGAGGCGGGTTCGCGAGGCAATCTTCGCTCGCTGGCGCGAGGCTCGCGCCGCCGCTGCGCCGGCGCGCATCCACGGCTGAAGCAGCAAGGCCGAAGGTGCATCCCCTGGCCCTTCGGCCTTGCTGCGTTTCCACTGTTGACAGGTCCCTTCGTCTGTGCAGAAATTGGTTGGACCATTGAACCACTTCGGTAATAGCCCCGGTGACCGAATTCAGCCTTCCGCCGATCCAGACGACGGCCCGCGACGACGCGGTGCTGAAGGCGTTGGCCGGCTTCGTCATGCGCGAGAAGCTGGAACCCGGTGAGAGGCTGCCGACCGAACGCATCCTCGCTGAGCGTCTGAAGGTCAGCCGCAACACGGTGCGCGAGGCGCTGACGCGCTGGGAAGGGCTTGGCCTGGTCGAGCGCCGGCAGGGCTCGGGCACCTATCTCAAGGCCGCCGTCTCGCTCGACATGCTGCACATGCCGCTGACGCTTGCCGGCGGCAATGATTTCACCGGCCTGATGCGCACGCTGGAAATCCGCCGCGCGCTGGAAGCGGAAGCCGCCGCCCTTTGCGCCATTCGTGCCGACAAGGACGACCTCGCCGAGATCGAGCGCAAGCTCGACATCATGGAGGAAGAGTTTCTCAGCCGCGCCGGCATGTCGTCGGAAGAGGACTGGGAATTCCATCAGGCGATCTACCGCGCCTGCGGCAATCCGCTGTTCGAGCAGATTATCGCCGCCATGCACGAACTGTTCCACCGCTTCTGGGAACATCCGCTCGGCGTGCGCGATTTCGGCCACGCAAGCTTTCCCTACCACCGCACCATGTTCGACTGCATCGCCGCGCACGATCCGGAAGGCGCCCGGGCCGAAGCGCTGAAGCTGATCGCCACGGTCGAGGACGATTTGAAGCGCGGCGCCGCCAACCTCAAACTTTCGGTCCGCACATGAACGAGCACAGCTTCGACCCAGGCATTTCCGGCAGCGACTATCTCGCCGACGCGGCGACGCTTCTGGCGCATGACGACCCGTTCCCCGGCAATGCGGTGGTGCCGCCGATCTACCAGACCTCGCTGTTCACCTTCGCCAGCTATGCCGACATGGCCGACACCTTTGCCGGGCGCAGGAAACAGCCGATCTATTCGCGCGGCGACAATCCGACGGTGATGGAATTCGAGTCGCGCGTCGCAGCGCTTGAAGGTGCTGAAGCCGCACGTGGTTTTTCGAGCGGCATGGCTGCGATCAGCGCGACGTTGCTGGCTTTCGTCGGCGCAGGCGAACGCATCCTTGCGGTGCGCAATTGCTATGGCGACGCCTACCGACTGTTCGAGCGGCTGTTTCCGCGCCTGCATATCAAGGTCGACTATGTCGACGGCTCCGATCCGGATGCGGTGGCCGCGGCACTTCCCGGTGCGAAACTGCTCTACCTGGAAAGCCCGACCTCGATGATGTTCGAGCTGCAGGATCTCGAACATCTGACGCGGCTGGCGAAAGAGCAGGGCATCGTCACCACAATCGACAATTCCTGGGCGACGCCGGTGTTCCAGAAGCCGATCCTGCACGGCGTGGATCTGGTGCTGCATTCCGCCTCGAAATATCTCGGCGGCCACAGCGATACCGTCGCCGGCGTGGTGGCCGGCTCGGCCGCCCATATCAAGCACATCAACGACCAGACCTACTCGCAGCTTGGCGCAAAGCTGTCGCCCTTCGAGGGCTGGCTGCTGTTGCGCGGCCTGCGCACGCTGCCGCTGAGACTGCCGCATCACATGAAGAGCGGGCTCATCATCGCCGAGCGCTTGAAGGCGCATGACAAGGTCGAGCGGGTCAATCATCCCGCCTATTCCAACCATCCCGGCAAGAAGACGCTTGCCGGCTATGCCGGGCTGTTCTCCTTCGAGGTGACGGAGGATGTCGACATTCCCGCTTTCGTCGATGCGCTGAAATTTTTCCGCATCGGCGTCAGCTGGGGCGGTCATGAAAGCCTCGTCGTGCCGGCAAAGGCCTCGCTCGAGCAGACACCGGGTCTCAATTCGATGGCGCGCTTCGGCGTCAGCCCCCGAACCATCCGCTTCAATGTCGGATTGGAAAGCGTCGAAGACCTCTGGGCCGACATCGGCCAGGCCTTCGACAAAGCAAAAAAATGACTGGGTTCAAAATGGGAGTTCTGAACATGAAACGACTGAGCATCATGCTTGCCACCGCTGCCGGCCTGGCGATGTCCGCCAGCGGCGCATTGGCCGACACCACCCTCAAGCTGGTCGAGGTCATCACCAGCCCGCAGCGCACCGAATTCCTGAAGAAGCAGATCGCCGAGTTCGAGGCCGCCAATGCCGGCGTCAAGGTCGAGGTGGTCTCGCTGCCCTGGGGGCAGGCCTTCGAGAAATTCCTCACCATGGTGCAGGCCGGCGATACGCCCGACATCGTCGAGATGCCGGAGCGCTGGATGGGCCTGTACGCCACCAACGGCCAGCTCGAGGATCTCGGCCCTTACATGGCCAAATGGGACGACGCCAAGACGCTGGGCGACCGCGCCAAGCAATTCGGCTCGACCGTCAACAACACCCAGTTCATGATCCCGTACGGCTACTATGTGAATGCGCTGTTCTGGAACAAGAAGCTGTTCAAGGAGGCCGGTCTCGACGGCCCGCCGGCGACGCTCGACGACTTCATCGCCGATTCCAAGAAGATCTCCGCCATTCCGGGCAAGTACGGCTACTGCCTGCGCGGTGGCCCGGGCGCCTTCAACGGCATGCACATGTTCATGAACATCGCCGCTGGCAAGGGCGGCTACTTCAACGAGGACGGCACCTCGACCATCAACGAGGAGGGCTCGGTCAAGGGCCTGCAGATGCTGGCCGACATGTACAAGGACGGGCTGGCGCCCAAGGATGCGGTGAGCTGGGGCTTTAACGAGACCGTCACCGGCTTCTATTCCGGCACCTGCGCCATGCTCAACCAGGATCCGGATGCGCTGATCGGCATTGCCGACAAGATGAGTGCCGACGATTTTGCCGTGGCGCCGCTGCCTGTGGGGCCAAGCGGCAAATCCTATCCGACGCTGGGCTATGCCGGCTGGGCGATGTTCGCCAATTCGCAGCACAAGGACGATGCCTGGAAGCTGATGGCGACGCTGTTGTCGCCCAAGGACAATCTCGAATGGGCCAAGGAAGTCGGCGTCGTGCCGATCCACAATGGCGCCGACCAGGATGCCCACTTCAAGACCGAGCAGTTCAAAGGCTGGTTCACCGAACTCAGCGACACTTCCAAATATGAAATGGTGACGCCGCCGACACATCTGGAGAACCTCGGCAATTTCGTCGACCAGGTGGCGATCAAGAATTTCCAGGAAGTGCTGCTCGGCCAGAAGTCGGCCAAGGACGTCGCCGATCAATGGGCCGCGTTCCTGACCAAGGAGCAGCAGGACTGGCTGGCCAAGAACAAGAAGTAGTTCTTCTTCCTTCTCCCGTTTACGGGGAGAAGGTGGCCCGAATGCATGTCGCCCAAAAGTGCGTAGCGGTTTTGGGACAACGACATGCACAGACAGGCCCGGATGAGGGGCAGCGCGAGCACCCCAAGGCTGGCGCCGCCCCTCATCTGCCTGCCGGCATCTTCTCCCCGTGAACGGGGAGAAGGGTGCTGTTGCCGCTGTCGGCACCCACCCATGACTGTTGAGCGCTAATGACCTATGCCGTGTCCGAAATACGATCCGCAGGCCGGCCGCGAAAGAAGCGGCTGACGCATGCGGCCATCGAGCCCTGGCTTTATCTCAGCCCGGCGATCGTTCTGCTGGTCGTGGTGCTGCTGGTGCCGCTGATCATCGGCATCAGCTATTCGTTCCGGAAGTTCTCCGCCTTCAAATCCGAATATGTCGGCCTTGGCCAATATCAGGCGATGCTGACCGACCAGGTGCTGGGGCAGGCGCTGGTCAACACGCTCTGGTGGACCGTCGCCAGCCTGTTCTTCCAGTTCTTCCTCGGCCTGGGTCTGGCGTTGCTGCTCGACAAACCGTTTGTCGGGCGCAAGTTCGTGCAGGCGGTGGTGTTCCTGCCCTGGGCGGTGCCATCCTTCCTGTCGGGCCTGACCTGGGCGTGGCTGTTCAATCCGATCATCGGACCACTGCCGCATTGGCTCTTCACGCTCGGGCTGAAGGCCGAGCCGACCAATGTGCTGTCCGATCCGGCGACCGCCATGTGGGGGCCGATCATCGCCAACATCTGGTTCGGCATTCCGTTCTTCGCCATCACGCTGCTGGCGGCGCTGAAGTCGATCCCGTCGGAACTGCATGAGGCGGCCGCAATCGACGGCGCTTCGCCTTGGCAGCGCTTCACCAAGGTGACGCTGCCGTTCCTGGCGCCGACCATCGTCATCACCGTCATGCTGCGTACGATCTGGATCGCCACCTTCGCCGATCTGATCTTCGTCATGACCGAGGGCGGGCCGGCCGGCTCGACCAGCACGGTGCCGGTCTACATCTATGTCAGCGCCTTCAAGTCGCTGGACAAGGGCTATGCCTCCGCGGTGGCGGTGCTGCTACTGGTACTGCTCATCGCCTATGCGATCGCGCTGATCGCCATCCGCCGGTTGCTGGTGAGGCACGTCTGATGATTGCCGGACGCTCCACCTCCTCGCGCATCTTCAGCGGCGTCGGCCTCTACGCGGCGATTGCCGCCTATATGATCTTCGCCCTGTTCCCGATCTTCTGGACGCTGAAGATTTCGGTGACGCCGGAGCGGCTGCTCTATTCCGAGGGCATCACGCTGTGGCCGTCGCAGACGACCTTCCGCAACTTCATCACTGTCCTGGAAGCCTCTGATTTCCCCCGCTATTTCCTCAACAGCGTCATCGTCTCGGTGTCGACCGCGGCGCTCGTCACGGTCATCGCCACCCTCGCCGGCTACGCCATGTCGCGCTTCACCTTTCGCGGCAAGGCGACACTGGCGATCATGCTTTTGCTGACGCAAACCTTCCCGCTGGTGATGGTCATTCCGCCGATCTACCGCGTCATGGGCGAGCTTGGCCTGACCAACAGTCTGGTTGGTCTGATCATCATCTACACCGCCTTCAACACCGCCTTCGCCACCTTTCTAATGCAGTCCTTCTTCGACGGCATTCCGAAGGATCTGGAGGAAGCGGCGATGATCGACGGCTGCACGCGGGCGCAGGCGATGCGCAAGGTGATCGTGCCGCTGACCTTGCCCGGCATGGGCGCCACGCTCGGCTTCGTCTTCACCGCCGCCTGGAGCGAATTGCTGTTCGCGCTGATGCTGATCTCCAGCGACGACCAGAAGACCTTTGCCGTCGGCCTGCTCACCTATATCGGCAAGTTCGCCGTGGACTGGGGGCAGATGATGGCGGCGTCGATCCTGGCGCTGATCCCGGTCTGCATCTTCTTCGCCTTCCTGCAACGCTATCTCGTCACCGGCCTCACCGCCGGCGCGGTCAAAGGATAATCGATGGCTTCCGTCACGCTGCAAAACGTCGAGAAGGACTACGGTTCGCTGCGCATCCTGCACGGCGTCGACCTCGAGATCGCCGATGGCGAGTTCGTCGTGCTGGTCGGCCCGTCCGGCTGCGGCAAGTCGACCCTTTTGCGCATGATTGCCGGGCTGGAGGAAGTGTCGGGCGGCGAGATCCATATCGGCGATCGGCTGGTCAACGATGTCGCGCCGAAGGACCGCGATATTGCCATGGTGTTCCAGTCCTACGCGCTCTATCCGCACATGGATGTGTCGTCGAATATGGGCTTCAGCCTGCTGTTGAAGAAGGCGGAGAAGACGAGGATCGACGGCAGGGTAGGGGCGGCGGCCAAGCGCCTCGGCCTCGACAGTTTCCTCGGACGTCTGCCCAGGCAACTGTCCGGCGGCCAGCGCCAGCGCGTCGCCATGGGCCGCGCCATCGTGCGCGATCCCAAAGTGTTCCTGTTCGACGAACCGCTCAGCAATCTCGACGCCAAATTGCGCGTCCATATGCGCGCCGAGATCAAGGCGCTGCACCAGCAGCTCAAGACCACATCGGTCTATGTCACCCACGACCAGATCGAAGCCATGACTATGGCCGACCGCATCGTCGTCATGCATGACGGTTACGTCCAGCAGGTCGGCCATCCGCTCGAACTCTACGATCGGCCGATCAACACCTTCGTCGCCGGCTTCATCGGCTCGCCCGGCATGAACTTTTTTCCGGCGACAGTGGCCAAGGGCGGCAAGGTGGACGCGGTGCTGGCCGACGGCCAGAAGCTGAGATTGCCTGATGGCTTGCCATTGAAGGATGGCGATGTGCTCACCGTCGGGCTACGGCCGGAGCACATCCAGCTTGCCGACGATGGTCCGCTCAGGGCAGAGGTCGAGGTGGTCGAGCCGCTCGGCCTGTCGACGCAGTTCTATGTCCGGCTCGCCAACCAGCTGGTTTGTGTCTTCGTCATGGGACGCAGCACTATCCGGCCTGGCGATAAGGTGCGGCTGTCTGCCGATCCGGCGGCGCTGCATCTGTTCGATCCCGCAAGCGGCAACCGCATCGGGTAATCCTATCGAAGGCTGCCCAGGCTGGCATACATGCCGGTGGTACGGAACTGCGTCGGGTTGATGCCGTAGAGCCGGCGGAAGACTTTCGAGAAATAGTTGGCGTCCTCGAAGCCGCACAGGATGGCGACCTCCTTGACCGGCAGGAAATCGGCTTTGGTTAGCAGCTTCGCCGCCCGCTGCAGCCGCTGCTGCAGCACGAACTCGGCTGGCGGAACGCCTTCGCTCTCGGCGAAGCAGCGCGAGAAATGGGCGCGGCTGAGGCCGCTGATCTGGACGAGCTCGGCCACGGGCAAGGGCTTGTCGAGATTGGCGTTGATATGATCGATGACCGGCTGCATGATGCTCTGTTTCTCAGTGAAGGCGTGCGAGCCGAAGACATCGTCGTAAAGCGCCATCGCCGCCTCATAGGCGATTGCCGAAGCAGCGCCAGGCGAAGCGCCGCCCTTGATCAGGCGCAGGCTGCAATCGGCGAGATGATCGATCGTCTCCGGCTGCAGCCGAAACACCGGGCCGGAGACGCTGAGTATGGATTTGTGGACGCGCAGCGCCTCCTCGCCATTCATCGAGATCCAGAAATATTCCCAGCGGTCGCCCTTCTCCAGCCAGTAGCGATGGTTGTGTGGCACCAGCACCAGCAGCGTGTCGTTGGCCTGCAGGCGGTAGTTGCGGTTCTCGTAGCGCAGCTGGCCGGTGCCGCTGATCGTGTGCTGCAGCACGGTGAACGGTGTCTGGCCGCGCTTGCGCCCATCCCAGTCATAGGTCACGCCCTCGCGTACTTCATAGCCGGTGCTGGTCGGCATGGCATGCAGGCGCTGGCGGCCGCGCGGCAGCGAAATGGTGCGCATCAACTGTCCGTTGGCGATCAGATCATGCAGCACAAAATTACCCTCGAAAGCATAATCGTTCTCTGGCCGCGCCCTGGAATAACGGCATAATCCAAATCCTGAGAACGCGAAAGACCCGCGGTCGAGGAGCGGGCGGGGAGGAGAACGAGCCGGAATTCCGGCTCGAATGGCATGCGCGCCAAGGCGGGCCGCCATTCCCTTTCCTGTTGCTCCTTACCCGGCATTCGAATGGATCGAGGTGAAGGTGATGAGTTTCAAAATCGCTATTATCGGCGCGGGCAGCGTCGGCTTCACCAAGAAGCTGTTCACCGACATTTTGTGCATCCCGGAATTCAGCGACATCGAATTCGCGCTGACCGATCTCAGCGAACACAATCTGCAAATGATCAAGGCGATCCTCGACCGCATCGTCGAGGCCAACAAGCTGCCGACCAGGGTGACGGCGACGACCGACCGCCGCAAGGCGCTGGAAGGCGCGCGGTACGTCATCAGCTGCGTCCGGGTGGGCGGGCTCGAAGCCTATGCCGACGATATCCGCATTCCCTTGAAATACGGCATCGACCAGTGCGTCGGTGACACGATTTGCGCCGGGGGCATCCTCTACGGCCAGCGCAACATCCCGGTCATCCTCGACTTCTGCAAGGACATATTGGAGGTCGCCGAGCCAGGCGCCAAATTCCTCAACTATGCCAACCCGATGGCGATGAACACCTGGGCGGCGATCGAATATGGCAAGGTCGATACGGTCGGCCTCTGCCACGGTGTCCAGCACGGCGCCGAACAGATCGCCGAAGTGCTCGGCGCCAAGTCGCACAGCGAACTCGATTATGTCTGCTCCGGTATCAACCACCAGACCTGGTTCATCGATTTGCGGCTCAACGGCCGCAAGATCGGCAAGGACGAACTGGTGGCTGCCTTCGAGGCGCATCCGGTCTATTCGCAGCAGGAAAAGCTGCGCATCGACGTGCTGAAGCGCTTTGGCGTCTACTCCACCGAAAGCAACGGTCATCTCTCCGAATATCTGCCCTGGTATCGCAAGCGGCCGGACGAAATCACCCGCTGGATCGACATGTCCGACTGGATCCATGGCGAGACCGGCGGCTATCTTCGCTACTCCACGGAAACCCGCAACTGGTTCGAGACGGAATATCCGCAATTCCTCGAAGCGGCGTCGAAGCCGCTCGACGTATCGAAGCGCTCGAACGAGCATGCCAGCCATATTCTCGAAGCGCTGGAGACGAACCGCGTCTATCGCGGCCACTTCAACGTCAAGAACACCGGCATCATCACCAATCTGCCGCAGGACGCGATCATCGAATCGCCCGGTTTCGTCGATCGCTTCGGCATCAACATGGCGTCAGGCATCACGCTGCCGGAAGCCTGCGCGGCCACCTGCATGGCTTCGATCAACGTTCAGCGCATGTCGGTGCATGCGGCTGTTACGGGCGACATTGACCTGCTCAAGCTCGCGGTGCTGCACGATCCGCTGGTGGGTGCGGTGTCGACGCCGGAAGAGGTCTGGCAGATGGTCGACGAGATGGTCGTCGCCCAGGCGCGTTGGCTGCCGCAATACGCCGATGCCGTGCCGGCCGCCAAGGAGCGGCTTTCGAAATCGATGGTGAAAACCCGCGACTGGGCGGGTGCGGCGCGGCGCAAAGTGCGCTCGATCGAGGAACTGCGCGCCGAAAAAACGGCCCTGAAACAGGCCGGCTGAGAATGCTGGCAGGCGGACAGCGGGAGGCCGGTTCGCCAATCAGCCATCATGAATAGATGCGGGCAGCAGCAGACGTCGAAACATCTGGGAGGAACACAATGAGGAACTTTCGTGGAATTGGCATTCTCGCCGGGCGAAGAATTGGCATTCTCGCCGGGCTGGCGCTGAGCGTCTCGGCATTGGCGCTTGGCAGTGCATACGCGTCCGAGCCGACCACGCCGCCGGCGCCGGCGGCGTTTCCCGCCGAGGGCAAAATCAAATACGTCGCCCGCGATTCCATCCTGGAGTTCAAGGCGCTGCCCGAATATCACGAGCCCGAGTGGGTCACCGAGAAATACGTCAAGACTGGCAAGCTGCCGCCGGTCAAGGATCGCCTGCCGAAGGAGCCGCTGGTGTTCAAGACCGGCAACATGCCGGACGGCATCGGCGTTTATGGCGACACCATGCGCCACGTCATTGGCGGCCGGCCGGAAGGCTGGAATTATGGCGCCGGCCAGACCCAAGGATGGGGCGGCATCGACATCGGCCTTTCGGAATGCCTGACGCGCACCGCGCCTTTGTTCCAGGTCGAGGCCAAGGACACCGAGCCGCTGCCCAACCTCGCCAGGAGCTGGGACTGGTCGAAGGATGGCCACACGCTGACCATGCACCTGGTCGAAGGCGCCAAATGGTCTGACGGCGTTGCCTTCAATGCCGACGATGTCATGTTCTACTGGGACGATGAGGTCGTCGACCCCAATGTCTCGCCGTTGAACGGCGCCACAGCGGAAACCTTCGGTGTCGGCACGACGCTGAAGAAGGTCGACGACTACACCGTCGAGTGGACCTTCAAGGACGCTTTCCCCAAACAGTATCTCTACGCCATGGCCTACGGCACCTTCTGCCCCGGCCCGGCGCATATCCTGAAGCCGCAGCATCCGAAGTACTCGAAGAATACCTACGAGCAGTTCAAGAACGCGTTCCCGCCGGAATATATGAACATTCCGGTGATGGGTGCCTGGGTGCCGGTGGAGTATAGGCCCGACGACATCATCGTCTTGCGCCGCAATCCCTACTACTGGAAGGTCGACGAGAAGGGCAACCAGCTGCCCTATCTCAACGAACTGCACTACAAGCTGTCGACCTGGGCCGACCGCGACGTGCAGGCGGTGGCAGGGGCCGCCGACTTCTCCAACCTCGAGCAGCCGGAGAATTTCGTCGCTTCGCTGAAGCGAGCGGCGGACAAGGACGCGCCGGCCCGGCTCGCCTTTGGCCCGCGCCTGATCGGCTACAATCTGCGCATGAACTTTTCCGCCAATGGCTGGGGCAATCCCGACGAACGCGGCCAGGCGATCCGCGAGCTCAATCGCAATGAGGACTTCCGCAAGGGCATCACCATGGCGCTCGACCGCAAGGCGCTCGGCGACTCGCTGGTCAAGGGGCCGTTCACCGCCATCTACCCCGGTGGCTTTTCCTCGGGCACCAGCTTCTATGACCGCAACTCGACCGTCTACTATCCCTTCGACATCGAGGGCGCCAAGGCGGAACTGGCCAAGGCTGGTCTCAAGGATACGGATGGCGACGGCTTCGTGAACTTCCCGGCCGGGACCGCCGGCGGCAAGAATGTCGAGATCGTGATGCTGGTCAACAATGACTACGGCACTGACAAGAGCCTCGCCGAAGGCGTCGTCGGCCAGATGGAAAAGCTTGGCATCAGGGTCGTGCTCAACGGCCTCAACGGCACCCAGCGTGATGCCTCGCAATATTCCGGCCGCTTCGACTGGCTGATCAGGCGCAACGAGCAGGAGCTGACTTCCGTCGTGCAGAATACCGTGCAACTCGCGCCCGTCGGACCCAAGACCAGCTGGGATCACCGCGCGCCCGAAAGCGGCGTGGTCGACCTGATGCCGTTCGAAAAGGAGCTTGTCGACATCGTCAACAAGTTCGTCTCCTCGTCAGACAATGACGAGCGCGCCAGCCTGATGAAGACGTTCCAGAAGATCTCGACGGAGCATGTCTACAATATCGGACTGACCGAATATCCCGGCGCCCTGATCATCAACAAGCGCTTCTCCAACATCCCGCAGGGAACGCCGATCTTCATGTTCAACTGGGCCGAGGATTCGATCGTGCGCGAACGCGTCTTCGTCGCCGCCGACAAGCAGCAGAAATACGAACTCTTTCCCGACCAGCTTCCCGGCAAGCCCGGCGACAAGGGTCCGACGAACTGAGTTTCCTCCCCTGGCTGACGCCCGCCCGCACTGCGCGCGGACAGGACGGAGTAAGGTCAGCGGCAACAGATTAGATCCAAGGAGGAGAAACGGTCCGATGCTGCGATTCCTGGCCATGCGCATAGCATCGGCGGTCCCGGTCATGGTCATCCTGAGCCTGGTCACCTTTGCCATCATCCAGGCGCCGCCGGGCGACTATGCCGACTATATCCGCTCGCAGCTCATCAACCAGGGCGGGGCGTCTTTTGCCGAAGCCGACGCGCAGGCGCAAGCCTATCGGGTCGAGCACGGCCTCGATAAACCGCTGCCCGTCCAGTACCTGAACTGGGTCGCCGGCATCATCACCCGCGGCGATTTCGGCTACAGCCTCTATTACAACAAGCCGGTCGCCGCCGTGGTCGGCGAGCGGCTGCCGCGCACGCTGCTGCTGGCACTGGTCTGCCATCTGCTGGCGTCGGTGCTCGGCATCACCTTCGGCATCTGGGCGGCGACCTGGCAATACACATGGATCGACTCGGGGCTGTCGGCCATCTCCTTCCTCGGCATGACGGTGCCGCGCTTCCTGATGGCGCTGATCATCGTCTATCTCCTGGTCTTCCAGTTCAACGTGTCGGAGATCGGCAGCTTCTTCTCGCCGCAATATGGCGGCGCGCCGTGGTCGTGGGCGAAATTCGCCGACCTCGTCAAGCATGTCTGGCCGGTGGTGGCGATCGCCACCTTCGGCGGGCTCGCCTACAATATGCGCGTCATGCGCGGCAATCTGCTCGATACGCTGAACGCGCAATATGTCGAGACGGCCAAGGCCAAGGGCCTGACCGGCAGCGCCGTCGTCATGCGCCATGCCGTGCCCAACGCGCTGCATCCGCTCATCATGTATCAGGGCGTGGTGCTGCCCTACATGCTGACCGGCGAGATCGAGACGGCGATCATCTTTGCGCTGCCGACGGTCGGGCCCGCCATCGTCGGCTCGATGGCGGTCGGCGACGTTTATGTCACGGCGACCTTCATGATGGTGCTGTCGGCAACGCTGATCGTCGGCAACATCATCGCCGACATGCTGCTCGCGCTGCTCGATCCGCGCGTACGCCAGTTCAGGGAGAGCTAGATGCTGGCGCGTGACCCATCCCCGCCGCCGCCCCCGGCTGAAGCAACCGCGATTGCGACCCCACGCGGCAATGAGAGCTATATGGCGCTGGTCTGGCGCCGGCTGAGGCGCTCCTGGACCGGCATGGCCGGGCTGATCCTGGTCGTGCTTCTGGTGCTGATGGCGCTGTTCGCCGATTTCTTCGCGCCGATGGACCCCAAGGTGACCGATGTCGCTTTCGCCCCGCCGCAAGTGATGAGTTTTCACGACAGAGACGGGAATTTCGTGCTCCAGCCGCGGGTCTATGCGCTGGCGGATTCTGCAGACCTCGACCCGGTCACCTTCCAGCCGGTCGTCGGGCCGGATTACGAGCATCCGCGCCTGCTCGGCTTCTTCGTCAAGGGCGCCGACTACCGGCTGCTTGGCCTGATCCCCGCCAACCGGCATTTCTTCGCTTCGGCCGACGGCCAGCCGGTGCATTTTCTCGGCACCGACAAATTCGGCCGCGATGTGTTGTCGCGCGCCATCCAGGGCTCGCGCGTCTCGCTGATGATCGCGCTGACGGTGGTGTTCATCATCACCGTCATCGGCACCACGGTCGGCATGGTCTCGGGCTATTTCGGCGGCCGCTTCGACGTCTGGATGCAGCGCTTTGTCGAGCTGGTGCTCGCCTTCCCGCAATTGCCGCTCTATCTTGCGCTGACGACGCTGATCCCGGTGACCGCGCCGACCAACGTCTTCCTCGCCTTCGTCATCATCGTCATGTCGGCGCTGGGCTGGGCGCAGATGTCGCGCGAGGTGCGCGGCAAGACGCTGGCGCTGGCGCGGATCGACTATGTGCGCGCTGCCATGGCGGTTGGCGCCACCGACATGCGTATCATCATGCAGCACATTTTCCCCAATGTGATGAGCCACGTCATCGTCGCCGTGACGATCGCGATCCCGACGGTGGTACTGCTCGAAGCCTTTCTCGGCTTCCTCGGCTTCGCCGTGAAACCGCCGCTGATCTCATGGGGGCTGATGCTGCAGGACACGGCTACCTATTCGGTCATCGGCACCTATCCGTGGATCCTGTCGCCGGTCGGCTTCGTGCTGATCACCGTCTTTGCCTTCAACGCGCTGGGCGACGGCCTGCGCGATGCCGTCGATCCCTATTGAGGTGGCCGGGATGACCGTAGCGCTCGCAGCCACCTTCGCACCAGCCGTCCGGCTCGACCATGCCGGCCGCCACGACCAACCCATCATCGATGCCCGCAACATCGAGGTCGCCTTCAAGGTCGAGCACGGCGTCGTCGACGCGGTGAAGGATGTCTCGTTCCAGCTCTATCGCGGGGAGACGATCGCCATCGTCGGCGAGTCCGGTTCCGGCAAGTCGGTGACGGCGCGCGCCGTCATGGGGCTCTTGTCAAAGCGGGCCACCGTGTCGCCGAACTCCACCATCGACTATTGCGGGCAGGACATACTGAAATTCCCCGAGAGCGCTCGGCGCAAATTGCGCGGCAATCGCATTTCGATGATTTTCCAGGAGCCGATGAGCTCGCTCAACCCGATCTATACGGTCGGCAGTCAGATCGTCGAGGCGATCAGGGTGCATCGAAAGGTCAGCCGCAAGCAAGCCTGGGCGCGGGCGCTCGAGCTTTTGCGGCATGTCCAGATCCCCGAGCCGGAAGCACGCATCAAGCAGTATCCGCACCAGATGTCGGGCGGGCAGCGCCAGCGCGTTATGATCGCCATGGCGCTCGCCAACGACCCCGATGTGCTGATTGCCGACGAGCCGACGACGGCGCTCGACGTCACGGTGCAGGCGCAGATCCTCAATTTGATCCGCAATCTGCAAAAAGAACTCAGGATGGCGGTCATCCTGATCACCCACGACCTCACCGTGGTGCGGAAATTCTCGGACTATGTCTATGTCATGCAGCATGGCGAGATGTGCGAGCACAACGTTACCGAGCGGCTGTTCGCCGACCCGCAGCATGCCTATACCAAGCGGCTGCTCGCTTCAGAGCCGCACGGCAAGCCGCAGCCGCTGCCGGAAAACAGCGGCACCATCCTCGAGGCCCGCAATATGCGCGTCTGCTTCATGCTGCGCCATGGCAGCTTCCTGAAGCCGGACTGGCGCGAGCTCGTCGCCGTCGACGATCTCGGCCTGAAGCTTTGCCGCCACGAGACACTGGGGCTGGTCGGCGAATCCGGCTCCGGCAAGACCACCTTCGGTCTCGCCTTGCTCAAGCTCACCGAGGCCAAGCGCGGCGAGGTCAGCTTCGACGGCCAGCCGATCCACGGCCTGTCTCGCGCCGGGATGCGGCCGCTGCGCTCGCGCATGCAGGTCGTTTTTCAGGATCCGTTCTCGTCGCTTAACCCGCGTATGACGATCGGCCAGATCATCGAGGAAGGGCTGGTCGTCAACAGGATCGGCGCGACACGGCGCGAGCGGGTCGGTCGGGTTCGCGACGCCCTGGTCAGCGCCGGCATGCCCGGCGATATCCTGTCGCGGTTCCCGCACGAATTTTCCGGCGGCCAGCGGCAGCGCATCGCCATTGCCCGAGCCATCGCGCTGGAGCCCGAATTCATCCTGCTCGACGAACCGACATCGGCGCTCGACCTTTCGGTGCAGGCGCAGATCATCGACTTGTTGCGCAAGCTGCAGGACGAACGCGGCCTTAGCTATGTCTTCATTTCGCACGACCTCAAGGTGGTGCGCGCGCTCTGCCATCGCGTCATCGTCATGCAGAACGGCAAGATCGTCGAACAGGGACCCGTCGACGAGGTCCTCACCCATCCCAAGACCGCCTACACCGAACGGCTCGTCAGGGCCGCCTTCGACGTGGCGTAGCAAAGTGCCGGAGGTTTAATAGTGGCAAGACATCCCAGGATCACCTTCATTGGCGCGGGTTCGACCGTGTTCATGAAGAACATTGTCGGCGACGTGCTGCAGCGGCCATCGCTGTCAGGCGCGACGATCGCGCTGATGGACATCAATCCGCAGCGGCTGGAAGAGAGCGCCATCGTCGTCAACAAGCTGATCGCGACGCTGGGCGTGAAGGCGAAGGCCGAGACCTATTCCGACCAACGCAAGGCGCTCGCCGGTGCCGACTTCGTCGTCGTCGCCTTCCAGATCGGCGGTTACGAGCCCTGCACCGTCACCGATTTCGAGGTGCCGAAGAAATACGGCCTGCGCCAGACCATTGCCGACACGCTCGGCGTCGGCGGCATCATGCGCGGCCTCCGGACCGTGCCGCATCTGTGGAAGATCTGCGAGGACATGCTGGCCGTCTGCCCCGACGCGATCATGCTGCAATACGTCAACCCGATGGCGATCAACACCTGGGCGATTTCAGAGAAATTTCCTGACATCAAACAGGTCGGCCTCTGCCATTCGGTGCAGGGCACGGCGATGGAACTGGCGCACGATCTCGACATTCCCTACGACGAGATACGCTACCGCTCGGCCGGCATCAACCACATGGCCTTCTACCTGAAGTTCGAGCACCGGCAGCCGGATGGCTCTTACCGCAACCTCTATCCGGACCTGGTCCGCGCCTATCGCGAGGGCAGGGCGCCGAAGCCGGGCTGGAACCCGCGGTGCCCCAACAAGGTGCGCTACGAGATGCTGACGCGTCTCGGCTATTTCGTCACCGAAAGCTCCGAGCATTTCGCCGAATACACGCCCTATTTCATCAAGGAAGGCCGCGCCGACCTGATCGAGAAGTTCGGCATTCCGCTCGACGAATATCCCAAGCGCTGCATCGAACAGATCGAGCGCTGGAAGGGCCAGGCCGAGGCCTATCGCTCGGCCGACCGCATCGAGGTCGAGCAATCGAAGGAATACGCGTCCTCGATCATGAACTCGGTGTGGACCGGGGAGCCTTCGGTGATCTACGGCAATGTCCGCAACAATGGCTGCATCACCTCGCTGCCGGACAATTGCGCCGCCGAGGTGCCGTGCCTGGTCGACGGCTCCGGCATCCAGCCGACCTATATTGGCGAGCTGCCGCCGCAACTCACCGCGTTGATACGCACCAACATCAATGTGCAGGAACTGACGGTGCAGGCGCTGATGACCGAAAACCGCGAGCACATCTACCACTCGGCGATGATGGATCCGCATACGGCCGCCGAACTCGATCTCGACCAGATCTGGGCGCTGGTCGATGAGTTGCTGGCGACACATGGCGACTGGCTGCCGACCTGGGCGCGTGTGAGCGCCAAGGTCCGGGCCGCCTGAGCGCTGCTGCGGCGGTATCTACTCCACCGTCAGGCCTCCGGTGGCGCCGGCAACCGGTGGCGCAGTTCCTCGACCAGCACGCGCTCGTTCTCCGAATAGTCGATCGGAACGACGACGAGATGGACGCCACCGCCGGCAAAGGCCTGTTCAAGCGTCGATTGTATTTCTGAGACGGCGCCGACCCTGGTTCCCTTGGCGCCATAGGCCTCGGCATAGCGGACGAAATCGGGATTGCCGAAGGTCATGCCGAAATCGGGGAACTGGTCGACCGCCTGCTTCCAGCGGATCATGCCGAAAGCATTGTCCTCGATGATCAGCACGACCAAATTGAGCTTCAGCCTGACGGCGGTTTCCAGTTCCTGGCTGTTCATCATGAAGCCGCCATCGCCGCAGATCGCCATGACGCGGCGGCCGGGATAGAGCATCGCGGCCGTCATCGCCGAGGGCAGGCCGGCGCCCATCGTGGCCAGGGCGTTGTCGAGCAGCAGCGTGTTGGCGACGCGCGTGCGGTAGTTGCGCGCGAACCAGATCTTGTACATGCCGTTGTCGAGCGCCAGGATGCCATCGGCCGGCATCACCGCGCGCACGTCATGCACCAGACGCTGCGGCGTGAAACGGTCTTCGGTGGCGCGGGCGGCAATGCGGCTCAAAATCCCTTCGCGCAGCGGCAGTAGCGCCTGCGCGTTGGGGATCTTGCCCTCGAGGCGGTCGGCAAGCAGCCTGAGCGAAGCGCCGATGTCGCCGACCACTTCGGTCTGCGGGAAATAGACCTGCTCGACATTGGCCGGCTGGTAACCGACATGGATCACCTTCGGTCCCTTGTCGCCCATAATGAAGGGCGGCTTCTCGATCGTGTCGTGGCCGATAGTGATGATGAGGTCGGCCTGTTCGATGGCCTCATGCACATAGTCGCGCTCGGAGAGCGCGGCGGTGCCCATGTAGAGTTCGGTGCCGCCGGGCACCGTGCCCTTGCCCATCTGCGTGGTGAAATAGGGGATGCCGGTCCTGATCACGAACTGGGCGAGGTCGGAGGTCGAGCGCGGCCGCGATGCGGCGGCGCCCAGCATCGCCAGCGGACGCTGCGCCTTGATGATCATCTCGGCGGCGCGGTCGAGCGCAAGCGGGCTGGCCAGCGGAAGCTCGACCGGATGCGGCGGGATCAGCGCGACATCGTCGCACTCCTCGGCCGCGATGTCTTCGGGCAGTTCCAGATGCACCGGTCCCGGACGCTCCTCTTCGGCAATCCGAAACGCTTCGCGCACCACGGCGGGAATGGTCTTCGCCGAGATGATCTGGCGTGACAGCTTGGTCAACGGCTTCATCGCGGCGACGATGTCGACGATCTGGAAGCGGGCCTGGCGCGACGAGCGGATGCCCTTCTGCCCGGTGATCATGATCATCGGCATGGCGCCGAGCAGCGCATAGGCGGCACCCGTCGTCAGGTTCAGGGCGCCGGGTCCCAGCGTGGTGATGCACACACCTGGCTTGCCGGTGAGCCTGCCATGGGTGGCGGCCATAAAGGCGGCTGCCTGCTCATGGCGGGTCAAAATCAGCTGGATCGACGATTTGCGGATGGATTCGACGACGTCCAGGTTTTCTTCGCCGGGAATGCCGAAGATGCGATCGACGCCCTCATTCTCGAGGGCGGCAACAAGCAGGTCAGAACCTTTGGGCACGAAGCATCTCCTGGGGCAAAGCGGCGGCGAACCGCGGCGGGATATGATCAGACATAGTGCTGGAAAAGCCCTAGCGCGAGGCGCGGCCGCCGCCAATATCGCTCTGCCTTACAGATCCTTCCGTTTCCTGAATTGGCCGGGCGAGACGCCGGCGTGGCGCCTGAAGGCGGTGGAGAAGGCGGCTTCCGAGCTGTAGCCGACCGCCTCGGCGACTTGGCCCAGGCTCTTGCGCTCGTGCAGCAGCCGGCTGGCCTGCCGCATGCGGCAGCCGAAGAGATAGGCCATGGGCGCTTCGCCGACGAGATCGCGAAAGCGGGCGGCAAAGGTTGCCCTGGAGAGCCCGACCGCGCGTGCCAGGGTCTCGATCGTCCAGTCGTGGCCATAGGCTTCATGCAGGGTGGCGAGCGCTCTGGCGATCGCGGGGTCCTGCAATCCCCTCAGCCAACCTGGATTGTCCATGCTTTCCAGACCGGAGCGCAAGGCGCGCGTGACGATGGCCCCAGACAGGCGAGCCATGACCACGTCGCTGCCGGGACCTTCGTCGGTCGCTTCCACCAGCAAGGCCTCGACATAGCCACGCAGCCATTTGGGCAGACGGCCATTCGATCCCCGGATGTGAACGATGCGCGGCAGGCCGGCAAATGCCGGATGGTCGGCGTCGCGAAAGGCGAAGGCGCCGCACAGGATGACGGTCTTTTCGCCTTCGCCGCCGCTGCGAATACGCCCGGCTGCGGTTTGGGTCGCCAGTTCGGCGGCGGAGACGTTCGCGCTTTTGAGCGCGCCGGGCGACCGCAGCACATGCGGATCGGCGCGCGGTGCAATGATCAGGTCGCCGGCATCGAGAGGCTCGACATCTTCCTCACCGAACACCGCCTCGCATCGCCCCTTGATGACGACGTGAATGCCGCGAAGCCCAGCCTGGCTGAACGAGATCGCCCAGGGAGCGGCCAGTTCGAGGCGCCGGTACCCGGCGGCTGCGAAGTGCAATTCGCGCATGAGGGTAGCCAGGAGATCCACGCTTCGCTCCAGAAACAGACGATCGATAAATCAATCCAGACGCTGTCGAATAGCGCGCCGGCCTTACTGGACCTAGCTATGCCCGACAGGCCGCTTGTCGGCGATAACGAAACTCAGGAGTTATTCATGCCGCCAATCGAGCTTTTTGTCGCGCAGCTTTGTCCCTATGCGCACCGTGTCAGGCTCGCCCTTGCCGAGAAAGGCCTGCAGGCGACGGAAATCGAAATCGATCTGCGCAACAAGCCGGCGTGGTTCCTGAAACTCACGCCGACGGGAAAGGTGCCGCTGCTGCGCCATCAGGGGCAATATGTCAGGGAGTCGTCGATCATCTGCGAATATCTCGATGATGCATTCCCCGAACGGCCGATTTTCCCCAGGGATGCTCAGGCCCGCGCTGAGGCGCGCATCTGGATCAGCTTCGCCGACACGCAGCTTTACGCCCGGACGGCAACCATGATGCACAGTTCCGACGCTATGGTTCATAAGCGGATCAAGGCCCAGCTTGCCGACGATCTGCGCTTTGTGGAACAGCATGCCTTCGCCCTGCGAGGGGCGGACGAACGGTTTTTGCTGGGCTCGGAATTCAGCGCCGCCGACATCGCCTTCTATCCCTGGTTCGAACAGCTGTGCGTGCTTGAGAAATATCTGGGCTTCGTCATGCCGACCGAATGCGAGCGCCTGCTGCGGTGGCAGGAAACGGTTGCCGCCAGGGAGGCGGTGCGGACCTGCGCCAGGTCGCCCGGCTTCTACCTGGAATCCTATGGCCCGCTTCTCGCGGCCTGAGACGAGCGGGCAAACGGAAAAAAATTCCTCACTATGGTGCTGCAAGGTCAGTCATTTGCTTCTTGCGGCAGGCGCAAGCCTGTAAATATTCGGTATGAAACCCCGCCGCGAGAGGTGAGAGAAACATGCCCAATCCAACCGTCGTCGGGTTTTCCGGCAATTTCACCAGGCCGTCCAAGACGCGTGGTTTTGTCGACCAGGTTGTCAGGGATATTGCGCGCCAGCATGGCCTGTCGGCGAGCACCTATGACATCGAAGACCTCGGCCCGTCGCTCGGCGCTGCCAAATGGGCGCGCGATCTCGACGGCCAGGCACGGGCAATCTTCGACGGCGTCGTCAATGCCGATGTGCTGGTGGTGGGGTCGCCGACCTACAAGGGCAGCTACACCGGCCTGTTCAAGCACTTCTTCGATCTGTTCGATCCCGCCGCCTTGCGCGGCAAGCCGATGGTGCTGCTTGCCACCGGCGGCAACGATCGCCACGCGTTGATCGTCGAGCACCAGTTGCGGCCGTTGTTCGGCTTCTTCGAGGCGCTGACGCTGCCGACAGGGGTCTATGCCACGGACAAGGACTTTTCCGACGGCGTGCTGCGGGCCGAACCCATCCTGAAGCGCGTCGAGCAGGTTGTCGGCGAGGTCGGGCTGGTGCTGGCCAATCGCTCGCCAGCCGGCGTTGCTGCCGGATAGAGCGAGGCGGGCAGGCCGGCTCCGGCTTTGCTCGGAGTGAATAAAAAGGCCCGCCACCGACGCGAATCGTGACGAGCCTCCTTGGAGTAGGCCAGGCCTCCCACAGCCCGATTGCTTTCAAATCAATAGCCCGCCGGCTAGGCCTGGCGGGGCATCGATAGTAGGGTCTGGATCGAATGGGAGCGATCCGGCTGAAAAACGCCAATACCGGTCGAAGGTTCCCGGTCATCCTGAGCGGCGATGACAAAGGGGTTTAGCCCAACTGCGAAATCCATCTCAGGCGGATTTATCGCGACAACTAGTTCCTGTCCGCCGGCTTCGAACGCATCCTTGCTACCGTCTCGCGCTCGGCGCGCTTGGAGCGCAGCGGCGGCAGGCCGCGGTCGATCAGGTCCATGTCCTCCAGCACCATGTCGCCCATGCGCTTGAAGGCGATGTCAAGCGCACCGGCGCGGTGGGCGGAGCGCAGGAAGCCGGGGATCGTTCGGACCGGATGGTCCTGCGCCAGCGGTTCTTCAGGGAAGACATCGCTGGCGGCGACGATGTGGCCGCTTTTCACCGCCGCCATCAGGGCAGGGAAGTCGACGACGCCGGCGCGGCTGAGCAGGATGAAGGCGGCGCCCTTGCGCATACTTGCAAAGGCCTCAGCGCCGAGGAAACCCTGGTTCTCCGAGGTCACCGAAGCGACGACGAAGACGAAATCGCTGGTCGACAGCACCTCGTCCAGCGAGGCCGGCTCGACGCCACTGTCGATCAGGATCGATGGCGGCAGCCAGGGATCGAAGACCTTGGTGCGGGTGCGGAAACCCGACAGCAGTCGGTTGAGCGCACGGCCGAGATCGCCGAAGCCGATGATGCCGACATCGGCGCCGGACAGAAGCCGCGCCGTCAAATTGCCGTCGCCGCCCCACAGCTCTTCGCCTTTGCGGAAGGCGAGGTCGGCATCGACGATGTTGCGGGCGAGGTTGAGCGCCATGGCGAGGCCAAGCTCGGCCACCGGCTCGGCGAAGACGAGGCCGGTGGTGACGACATGGATGCCGCGCGCAAACAGCGTCTCATAGGGCATGTTGTTGATGAGGTTGGTCTCGACATTGAAGACGCAACGCAGCGCCTGCATCCGGTCCAAGGTCTCGGGCGAGATCGGCGGCTGGCCGATAATATAGCGGGCTTCGGCAAGCACGTCGGCGGGCAAGTTCGCCACGCCCTCGGCCGTCGTCTCGACGACGCGGTAATGCGCTTTGAGGCGCGCCAGCTGCGGTGAGGTGAAGATCAGGTCGAGCGTGCGTGGTTCCGGCGCGCTGATGACCAGCGGCAGGGCCTTGTTTGGCATAACGATTCCTCCCCGGCGCGATGCGTATCGCGTATTCTTGCTTTGCACTTGTGGTAGTCCCCAAAACCGCTTGCCGCCGTCCGGCGGCATGTGCTTGAGGGGTAAAATATCCACGATTAAACGATTTACAACTCCGGGAGGGGCCGCCGATCGCGTGGCTCGAGCCTTGCCGGGTTTTGATGCGGGAATCCGTTGGCTCGCCAGGCAACGGCCCTGAGGGCTCCTTTCCTTCTCCCCCTGTCGGAGAAGGTGGAGTCAAAACGGATAGTGCTGCCCCGGATCCTCGATGGTCAGCCAGCGCAGGTCGGTGAACTCGGCGATCGAGGCCTTGCCGCCGAAGCGGCCGTAGCCTGAACCCTTGACGCCGCCGAACGGCATTTGCGCCTCGTCGCCGACGGTCGGGCCGTTGATGTGGCAGATGCCAGCTTCGATGCGCGCGGCAACCGCCATGGCACGGCGGATGTCGCGGCTGAACACGGCTGAAGACAGGCCGTATTCGGTATCGTTGGCGACTCGTACCGCTTCGTCCTCGCCCTTGACGCGGATCACCGGCTTGACCGGGCCGAAGGATTCTTCCGAATAGACGCGCATCGCTGGCGTCACGTGGTCGAGCAATGTCGCCTCGACCACGGTTCCGGTGCGCTTGCCGCCGGCCACAAGCCTGGCGCCCTTGGCGACGGCGTCGGCAACCAGTTCTTCCATCTTGTCGGCGGCTTGGTCGCTGATCAGCGAACCGAGCACGACATGGCCGCGCGGGTCGCCGGCAGGCAGCTGCGCGGCGCGGGCGGCGAGCTTGGCGACGAATTCGTCGGCGACCTTTTCATCGATGACCAGACGCTCGGTCGACATGCAGATCTGGCCCTGATGCATGTAGGCGCCGAAGGTCGCGGCATTGACCGCGGCGTCGATGTCGGCATCGTCGAGCACGACCAGCGGCGCCTTGCCGCCGAGTTCGAGCAGCGCCGGCTTCAAGTGACGGCCGGCGAGTTCGGCAATGATCCTGCCGACCTTGGTCGAGCCGGTGAAGTTGACACGCCTTACGGCGGGGTGCGCGACCAGTGCCTCGACGATTGTCGCTGCGTCCTTGGGATCATTGGTGACGACATTGATGACGCCCTTGGGCAGGCCGGCCTCGACCAGCACCTGCCCGATCAGCCGGTGTGTGCCTGGGCACATTTCCGAAGCTTTCAGCACAACCGTGTTGCCGCAGGCGATCGGCATGGCGATGGCACGGGTTCCAAGGATGACCGGTGCATTCCACGGCGCGATGCCGAGGCAGACGCCGGCCGGCTGGCGGATCGCCATGGCGAGCGTGCCGGGCTTGTCGGAGGGGATGACCTCGCCCGAAATCTGGGTCGTCATGGCGGCTGCCTCGCGCAGCATTTTGGCGGCGAGCATGACGTTGAAGCCGGCCCAAGGGCCGGTGGCGCCGGTTTCTTCCATCATCAATTTGGTGAACTCGCCGACCTTTGAGTCCATGACATCGGCCGCCTTGGACAGCAAAGCGCGGCGCTCGCCCGGACCGGTCTTCGACCAGGTGGTGAAGGCGGCTGACGCGGCTTGGACAGCCGCATTGGCGTCGGCGATGCTGGCTGCGGCAGCGCGGGTCGCCAGCTTGCCGGTGAACGGGTCCATGCGCTCGTAAGAGGCTGAGCCGGAGGCATCCCTTTTATCGCCGTCGATCAGAAGTCCTATGTCCATTGTTCTCTCCCTCGCTCGCCGTGGAGCGTCTGTTCTATATTGACCACGATCTGATCCGAACATCGGCTCCCACTTTTCGGGATGATGGTCTAGAAGCCGAGCACCTCGGCATTGATCGATGCTTCAAGCCCACCGTCAACCGGCACATTGGCGCCGTTGACCCAGCGTGCGCCGTCCGAGCACAGGAACAGCACGACAGGCGCGATGTCGCCCGAGGTTCCGGCGCGCCCGACCCTGGCGATGTCGCTGTCGACGCGGGCGTCACCCAGCACATTGCGGAACTGTTTGAGGATCGGCGTCTCGACCGGGCCGGGGCTCACTGCATTGACGCGGATGCCGCGGCTCCTGAACAGGTCCTGATGCGCGGCGCGCTGCGTCCACAACAGCAGCAGCTCCTTGGAAACGGGATAGCCTTCCTCGTTCTTCACCGGATGGTCGGCGATCATCTTCGCCACATCGGGAAAGCCTTCGATGCCGACCATCGATGCCGCGCGGTTGAGATTGGCGCGCCAGCCATAGCCGGCGATCGAGGCGACGTTGACCACGGCGCCGCCTTCACGAAGTCTTGGTGCGAGGCCTTCCGAGAGCGCGCGCAGGCCGTAGAAGTTGACGGCCAGTGTCGACACCGCACCGGTGTTGCCGGGGAGGCCGGCGACATTGCAGAGCGCATCGATGCGCTGCGGCAGGCGCCCGAGGAGATCGTCGACGCCGGCCTTGGATGAGATGTCAGCCTTGACGAAACTGCCGGCCGATGCTGCCGGTTCACGCACGTCGACGCCGATCACGTCAGCGCCCAGTTGGCCGGTAAGTTCGGCCGTGCGAGCGCCGATACCAGAGGCGACACCGGTGATGAGGATGGTCTTGCCGAACAGCATGGTCACGCCTTTTCTGGATGCGTTGCGGCCTGTTGCGGCGAGGGCGCCGCGTCGCCATCTGCGGCGTTTGGCGGGAGCCTGACGCGATAGCCGACCGGTAGCAGGCGCAGGCTAAAGCGCTCCTCCAGCGTTCCCCACAGGCCGCGCGGCAGGAACAGCGAGAACAGCACCGCCGTGGCGCCGAGGCCGATCAGATACCAGACGCCGGTGCCGCCGAACCAGGTCTCGATGAGGAAGAACAGCAGCGCACCCAGAATGGCGCCCTCGAAGGTGCCGATGCCGCCGACCAGCACCATGAAGATCATGTAGGCGGTCCACTGGATGTTGAAGTAGGTTTTCGGCTGGAAGGTGATCGACGTGGCCAACCACAGCGCGCCGGCCATGCCGATGCCGAAGGCGGCGAGCACGAAGAGCAGCCGCTTGGTGCCGGTGACGCGCACGCCGACCGATGCCGCGGCCTCCTCATTGTCCCTGATGGCGCGGATGGCCGCACCCGTGCTGCCACGCAGCAGGCTAAGCAGGGTGGCGAGCAGCGCCGTCATGGCGGCCAACGCCAGCCAGTAGATCGTCGCCCGCCTGACGCCGGCGTCATAGACGTTGAGCGAGATCAGCGACGTCCCGGTTTCGCCTTGCACCAGCCGGTCGAGATTGACCAGGAGATGGGTGAGCGCGGCGATCACCCACATGCCGATGGCGAACTCGCCATTCCTGAGCTTCAGCATGAACAGCGACATTGGCCAGGAGATCGCGCCGACGATGATCGCCGAAACGAACAGCGAGGCGAACGGGTTGAGGCCGGCATCGGCCAGACGGATGGCGAAATAGGCGCCGAGGCCGAAGAACACTTGCTGTCCAACCGAAACCAGCCCGCCGAAGCCGGCCAGCGCGTTCCACATCGCTGCCAGGATCACATAGATGAACAAGGCGGTAAGGCGGTCGACGGCGCCGGCCGACAGGAAGTGCGGCGCGATGCCAAGCAGCGCGATGATGACGACGACCGCAATCGCCGAGATGGGCGAGGCGGAGGTGCCGCGCTCGATGACGGGGTCGTTTAAAACCGCGCTCATGATGCTTTCCTCGCGGGCAGGCGCAGCAGGCCGCGCAGGCCGAGGCCGGAGGTGGAGAGCCGGATGAACAGCACGATCAGGAAGGCGACATGGCCGCCGATCAGAAAACCTTGCGGATGGATCTGCGCGCCGAGCGTCTGGGCGAGCGCCAGAACGATGCCGCCGACCAGCGTGCCCCATAGCGAACCGGCGCCGCCGATCACCGCCGCCTCGAAAGCGAACAGCAATTGAGGTGCGCCGGTATAGGGATCGAAGGTGGCGCGCATGCCGAGGAAGGCACCGGCAAGACCGACCGTGACCATGGCGATGGCGGCCGCGAGGGCGTTGGCGCGGCGCGCATCGACGCCGACGAGACCGGCCGTGTCGGGATCTTCCGACGTGGCGCGGATCGAGCGGCCAAGCCTGGTGTTGGTAAGGAACAGCTGCAGTCCGCCAAGCAATATGACGGCGGCGGCGAACATGATCACGGCAAGCTTGCCGACATAGATGCTGCCCGGCCATTCCCAGGAATCGTAGGAGAGGCTGCCGATATAGGGCGCCAGCGAACGTGTGTCGGCGCCGAACTGCTCGAACAGCGCATTGTCGATGACGATGGCGAGGCCGAACGTGGTCAGGATCGGCAGCAGCGCGCCTCCACGGGCGCTGCGCTCGAGTAGGAAGCGTTGCAGCGCCCAGCCGATGGCCGCCATCAGCGGCAGCACGATGAGCAGGCCGACGAAGGGCGAGATATGGAATTGCGAGGCGAGCCACCACAGCGCGTAGGCGGAAAACACGGCCAGGCTGCCATGCGCGAGGTTGATTATGCGCATCACCGAAAACATGAAGGAGAGGCCGCAGGCGATAAGCGCGTAGTAGCCGCCGAGCAGGATGCCCTGGACGATCTGGTTGCTCATGCCGGCACACTCCCGGCGCTTTTTCTGTGCAGACCGAAATAGGCTTTCGTCACTTCATCGCGGGACATGCCCTTGCTCGGGCCTTCCAGCGCGACGCGTCCTTCGAGCATGCAGATGACCTTGTCCGAGACCGAGAGCGCGCGATTGAGGTCCTGTTCGACCAGGATGATCGTCGTGCCGGAGCTGATCAGGCCTTGCAGCGAAGCGTATACGCGATCGACCACCAGCGGCGACAGGCCGAGCGAGACCTCGTCGAGCAGCAGCAGTTCGGGATTGCTCATCAAAGCGCGGCCGATGGCGGTGGCCTGCTGCTCGCCACCGGAGAGATGCCCGGTCTTGGCATGGCGGCGCGGCTTCAGATTGGGGAACGTGTCGAGCACTCGTTCCACGCTCCAGTCGCCGGGACGGCCGGCGGTCTTGCCAAGCAGGAGGTTCTCTTCGACGGTCATTTGCACGAACAGTTTTCGCCCTTCCGGCACCAGCGCGACGCCCATGCCGACGCGCTTGTGCGACGGCACGCCGGTGATATCGGCGCCGTCCAGGAGCACGCGGCCGGCGGTCGGCTGATGCGCGCCGGCAATCGCCCTGAGCAACGTCGTCTTGCCGGCGCCGTTGGCGCCAACCAGCGCCAGCGTCTCGCCGCGCTCGATCGCAAAGTTCACGCCGCGCACCGCCTGCAGCAGGCCGTGCCGGACAACCAGGTTCTCGATTGCGAGCAGGCTCATTTCGGGCCTCCACCGAGATAGGCGCGCACGACTTCGGGGTCAGCCATCACCGCTTGCGGCTCGCCGTCGGCGATGATCTTGCCGGCGTCCATGCAGATCAGCCGCTCGGCTACCTGCAGGAGGATGTGAACGATGTGCTCGATCCAGACGATGCCAATCTTGCGCCGACGCAATTCCTTGATGGTATCGACAAGTTCGCTCGCCTCGCCATCGGTCAGGCCGCCGCCGATCTCGTCGAGCAGAAGCAGCGTCGGCCTTGCCGCGAGCGCGCGGGCAAGTTCCAGCCGCTTGCGGTCGAGCAGGCCGAGCGTTTCGGCGCGCCGGTTGGCCACGCCCAGCATGCCGCACAGTTTCAGCGACGCCAGCGCCTCCTCATAGGCTTCGTCGCGGGCGAGACCGGCGCCATGCGATGCGGCAACAAAGACGTTCTCGAACGTGGTCATGCCGCCGAACGGTTTCGGCACCTGGTGCGTGCGCACGAGGCCGAGCCGGCAGCGCTGCGTTGCCGGCAGCGCCGTCACATCGCCGCCCTTGAAGGCGACCGTGCCGGCGCTCGGCGGGAAGGCGCCTGACAAGATGCTGAGCAGTGTCGTCTTGCCGGCGCCGTTCGGGCCGACAATGCCGACGGCCTCATCGCCATTCATGGCGAAGTCGATATCATCGAGCACCACCAGCGCGCCGAAGCGTTTCTGGATGCCGGCAGCTCTGAGGATCGCAGTGTTTGGTGAACTGTTCACGATCCGATCCCCGTAGCCGTCCGTCAGCCGTTATACGGCTGGAGCTTGGCCTCGACCGGAACCTTCGGGTCGGTGGCGTTCTCGGTCACGACATAGTCGAGCGGGAATTTGCTGCCTTCCTTGGCGGCCACCCATTGCGTGCCGATGATCGGGCCGGGCGAGACATTGGCGACCGGGCCGCTGGTGAAATCGACCTTGCCGATCATGGTCTCGGTGTTGAGCGCGCTCAGCGCCTTGGCGACGGCTGCCTTGTCCTTGGCGTCGGTGCTTGCCTTCAGCGCCTCGAAGCCGGCGTCGAGCAGCGACATCGAGGCGCCGAGCTGCTGCGTCCACTGCTTGCCGCTGGCGGCCTCATAACCGTCGGCCAATTCGGTTCCCGAAACGCCGGTCAGCGGCGACTTGTAGGGGAAGGCCTTGTGCCAGTAAGCGGCGCTCGAAATCCTGTTGCCGAGATCGCCCAGCGCCTCGATGTCGGACGGGAATAGCCCGGTCTTGGCGACCTGGCAGATCTTGATCTGCTTGATCAGGCCTTGCTGTGCAGCCTGGCGCCAGAAGGCGGCGAAGTCCGGCGGGATCGGGAAGGAGTTGAAGATCTCGACGCCTTCCTGCTTGAACAGCGCGATCTGCGAGGAATAGTCGGTGGTGCCGGTCTCGTAGGCGCCGGGATCGACGATGGTGAAACCCTGCTTTGCCAGCAACGGCGCCAGATGGGTGCGGATGGCATTGCCGTCGGCGTCGTTGGGATACATGACGCCGACCTTCTTGTTGGTCTCGATCAGGTTCCATTGCGAGATGTAGGTCCGGAAGAACTCGTCGACGCCGAAGCCGAAATGATAGGTCCATTTGAACGGCGAGGGTTCGCCGGGCTTGGCGCCGCGGCCGAAATACCAGGCCTCCCACGGCATGACGGTGGAGAGGCAAGGCACGCCGGCGGCTTCGCAGGCGTCGGCGACCGGGTTGATCACCTCCGGCGTCGACACCGCCAGCATCAGGTCGACGGCCTGGTTGTTGATGAGGTCCTTGGCGAGCTGGCCGGCGCGGGACGGGTCGGATTGCGTGTCCTGGTCGATGATCTCGACACTGTATTTCTTGCCGCCGATGTCGAGGCCGTTGGCGAGCGCCTTGCGGGCGAGGTCGAGCACATAGCCGTCGGTCTGGCCGAAGCCCGCGAGCGGCCCGGTGCGCGGGCTGACAAAGCCGACCTTCAGCGTGTCGGCGGCCTGCGCGAAGGCCTGGCCGCGGCTGAGCGCAAGTGCCGCGCCGCCGGCGAGCGATGTGGCGATGAACTGGCGCCGCGAGACGCCGGATTTGCTTGAGGTCATGCTGGTATTCCTCCCTTTCCTGACGGCACCTGGAGGTCACCGCCGGCCTGCTCAAAATCGATGCCGCCCGTTCTTAAGATCGGAGATCGCCCCGGCAGGCCTTGAGGCGGCAGCGGAACGCCGCCAATGCCGATAACGGCACGATTTCGATCCTCCCATCGTCACAGTGCCCTAGGTATTTGGTTTGGTAAAATGATATTTTGCGGTGTTTCGTTAACCAACAGGTTATGGAAATACGGCTGAAGGCCCGCTCTGCGCCAGATTGGCGAAAGGCGCTCAGGCGTTCTGGCTGGCCGCCTCGCGAATGGTCTGCAGCAGGATGGTGAAGGCCGGCGAAGGCGCAGTGTCGGTCCGCATCGTCAGGCCGACCGGCCCTTTGGTTTCCTCGGTGTTGACGGGCAAGGCGACGAAGGCGCCGCTGGAGAGTTCGTTGGCGACGACACCTGTCGATATGATCCAGACCGCATTGCTTTGGCGCAGGAAGGCACGGCCGAAGGAATCCGAGACGGTCTCGATCTCGGTCGCAGGAGCCGTCATGCCGTTGGTGATGAACAGGCGGTCGACGAACGGGCGGATGACCGACTCCCGCGTCGGCATCAGCACCGGGAATTCATCGAGCCGGGCGAAGATGTCCTGGCCCGGCTGCAGCAGCGGATGGCCGGCCCGCACCACGAACAGCACCGGTTCGGAATAGAGATGCTCGAAGAAGAAGCCGGTCATGTTTTCCGGCGCCGCAAGCCGGCCGACGACGAGATCGAGCGCACCGACGCGCAACTGTTCCAGCAGGACCGCGTTCTCGCCGGTGACGATCTTGATCGCAGCACCGGTATTTTCACTCAGGAACAGGCTTATGGCGCGTGGCATCACCTTGGCCGACACTGTCGGGAGCGCGCCGATGCGGATCGGATGCCGGTTGATGGCGCCGTCCTGGCGGACGGAATCGACGCCGCGCTTCAGTGCCGTGATCGCCGTGCCCGCATGGCCGAGAAAGATTTCGCCAAGCCGCGTCACCCTGATGCCGCGGCCGTCGCGTTCGACGACAGCGATGCCAAGCGCCTCCTCCAGTTCGCGCAACGTCTTGGTCACGGCCGGTGGGCTGACATGGAGAAAGTCGGCCGCCCTCGCCACGCTGCCTTGCCGCGCTACCTCAAGGAATGCCTGCAGGTGACGGAACCTTATGCGGCTTTCGGACATGTTCTCATAACCTAGCAGTTAATGAAACGGCGTAAAATATCATTTTACCAAACCAAATGCCTTGTGCAATGTGAACACGGAGGATCGAAATCGTGCCATTCGTCAGCATTGGCGGCATCACGCTGCACCATCGCCATATCAAGGCGAAGGGAAATGCGCGGCCGATCGTGTTCATCAATTCGCTGGGCACCGACTTCCGCATCTGGGACCAGGTGTTGTCCGAACTGGGTGGCGAAATGCCTGTGTTGGTCTACGACAAGCGCGGCCATGGCCTGTCCGACATCGGTGGCGTCAGCTCGATCGACGAGCATGTCGATGATCTGTCGGGCCTGATCGATCATTTCGAACTGAACAATGCGGTGCTGTGCGGCCTGTCGGTGGGCGGCCTGATTGCGCAAGGGTTTTATGCCCGGCGCCCCGAAATCGTCGACGGCCTCATCCTGTGCGACACCGCCCACAAGATTGGCACGGCCGACAGCTGGAACACCCGCATCGAAACGGTCGAAAGCAAAGGCATCCAGGCCATCGCCGATGCCGTGCTCAAAATGTGGTTTACGCCTGCCTTCCACGCGGACCGTGTCGCCGAGCTCGACGGCTACTGGAACATGATGACCCGGCAAGCCGTCGCCGGCTATGTCGGCACCTGCGCCGCGGTGCGCGATGCCGATTTTACCGAGGCTGCGCAGGCGATCGCGGTGCCCACGCTTTGCGTCGTTGGCGACCAGGACGGCTCGACGCCGCCGGATCTCGTCCGCTGGCTGGCCGATCTGATCCCAGGCGCACATTTCGAAATCATTCGTGACGCCGCGCATATCCCTTGCGTCGAACAGCCCGAGGCGCTGACCACCCTGATCCGCGATTTCGTCGCGGCGCTTCCCCTGAGAAAGCAGACCCATGGATGAACTGCCCAAAAACGAAACCAGATACCAGACCGGGCTGACCGTCAGGCGCTCGGTGCTCGGCGACCCGCATGTCGATCGCAGCGAGGATGCCGTCACCGATTTCGACCGGCCGTTCCAGGAGCTGATCACCGAGGCAGCCTGGGGCACTGTGTGGACGCGTCCGGGCTTCAGCAGGCGCGAACGCTCGATCGTGACGCTGGCACTGCTGGCCGCCCTTGGCCATGATGAAGAGGTCGCCATGCATGTGCGCGCCACCGCCAACACCGGTGCGTCGCGCGACGATATCTGCGAAGCGTTCCTGCATGTCGCGATCTATGCCGGCGTGCCGGCCGCCAACCGCGCCTTCAGGATCGCCAAGGAGGTGTTTTCGGAAATGGACGGAAGCAGGGCTGGCCATGCCAGCTGATGCCGGCTCGAACCGCAGGCCCGAGAGCGGAGCCTTCTTCCAGCGCGACCGCGGCTGGCATCCGCCGGCGCTGACGCCCGACTACAAGACGTCGGTGCTGCGCTCGCCGCAAAAGGCGCTGCTGGCCTTCGACAACACGGCGTCGGAAATCACCGGTCCGGTGTTCGGCCACGCCATGCTCGGCGAACTCGACAATGACCTGATCCACAACTTCGCCAAGCCCGGCGAGAGCGCAATCGGCGAGCGTATCATCGTCTATGGCCGCGTGCTCGACGAGCGCGGCCAGGGCGTCTCAGGCGCGCTGCTCGAATTCTGGCAGGCCAATTCAGGCGGCCGCTACCGCCACAAGAAGGACGGCTATCTCGCGCCGCTCGATCCGAATTTCGGCGGCTGCGGCCGCACCATCACCGATGCCGATGGCGGTTATGCCTTTCGCACGGTGAAGCCAGGTCCCTATCCCTGGCCGAACGGGCCCAATGACTGGCGGCCGTCGCACATCCATTTTTCGGTGTTCGGCCACGGCTTCGCACAGCGGCTGATCACGCAGATGTATTTCGAGGGCGACCCGCTGATCTGGCGATGCCCGATCGTGCGCGGTATCCGCGACAGGGCGGCGATCGAAACGCTGGTCGCCGCGCTCGACATGCAGGCGACGATCCCGTTCGACGCGCGCGCCTACAAGTTCGACATCGTGCTGCGCGGGCGCCGCGCCTCGCTGTTCGGAAACCGGCCGGAGGGCAATTGATGGCGCAATCGCTCAGCCGGCTGAAGGAGAGCCCGTCGCAGACGGCGGGGCCTTATGTGCATATCGGGCTGACGCCGAATTTCGGCGGTATCGGCGGCGTCTATCCGACAGACCTCGGCGCGACGATGCTCAACGACAAGACCAAGGGCGAGCGCATCGGTTTGCGCATCCGCGTGCTCGACGGCACCGGCACGCCGCTCAGGGATGCCTTGATCGAAATCTGGCAAGCGGATGCCAATGGCTTCTACAATTCGCCGGCCGAATTGCGCGGCGATGCCGATCCGGATTTTCAGGGCTGGGGCCGTCAGCCGACCGACATGGAAACCGGCCTGTGCAGTTTTCAGACGATCAAGCCGGGACGCGTGCCGTATGGCGACGGCCGGCTGATGGCGCCGCATATCAGCCTGTGGATCGTCGCCCGCGGCATCAATATCGGCCTCCACACGCGGCTCTATTTCTCCGACGAGGCCAAGGCCAATGCCGAGGATCCGATCCTGGCCCGCATCGAGCACAAGGTGCGCGTGCCGACGCTGATCGCCGAGCGGCAAGGCGACGACTATATTTTCGACGTCCATCTCCAGGGGGAGAAGGAAACGGTCTTCTTCGACAGCTGACGGTCAGGAAACCAATGACATGACCGTATCGCCCTTCGACCATCCGCTGCTCTCCGGCCTGCTCGGCGACGAGGAGGCGGCTCGGCATTTTTCGGTGGATGGGGAAATCGCCGCCATGCTCGATTTCGAGCGCGCGCTGGCGCAAGCGGAAGCCGAAAGCGGGATTATCGGCACGGATGCCGCCGCGGCGATTATACCTGTCCTGTTGTCATACAAGCCGGACACCGCGCGGCTGCGGGCCGGTGTGGCGAAGGATGGCGTGATCGTGCCCGAACTGGTGCGCCAGTTGAAGGCAGCGGTCGGCGCGCCGCACGACGCCGGCGTGCATTTCGGCGCAACCAGCCAGGACGTCATCGACACTGGCCTGGTTCTTCGGCTGCGCCGGCTCATTGAACATCTCGACCTGCTGCTGACTGAAAACATTTTGCGGCTGGTGGGGCTGGAAGAACGTTTTGGCAGCCGTGCATTGACAGCGATTACGCGCATGCAGCCGGCGATCCCAATTCAGGCGTCGGACCGCGTGGCGGTGTGGCGCACGCCGCTGCAACGGCATCAGCAGAGACTCTCGGAGCAATCCAAGGGTCTGCTGGTAGTGCAATTCGGCGGCGCCGCCGGCACGCTGGAAAAGCTCGGCGACAAAGGCCCCGCAGTGCGCGCCGCCCTTGCCGCAAAGCTTGGCCTTGGCGATGCGCCGCAATGGCACAACCAGCGCGATGCGCTGGCCGAGTTCGCCGGTTTGCTGTCGCTCATCACCGGCAGCCTCGGCAAGTTCGGCCAGGACGTCGCCCTGATGGCGCAGAGCGGCACCGAGATCAAACTATCCGGCGGTGGCGGCTCATCGGCCATGCCGCACAAGCAGAATCCGGTCAAGGCCGAAGCGCTGGTGGCGCTGGCCCGCTTCAACGCCACGCAGCTTTCCGGCATGCACCAGGCGCTGGTGCATGAGCAGGAGCGCTCGGGCGCGGCCTGGACGCTGGAATGGCTGCTCTTGCCGCAAATAGCGGTTGCGACCGCGGCCGCCTTGCGGCTTGCCGCGGAACTCGCCGGACAGATCGAAAGCCTGGGGCACTGATGCGCACCCAGATTGTCATTGTCGGCTCCGGACCGTCCGGGCTGCTGCTCGGCCAGCTGCTTAGCGGCATCGGCGTCGAAACCGTGATCCTCGAACGTTCGAGCCGGGAGCACGTGCTTGGCCGCGTGCGGGCAGGGGTGCTCGAACAGGGCACTGTCGAGCTGCTGGAGCAAGCAGGCGCAGCGGCAAGGCTGCATGCTGAGGGTCTACCCCATGCCGGCGTCTCGCTTGCCTTCGGCGGCAGTCTGCATCGGCTCGATCTCACAGCGCTGACCGGCGGAAAACACGTCACCGTCTATGGCCAGACCGAGGTGACACACGACCTGATGGACAAGCGCGAGGCGGCGGGGCTGGTCACCGTCTACGAGGCGTCCAATGTCGCGCTGCACGGTTTCGATGGCGAAGCGCCTTACGTCACCTACGACAAGGATGGCGTCAGCCATCGCATCGACTGCGACTTTATCGCCGGCTGCGACGGCTATCACGGCGTCAGCCGCAAATCGGCGCCTGGGCGGGCGCTGAAAACCTTCGAGCGGACCTATCCCTTCGGCTGGCTCGGCGTGCTGGCCGAAGTGCCGCCGGCCGATCACGAACTGGTCTACGCCAACCATGAGCGGGGCTTTGCGCTGTGCTCGATGCGGTCGACGCATCGCAGCCGCTACTATGTGCAGGTCCCGGCTGACGAACAGGTCGACGCCTGGAGCGACGGTCGCTTCTGGGACGAATTGCGCAGTCGCCTGCCGGAACAGACCGCAGCCGCGGTCGTTACCGGCCCGTCCTTCGAAAAATCGATCGCGCCGCTGCGCTCCTTCGTCGCCGAGCCGATGCGCTTTGGCCGGCTGTTCCTGGTTGGCGACGCCGCCCATATCGTGCCGCCGACGGGCGCCAAGGGGCTCAACCTCGCCGCCAGCGATGTGCGCTATCTCTTTGCCGGGCTTCGCGAATTCTATCTGGACAAATCATCAAGCGGGCTCGACGCTTATTCAGCCAAGGCGCTGGCCAGAGTGTGGAAGGCGGTGCGCTTCTCCTGGTGGATGACGACGATGCTGCACCGCTTTCCCGATACGGAAGAGTTCGGCCAGCGCATCCAGGAAGCCGAGCTCGACTATCTCGTGCATTCGCAAGCGGCGTCGACCGCGCTGGCTGAAAACTATGTCGGTTTGCCCTATTAAGGGCGGTGCAAACTCAAACCCGCTCGAGCGCCACCGCGATGCCCTGGCCGACGCCGATGCACATGGTGGCCAGCGCATAGCGGGCGCTGCGCTCGCGCAGTTCCAGTGCCGCGGTGCCAGTGATACGCGCGCCCGACATGCCCAAGGGATGACCAAGCGCGATGGCGCCGCCATTCGGATTGACGTGCTCCGCGTCCTCGGAGATGCCGAGTTGGCGGAGCACGGCGATGCCTTGGGAGGCGAAAGCTTCGTTGAGCTCGATGACATCGAATTGCTGCGGTGTCAGGCCGAGGCGAGCGCAGAGCTTTTGTGTCGCCGGGGCAGGGCCGATGCCCATGATGCGCGGCGCCACGCCGGCGGCAGCGCCGCCGAGGATGCGGGCGATCGGCGTCAGGCCGTGTTTTTTCACAGCCGCTTCGGAGGCGATGATCAGCGCCGCCGCGCCATCGTTGACGCCCGATGCGTTGCCGGCGGTGACCGTGCCGTCTTGCCGGAACGGCGTCGGCAATTTGGCCAGCGACTCGACCGTGGTGCCGGCGCGGGGATGCTCATCCTTCGATACGATAGTCGCATCGCCCTTTTTCTGCGGGACCGTCACCGGGGTGATCTCCTTCGCCAGCCGGCCATTGGCCTGTGCCGCGACAGCCTTGTCCTGGCTGCGCATGGCAAACGCATCCTGGTCGGCGCGCGACACTGAATAATCCTCGGCGACGTTCTCGCCGGTCTCCGGCATGGAATCGACGCCATATTGTTTCTTCATCAGCGGGTTGATGAAGCGCCAGCCAATGGTGGTGTCATGGATCTCGGCATGGCGTGAAAAGGCGGTCTCGGCCTTGGGCATGACGAAGGGGGCGCGACTCATCGATTCGACGCCGCCGGCGATCATCAGCTCGGCCTCACCAGCCTTGATGGCGCGGGCGGCGATGGTGAGCGCGTCCATGCCGGAGCCGCACAGGCGATTGACGGTCGCGCCCGAAACTTCCTTGGGCAACCCGGCCAAGAGCAGCGACATGCGGGCTACATTGCGGTTGTCCTCGCCGGCCTGATTGGCGCAGCCATAGACGACGTCGTCGACAGCCTGCCAGTCGATGCCGGCATTGCGCTCGACCAGCGCCTTCAGCGGGATGGCGCCAAGATCGTCGGCCCGCACCGACGACAGCGAGCCGCCGAAACGGCCGATCGGGGTGCGGATGTAATCGCAGATGAATGCCTCGTTCATGTCATGCGGCCTTTTCTTTTCCGCTTCCCCCATGCGCCGCCTTGGTGCGGGCCTGCAGGTCGCGCAATGTCGTCAGCTCGAGTTCCGTCGGCGCCGGCGTTTCGTCAAGCGCCTCGGCGAACTTTACGATCCAGCCACAGCTGTCCTGCACCTGCTGCCGCGTTGCGCCGGGATGCAACGACACCACGGTGAATTCCTTGCTCACCGGATCTGGCTTCCAGATGGCAAGGTCGGTGATCAGCAGCGTCGGCCCTGATGTCTCGATGCCGAGGCGCTGGCGATGGTCGCCGCCATCGCCATGGCCGAAGGAGGTGAAGAAGTCGATCTTCTCGACCATGCCGCGCTTGGTCTGCGCCATGGTGATGTAGATCTCCTTCGACGAGGTGGCGATCTCGGGCGCGCCGCCGCCGCCGGGCAGGCGGGTTTTGGGGTGTCCATAGTCGCCGATGATAGTGGTGTTGATGTTGCCGAACTTGTCGAGCTGGGCGGCACCGAGGAAACCGATCGAAATGCGCCCGCCCTGCAGCCAGTAGCGGAACATCTCCGGCACCGAGACGGTGGTGACGGCGGTGTCGCAAAGTTCGCCGTCACCGATCGACAGCGGCAAAACCTCGGGCGCGGTGCCGATGGTGCCGCTTTCATAGATCAGCGTGATGTCGGGCGCATGCGTCAGCCGCGCGACATTGCAGGCGGCCGACGGCGCGCCGATGCCGACGAAGCAGACATCGTCGTCTTTCAGGGCTCGGCTGGCGGCAATCGTCATCATCTCATTGGGAGTAAAGCCGCTCATGCCGCGCTCCTCAGATGCTTTACGCGGCCGGCGAAATCGTCCGCGGTGCGCTCGATGACATTGGCCTGCATCCAGGCCTGGAATCTTTCACGGTCGGCGGCGATGTCGTCCCATTCGAGATAGGCGGCATTGTCGCGCGCGTAATAGCCGTGCGTGTAGGAGGGATGCGAACCGCCTGATACCACCGAGATCGCAGCGATGGTCCAGCGCGGCAGCACGGTGAGGTTGGGATGCAGGTCGTCGAAATTGTCGACGACTTCCTCTACCGTCGCCACGGCGCGCTTGGCCGCGAGCACCGCTTCCTTCTGGATGCCGATAATGCCTTCGACCAGCACATTGCCTTTTTTGTCGGCCTTCTGAGCGTGGATGAAGGTCACGTCCGGTCGGATGGAAGGAACGGCGGCAAGCACCTCGCCGGTGAACGGGCAGGTGACCGAGCGGATGTTGGGATTGACTGCCGCCAGCCCGGCGCCGCGATAGCCGCGGAACACCGCGCAAGGCAGGCCGGCAGCTCCCGCCTCGTAGGCGTTGGCCATGCCGGCATGGCTGTGCTCCTCGATCTCGATCGACCGGGGGAAGCCGTTCTCGATGGCGTCGCGGGCGCGGCGCAACAGGCCGACGCCGGGATTGCCCACATAGGAGAAGATGATCTTCTTCGCCATGCCCATGCCGATCATCTGGTCGTAGATCAGGTCAGGAGTCATGCGGATCAATGTCAGGTCGCGAAATCCCTGGCGGATGGCTTCGTGCGCCGCCGCCGTCGGGATCAGATGGGTGAAGCCCTCGAAGGCGACCGTATCGCCATCATGCAGGTTCTCGGCCACGGCCTGTTTGAGCGGCAGGAAATTGACCATCGCCAAGAACTCCGAAGTTCAAAAGTTCGTATTGCGAACACTTGTTTTGTATGAGATATTTTTACATCGCGCCGCCGAGACGAGTCAAGGCGGCGCATTGTCTTGCGGAGGCCGCATGGAGGACAAGGCAAAGACGCGCGACCATGTCGGCTCGCTGGAGCGCGGCCTTGCAGTCATGGAGATACTGGCCCGGCATCCGGCCGGGATGACGCTGACCGAAATGGCGGAGGAGGCGGGGCTGACCCGCGCCGGCGCGCGTCGCTTCCTGCTGACGCTGACCGCCACCGGCTATGCCACGCAATCCGGCCGGCAGTTTTCGCTGTCGCCGCGCCTGCTCGCCATCGTGCGCTCTTGGCTCGGCGGCGCCTCGCTGTGGACCTTCGCCGCACCCATCATGCGCGACGTGGCCGGCCAGTTCGACGAGGCCTGCAACGCTGCGGTGCTGTCAGGCGAGGATGTCGTCTATGTCGCGCGCATTCCCGGCCGCCGCATCCTCAGTGTTTCGCTCGATGTCGGCACCAGGCTGCCGGCGCATTGCACCTCGATGGGGCGCGTCCTGCTGTCGTGGCTGGGCGCGGATGAGTTGAAGGCCTTCCTTGCAGAAGCCAAGATCGAACGGCGGACGCCGAAGACGATCACCAGCCGCACCGCGCTGGCCAAGGCCATCGACGCGGCGAGGGCGGGTGGCTTTGCCGTCGTCGATGAAGAGCTGGAGCTTGGCCTGCGCTCGATCGCGGTGCCTATCTGTGACCGCGCAGGCAAGACCGTGGCGGCGATCAACGTCTCGGCGCAGTCGGCGCGGTTCTCCGTCGAGGCGATGGAGCGGGATATCCTGCCAGCGCTGCGGACGGCCAAGCAACAGATTGAGGAATTTTTCTTCGTGTGAGCGCAAGGCTAATCGCCTGAGGGAAGCGCTGCCCCCGCTCTGTCTCGGAGACGGGACGCCCTACGCGGTTAGCGTCGCCATGCGAACAAACGATGCCCTGGGGCACCTGAGCACAACGCATATGCGTGAATCCAAATATATCGTTGACGTCGCCCTTCAACTCCAATATTGAACAGGACTATACAGGTTTATTGAACAGGTACCCTTATGAAGCGGCGCGCGGTTCAACTGTCTCCCGGCACGGGCAAGCCCGAGCAGATCGCCACCGTTCTCGAACATGAGATCCGCTCCGGCGTGCTTGGCTTCGGCGACCGCCTGCAAAGCGAGAACGAACTCGTCCAGCGCTTTTCCGTCAGCCGCAACACGGTCCGCAAGGGCCTCGAGGAGCTGTCCAGCCGTGGGCTGATCACCACCAAGGTCGGCATCGGCTCCTTCGTCACTTTCGACGGCAAGCCGGTCGATGACAGCATTGGCTGGTCGCGGGCGCTTGCCAATGCCGGCGCCAATGCCGAGACCCGGACGCTGCGGCTTGAAGTGATCGAGGATGCCGATCTTGCCGCGCTGCTTGGCATCGAAAGCCCGTTCTTCATCGCCGTCGACCGGGTGCGCACCAATGCCAGCGACGGCCATGCGATCTCCATCGAACGCAGCCGCCTGCCGCTGTCGCCCGAACTGGAGGACGTGCCGCTGCGTGGTCTGCGCGAAGGCTCGCTCCACCAGACGCTGCGAGCCGCCGGTCTCATTCCAGACCATGGCGAGGAATGGGTCGGCATCGAGATGCTCAACGCCGAAGACGCCGCCATCCTCGGCTGCCCGCAAGGCACGCCGTTCCTGCGCGGACGCCGGCTGACGCGTGCGGCTGACGACCGGCCGATCGAATATGTCACCAGCCTGCTCAACCCGGCGCATTTCGCGCTGCATATGAGGTTTTGAGCGATGCCAGACAGCACCATTCTCGATCGCGCCATGGGCGCGCTTGTCGGGGGCGCGCTGGGCGATGCGCTCGGCATGCCGACACAGCTTCTGTCGCCGGCGCGGATCGCCGAGCTATACGGCCATGTCGAGGATTTCGTGGCGCCGTTTGCCGATCATCCGGTGTCGAAGGGGCTCGTTGCCGGCACCATCACCGACGATACCGAACAGGCGCTGCTGCTTGGTCGCATTCTGGTCCAGTCCGGCGACCGCTTCGATCATGCGCGCTGGGTGAACGCACTGCTCGACTGGGAGCGCGAGGTCAAGGCGCGCGGCAGCTATGACCTGCTGGGACCATCGACCAAGCGCGCCATCGACGCCATCAATGACGGCGTGCCGGCGGAAGAGGCGGGAAGCCGGGGCGACACCAATGGCGCGGCCATGCGCATCGCGCCGGTCGGCATCATGATGCCGCTGGAACCGCTCGACGCTTTCGTCGCCAAGGTGGCCGAAACTTGCCGTGCCACGCACAACACCTCGATCGCCATCGCTTCGGCCGCAGCAGTTGCCGCCGCCGCCAGCCACGGCGTCGCCGGTGGCGACTGGCGTGCCGCTTCCGACAGCGCGGTAGCAGCCGCGCGGCGAGGCGCCCGGCTCGGACATTGGGTGACTGGTGGCGATATCGCCGCGCGTATCGCCTGGGCGCAGGAGCTCGTGCGCGGCAAGACCATGCGGGATGCGATCGGGCTCATCACCGATCTCGTCGGCACCGGTGTGGCCAGCCAGGAGTCCGTGCCGGCAGCTTTCGCCGTGCTTGAAGTCGCGCAGGGCGATCCCTGGCAAGCGGCAATCATCAGCGCCAATCTCGGCGGCGACACCGACACGATCGGCGCGATTGCCTCAGGCATGGCCGGCGCCTGCGTCGGCTTTTCGCAACTGCCGCAACAACACATTGCCGGGCTCGTCGGCATAGATATGGGGGAGGTGCGCTCGCTTGCCGAAGACCTCGTCGCGGCGCGCACGGCAAAGGCCAGCAAGGATGCCGCGGCATGAGTGGGCGTCTGGTCCATATCGGCAGCGCCGTCGTCGACTATGTCTACCGCATCGACGCCTTGCCGGCGCCGGGCTGCGAGAAGACCGCGTCGAGCTTTGCGCAGGTCGCCGGCGGCGGCTTCAACATGATGGTCGCGGCCAGCCGCACCGGCATGACGGTGGTGTTCGGCGGCCAGCTCGGCAGCGGACCGAATGGCGATTTTTTGCGCGCAGCGTTTGCGGCCGAAGGCATCATAACGCTGACGTCGCCATCGCCGGTCATGGACAGCGGCAATTGCGTCGCCATGATCTCCGGGGATGCCGAGCGCACCTTCGTGTCGTGGCCCGGTGCGGAGAGCATTCTCAGCCTCGAGATGATGAGGCCCGTGGTGGTCGCGTCTGATGATTGGGTGTTCACGTCGGGCTACACGCTGAGCTATCTCGGAAGCCACAACGCGCTGACCGACTGGATCGAGGCGCTGCCAGAAAACATTCCCTTCGTTTTCGATCCAACGCCGGTCATCGCGGATATCCCACGTCCCATCCTGTCGCGGGTGCTTGCCCGTACGACATGGCTGAGCTGCAACATGACGGAAGCGGTCGAGATCGCTGGGCAAGGCGATGTCGAGGCACTCGCCGCCCGGCTGCTCGCCGACCACTGCCCAAAGGCCGAAGGCGTCGTTATCCGCGCCGGCGCCAAGGGCTGTTTCGTGAGGTTGGTCAATGGCGAGACGCAGACCATTGCCGGCTTCAAGGTCGATGCCATCGACACCAATGGCGCCGGCGACACCCATATCGGCGGTTTCGTCAGTGCACTCTCGCGCGGCGTGCATCCGTTCGAGGCGGCGCGCTATGCCAATGCGGCGGCAGCACTTTCCGTCACCCGCCATGGCGGGTCATCGGCGCCGACCGACAGCGAGATCCAGACTTTCCTGAGCCAGGCCGCCACGGGCGAGCCGGGCCAGAACCAGAAGGCCCATCAGACAGCCTGACCCGCCAAGCGGGCAAACAAGAGAGGAACGAACATGCGCATGCCAAGACTGACTGCCCTGCTGACGGCGACCGCCGTCATCACCTCCGCGCTCACGCTGGCCGCCAGTGCCGCCGAAGTGCATGTGCTCAACTGGAAGGGCTACGGCGCCGACGAGCCGTGGGCGATCGAAGCCTTCGAAAAGGCGACCGGCAACAAGGTCGTCAACGACTTCTTCAATTCCGAACAGGAAATGCTGACCAAGATCCGCACCAATCCGGGCCTCTATGACGTGGTCATGATCAACGCCGCCTTCAACGATCAGGCGATGGCGGAAAAGCTGATCCAGCCGATCGATGTCTCGAAGCTGCCGAACTATGCCGACATCAGCAAGGACAAGGCGCAATCGCCGATGCTCGACCATGACGGCAAGGTCTATGGCGTGCCGTGGGTGTGGGGCCTGACGGCGCTGGCAATCGACGAAAAGTCCTTCGACAAGCCACCGACCTCGATCGCCGAAATGTGGGACCCAGCGCATAAGGGCCGGGTCGTCATTCGCGACGACGCTGTCGAAGCGGTGCAGTTCGGCGCCATCGCCACCGGTCAGAATATCAACGACATCAAGGATATGGAAGCGGTCAAGGCGAAGCTGACCTCGCTGATGCCGCAGATCAAGACGTTCTGGAGCTCGGAGAACGACTGGAACCAGATGGTCGCCTCCAACCAGATCGACATCGGCACCTATTGGAGCGGCTCGGCCGATCGCGCCAAGACGCATTTCAAGCTGCCGGTCTCGCTGGTCGTTCCGCAGGAAGGCGCCGTCGCCTGGCTCGACGCGTTCTCTATTCCCGTGGGCTCGAAGAATGTCGAGGGTGCGCAGGCCTTCATCAACTGGATGATCGATCCGAAATTCTATGTCGAATGGGTCACCAAGGTCGGCGCGCCGGTGTCGGCCAACACCAAGGCGGTGGAAGCGCTGCCTGAAGACTCCTTCAACCGCAAGGTGATGGGCGATCCCGAGGTGGCCAAGCGCATCCAGTTCCAGGCGCCGATCACCGACGCGCAGCGCGAGGCCTATCTGGCGCTGTGGCAGCAGCTCAAAGTCGACGTGAAGTAACGCTCACGTCCGGACCAGCCGGCGGTTGGCGCCGGCTGGCCCTTCAATCCTGGGGAGGAGGGTATCATGGCAGTACAGGGTGCGGTCGCGTCGCGCAGCGGGCTGAGATCGGCCCTGCCGCTGCTGGCGCCGGCCTATCTCTGGCTGACGGTGGCGATCTTCCTGCCGCTCTCGGCCATGGTATTCTTCTCCTTCATGACCGACCTGCCGCTGTCGGGAAAGCCATGGGCGTTCACCCTTGGCAATTACGCCGCCTTCTTCTCGCAGAGCCTGTACCTGACGCTGCTGCTCGCTTCGCTGCGGCTCGGCCTCGAAGTGACTTTGTGGTGCGTCGTCATCGGCTACCCCGCCGCCTATGTGCTGGCCAAGGTGCTGAAGGGGCGCAGCCGCGAGGCGATCTTCCTGCTGGTCATCCTGCCGTTCTGGTCGAACGGGCTGGTGCGCATCTTCTCCTGGGCGATGGTGCTGCGCGAGGGCGGCATCCTCGACACGGCGCTCAACGCCGTGCTGCCGTTCAAGATCAACATCGACCTGATGTATTCCTATCCCGCAATCATCATCGGCCTGGTGCACTCCTACGTGCCCTATATGGTGCTGACCTGCTATCTCACGCTGCAGGCAATCGACGACTCGCTGATCGAGGCCGGGCGCTCGCTCGGCGCCTCGCGGCTGCAGGTGCTGAAGCGGGTGATCATCCCGCTGTCTATGCCCGGCCTGGTGGCAGGTGCGGCACTGATCTTCGTGCCGGTCGTCGGCTCGTTCATGGAGCCGCGCATTCTCGGCGGTCGCACCGGCACCTTCTACGGCACGGTGATCGAAGACCAGTTCGTCGCCGTGTTCAACTGGCCGCTTGGTGCGGCATTGTCGTTCATCCTGCTCGCCGTCGTGCTGGTCATCCTCGCAGTTGCCTCGCCGGTGCTGAAGAGGGCCGCGTGATGAAGACCACCCGCATCCTCCAAGGGCTGGGCCGGTTTTACATCTTCCTGCTGCTCGCCTTCCTCTATCTGCCGATCATCATCATGGCGCTGATGTCGTTCAACGTCTCGCCCTTCTACCAATTGCCGTTCGAATGGACGACGGAATGGTATGCCTCGCTCTGGCAGAACGACCAGCTGATCGCGGCGACCTGGAACAGCCTCGAGATCGCAATCATCACCACGCTCATCTCAGTGGTGCTGGGCTCGGCGGCATCGCTGGCGCTGTTCCGCTATGATTTCCGCGGCAAGAAAGTGCTGCAGGCGCTGCTGTTTCCGCCAATCGCCATTCCGTGGCTGATCACCGGCACGGCGATGCTGATCTTCTTCTTCGGCGTCGGCATTGGCCGCGGCCTGTTCGCCATCCTGCTCGGCCATGTGGCGCTGGCGCTGCCCTATGTCATCGTCGTCGTCTCGGCCCGGCTGCAGACTTTTGCACCGGAGCTGGAAGAGGCGGCGCGCTCGCTCGGCGCCAACCAGTGGCAAGTGACGAGGCGTGTGACGCTGCCGTGGATCATGCCCGGCGTCATTGCCGGCGGCTTGTTCGCATTTGCCGTGTCGTTCGACCAGTTCGTCGTCTCCTACTTCCTGGCGACGCCGGGCCAGACGACGCTGCCGGTCGAAATCTACGCCGCGATCCGCAAGGGGTTCACGCCCGAGATCAACGCGGTCTCGACCATCATCATCGTCGTGTCGATGGCGCTGATGCTGCTCACGGCGCGCTTCTTCAAATTCGGCGGAGAGAAATAATGGCCGGCGTGCAGGTATCGAACGTCTCCCGCAGTTTTGGCGCGCACAAGGCGCTGGACGACGTCTCCATCGATTTCGCCGATGGCGGTTTCTATGGGCTGCTTGGCCCCTCGGGCAGCGGCAAGACCACGCTGCTGCGCCAGATCGCCGGCTTCGACTTTCCCGATACTGGCCGCATCACCATTGGCGGTGAGAGTGTGGAACGCGTGCCGGTCGAAAAGCGACGCATCGGCATGGTGTTCCAGAACTATGCGCTGTTTCCCAATATGAGCGTCGCCGATAATGTCGCCTTCGGCCTGTCGGTGCGCGGCGAAACGAAAGCGACGATCGCCACTGAAGTGCAGCGCGCGCTCGATCTCGTCCAACTCGGCAAGCTCGGCGAGCGCCGCCCGCACCAGCTCTCCGGTGGCCAACGCCAGCGTGTGGCGCTGGCACGCGCCATCGTCACCAAGCCGCGCGTGCTGCTGCTCGACGAGCCGCTCGGCGCGCTCGACAAGGCGCTGCGCGTCGACATGCAGATCGAGCTGAAGCGCATCCAGCGCGAGATCGGCATCACCACCATCTTCGTCACCCACGACCAGGAAGAGGCGCTGACGATGAGCGACCGCATCGGCATCCTGCGCGATGGCAGGCTCGTGCAGGAGGGGCCGCCGGAGGAGATCTATGACCGACCGAAGAGCGAGTTCGCCGCCACCTTCCTTGGCGACGCAAACATTTTTCGTGGCGATGCGACCGGCGACGGCATCCGCCTGCCTGACGGCACGGCGATCGTTGCCGGCGTAGGCGACAGGCTTGCCGCCGGCGCGAAGGCGAGCTGCGCGGTGCGACCCGAACGCATTCGTATCGCCACCGCTGCCGGGGTTGCGGATGCGGCCAATGCCAACGCGCTGAAGGGCCAGGTCTCCCAGCGCATCTTCGCCGGCAACAACAGCACCTATTTCGTCGAGCGCGCCGGCCAGACGCTGAAGGTCATCGTCCAGAATACCGGCAATGACCGGCTGGCCGAGGGCCAGGATGTGGTGCTCAGCTGGTCGCCGGAAAGCACCGTGCTGATTGCCGCAAACTAGTTCGCACCGTCACCCCGTCATGGTTCTGATGGGAATTGATGGAGCGGACCTTGGCTGATGGGCCGGCCATGGCGTTATATCCTGTCGTCCAAGGGAGGAATGGATGGCAGGCCAGGGTTTCGAGCCGGATGTGAGGGTTCGCACCAGCGAATACCGGATCGGTTGCATCGGCGCCGGCATGATCATGGCCGAATGCCATCTTGCCGCCTATGCGCAGGCCGGTTTCCCAGTCGTCGCCATCGCCTCGCGCACCAAGGCCAGCGCCGAGAAGGTAGCTGCACGCTGGAGCATTCCGACCGTCCACGACACGCCGGAACAACTGATCGAGAATCCCGAGATCGAGATCGTCGACCTTGCGTTTCCGCCCGATCTGCAGCCGGCGCTGATCCGCCATGCGCTGAAGCAGCCTCACATCAAGGCGATCCTGGCGCAGAAGCCACTGGCGCTGTCGGTCAATGAAGCCGTGAAGCTGCGCGACGAGGCAGCCAAGTCAGGCAAGATCCTCTCGGTCAACCAGAACATGCGCTACGACCAATCGATGCGCGTCTTGAAGCAGATCATCGACAGCGGCGCGCTGGGCGACATCGTCTTCGCGCAGATCGACATGCATGCGATCCCGCACTGGCAGACTTTCCTTCAGGACTACGACCGGCTGACGCTGGCCAATATGAGCGTGCATCATCTCGACGTGCTGCGCTTCCTGTTCGGCGATCCCTCGGAAATCACCACGCTGACACGCAAGGACCCGCGCACGACATTCGAGCATAGCGACGGCATCACCGTCTCGACGCTGCGCTTTCCCTCCGGCGTGCTCGCTGTGTCGCTGGAGGACGTCTGGTCCGGACCGCGCCAGGAGGGCTATCTGGACGACCAGCACATCAACTGGCGCGTCGACGGCACCAACGGTGTCGCCAAAGGCACGATCGGCTGGCCGAAAGGCGTGGCCTCGACGCTGACCTATGCCTCGACCGAGACGACGGATGGCAAGTGGGTCAGCCCGAGCTGGGACACGATGTGGTTCCCGCATGCCTTCATCGGCGTGATGGAGCAATTGCAGCATGCGGTAAAGACAGGCGCGCCGCCGGCATTATCGGTTGCCGACAACGTCAAGACGATGGCGCTGGTCGAGGCCGGCTACCGCTCGATGGCGCAAGGCCGCACCGTCAAGCTGTCCGAGATATCGATCGACTGAACATGCCGCCGAATAGCGTGGCGGCTGAATCGCTCACAGGGAGGAGTTCACATCATGATGCAGGCAGGTATATTCACCGGCTATTTCCCCTATGAGCTCGCCGAGGCCGCCCGCCGCATCCGTGCACTCGGCTTCAACACGGTGCAGCTCGACATGCATTTCAGGGATGTCGATCTCACGGCCGGGCAGATCACCGGGGACAAGGCGAGGACAGTGCGCGACACGTTTCGCGACCACAATCTGCCGGTCTGCTGCATCTCGGGCTACACCAACATCATTCATCCCGACAAATCCGAGCGCGACAAGCGCGTCGGCTATCTCAAGGAAATCATCCGCAATGCGCGCGCCTTCGGCTCGCCCTACGTGATCTCGGAGACCGGAACCTACAACACCGAATCCGACTGGGTGCATCACCCCAGGAACAAGACCGAGGAAGGCTTCGAGGAATGCCGCAAGGTGATCTCGGACCTTGCCCAGACGGCTTACGACCACGGCGCGGTGTTCCTGCTCGAAACCTATGTCAACAATGTCGTCGGCTCTGTCGAGGAGACGGTCAAAATGTTCGCGCAGGTCGACCATCCCGGCCTCGGCCTGCTGATGGATCCGACCAATTATTTCGAGGCGCACAATATCGACCGCATGGACCAGGTGCTGAACCAGGTGTTCGACACGCTGGCCGACAAGATCCGCATCGCGCACGCCAAGGACGTCAAGCGCTCAGGCAGCGACAAGACCGAGAAGCATGCCGATATCGGCGACGCGGACGCGCATGAGGGGCTGACCTTCCGCGGCGTCGGCGAGATCGAGCTGCCGGCGCCCGGGCTGGGATCGCTGAATTACGATCTCTATCTGCAGCGGCTCAGTGAGAAGCACCCGAACATCCCTGTTATCATCGAGCATCTGACCGAGGACGACGTGCCGCGGGCGAAAACATTTCTCGACGGGAAGTTCCGCGCCAACGGGCTTTGAGGTAGGCGAGACGGTGATGGCGACGGCGGCCAAGACAAAGCGCGATTACGGCCTGGTCGGCGAAAGCACCCGCCGGGCGATCGAGACCGGGCTGGCCTCGGCCGAGTGGTATCACACCGACGTGCCGCGCAAGGCAATGAAGGAAATGATGCAGCGCTCCGACGGGCCGGCGATCCGCGATACAGTGATCTGGATCGCAGCCATCCTGGGCTCGGCCGCCGGCATCGTGTGGTTCTGGGGCACGTGGTGGGTGGTGCCGTTCCTGCTCGTCTATGGCGTGCTGTATGGATCGTCGAGCGACTCGCGCTGGCACGAATGCGGCCATGGCACCGCCTTCCGCACACGCTGGATGAACGATGCGATCTACGAAATCGCCAGCTTCATGGTGGTGCGCAATCCGGTGCAATGGCGCTGGAGTCATGCGCGGCATCACACCGACACGATCATCGTCGGCCGTGACGCCGAGATCGCGGTAATGCGGCCGCCAAATCTGGTCAAGGCGGCGCTTGCCTTCACCGGCATTCTCGATTTCCGTTATTCGCTGCCGATCCTGGCGCGCCAGGCGTTGGGCAAGCTGTCGGACGATGAAAAGAGCTACATTCCTGAGACCGAACAGGGCAAGGCCATCACGGCGGCGCGCTGGCATGCCGCCGTGTACGTTGCGACGATCGCCCTCGCGATCGCGCTGGGTTCATGGCTGCCGCTGGTGCTGATCGGCCTGCCGCGTCTTTATGGCAGCTGGCACATGGTTCTGACCGGCCTGCTCCAGCATATCGGGTTGGCTGACAATGTCGTCGACCACCGGCTGAACACGCGCACCGTCTACATGAACCCGGTCAGCCGCTTCATCTACTGGAACATGAATTACCACGTCGAGCATCACATGTTTCCGATGGTGCCCTACCATGCGCTGCCGAGGCTGCACGAGCTGATCAAGCACGACCTGCCGGCGGCGAACCCGTCCATATGGCATGCCTATCGCGAGGTCTGGCCGGTGCTGCTGAAGCAGCTGCGGTACGAGGATTATTTCCTCAAGCGCGAATTGCCGCCGACGGCGCGGCCCTATCGCGGTGAATTTCACGAGCTCGATATGTCGGCGGCGGCCGAGTAGCGAATAAACCACCCGCCTTCTATCCGGCCTGTTACGGGGCCGGTAAGGTGACCGGGAAAAGCAACCAGCCAACAGGGACATCCCGATGAGCCGAAAGAGACCGACCGTCGCCGATCTGCGCGCCATGAAGGGCAAGCGCCAGCTGACCATGCTGCGCGTTCTGACCATGGACGAGGCCGAGGCTGCCGAGCGGGCAGGGGTCGATATCGTCTCGGTGCCGCCCGAGCTGGTGCTCAACCCTGAGTATCGCGATGCGGCGCCCAGCCTGTTCACCATGCCGGGCGAGAACTTCTATGAAATAGGCACGGCGGACGATTTCCTGCGCTGGGCGTTCCGGCTCTACAAGGCCGGAGCCGACGCCGTTTATTGCAGCGCCGGTTTCGCCACCGTGAAGCGGCTCGCCGACGACGCGATCCCCGTGATCGGCCATGTCGGCCTCATTCCGTCCCGCGCCACCTGGACCGGCGGCTTCAAGGCCGTCGGCAAGACCGCCGACACCGCCATGCAGATTTTTGAGGCGGTCAAGCAGTATGAGGCCGTTGGAGCGCTTGGCGCCGAGATCGAAGTGGTGCCGGTCGAGGTGGCGAAGGCGATCTCAGAACGGACCTCGCTGATCATGCTGTCGATGGGTGCCGGCACCGGCTGCGACGCGCAGTATCTGTTCGCCGACGATATTCTTGGCCAGAACCGGGGCCACATGCCGCGCCATTCCAAGGTCTATCGCAACTTCGCCGCCGAGTACGATCGCCTGCAGGCCGAACGCGTCGCGGCGTTTTCCGAGTACGTTGCCGACGTCGATAGCGGCGCCTATCCGGAAGACAGGCATGTCCTGCGCATGGATCCGGCCGAGCTCAGCCTGTTCATGAAACGGGTGGACGCAAAGGGCTGACTACTCGGCCTCCTTGCCGATCATCGCTGCACCTTGCCATGTTCCGTCGGCGAGCATGGCATGGAGCACCTCGGCATCCGTTCCCAGCGGCCGGTCCTCCCTGAGCATCGCTACATGCGCGCGCACCGCGGTATGGACCGCTGCTGTGCCGGGCGCCAGCTTGAGACCGTCGCGCAGGTCCACGGCCTGTGCGGCGGCCATCAGTTCGAAGGCGATCAGCCGTCGCCACAGCGCGATCATCCCGGCGCATTTCGACACGGCAAGCGGCGTCTGCGTGGCGTGGTCCTCTACGCCTTCGGACACGGCCAGGAAATCCAGCATCACCGGATTGGCCTTGTGGCGGATGCCGGCCAGGATTGCCGTTGCGGTCTTTTGCAGCGGCACGAAACCGGCCGAGGCGCCGCCGACCGGTGACAAATATTTTGGCAGGCCGTTGCGGCCGGAGCCGGTCAGCTGGATCAGGCGGGCAGCACTTGCGGCGGCGCATTGTGCGATCGCCAGGCCGAGCGTCTCGAAGGCAAGCGCCAGCGATGCGGTGTGGAAATTGCCGGTCGACAGAACCAGCCCGTCATCGCCCAGCACCAGTGGATTGTCGGCGGCGGCATTGAGTTCGATCTCCAGCGCCAGCCGCGCCTGGTCGATCGCCTGGATCAATGCACCATGGATCGACGGCATGCAGCGGATCGACAGCGGGTCCTGCAGGGTGGTCGGCGCCGGCTCTTCGTCGCGGGCAAGCAGGTCGCGCAAGCCCTTCGCCGCGAGTTGCTGGCAGGCTGCCGGCCGCGCCAGATGCAGGCGCGGATCGAGGATGGTGCGGTTGGCGCCAAACCCTTCCATGGTCAGCGCGCCGGCCTGCTGCTGTTGCGCAAAGGCCGACAGCGCGTCGGCCAGTACCAACGCGCCAGTGCCGGCTGATACCGCCGAGGCGTTGATCAGCGACAGGCCGTCTTTCGGCGCCAGGCTGATCGGAGCCAACCGCGCCATCATCAACGCCTTGGCCGCCGGCATGCGCCGACCCTGATAGTCAGCTTCGCCGTCGCCGGTCAGCAGACGGGCGAGCGCCGCCATCAGCACGAGATCGCCGGCGCCGATCGAGCCCAACTGCGGCATTACCGGATGCACGCCTGCATTGAGCGCATCGACAAGGGCGGTGAAAGCCGCCGGCGAAATGCCGGAGCCGCCGACTGCCAGCATCGCTGCGCGCGCAAGCATGGTCGCCCGCACCGCCTCTTGGGGCAACGGTTCGCCGACAGCGCCGCTTCGCCCTTCCAGCAACTGGCGCTGGAAGGCGCTGGCATCGCCCTCGACCGATGTGCCGAGATTGGCGCCGAGCCCGGTGTTGAGCCCATAGATTTGCTGACCGGACGCGGCGACCTGATCGAGCACTTTTCGCGCTTTGTCGAGCCTCTCGATGACTGTCGGTTCAACCTCGACCTTGCGGCCGCCGCGGGCGACCTGCGCAACGTCCTCGACGCTGACGCCGGCGCCGGTGAGGACGAGCGCGCTCATGCGAAGCGCAGCCTCTGGCCGATGCCTTTATCAGCAGCCTTGGCCAGCATCGCCTTGCCCAGCGCAATGTCGGACAGCGACAGGCCGCGATGCCAGAACAGGATCGTCTCGTCGTCGCTTTGCCGGCCCGGCTTGAGGCCGGCGGCGATCTGGCCGAGCTCGGCGTGCAGCGTGGTCTCGCTCAGCCTTCCGGTTTCGACATGAGCGCGCAGCGAGCCGAACTTGCCGCCCTTGCACTGGCCCCAATCGTCGACGACCATTTTCTGCATGATGTCGGTCAGCGACAGCTCCACCGCGCTCATCGTGCCGTACGGCACGACCAGTGCACCAGGCTTGATCCATTCGGTCTTGAGCAGCGGCTGCGGCTCCGGCAGCCGTGAGGCTTCGACGACGATGTCGGCGCCCTTGATGCAGCTTTCCCAGTCGGCAACCGCCGTGACTTTCTTGCCGAGATCGGCCGAGAGTTTGGCGGCGAAGCCGTCGCGGCTTTCCGGGCGGCGCGAATGGACGCGGATCTCGTCGAAGTCGAAGAGATGGTCGAGCAGGCGCACATTCCAGTAGGCGGTGCCGCGCGCGCCGATATGGGCCAGCACCTTGGAGTTCTTGCGCGCCAGATGCTTGGCGCCAATGGCGGTGACCGCGCCGGTGCGCAGGTCGGTGATGACGGTGGCGTCGAGAATGGCGCGCGGCGTGCCGGTGCGCGGATCGAACAGGTTCAAAATGCCGAATTCCGAGGGCAGGCCGTGCAGATAATTGTCGACATAGTCGCCGACGATTTTCACGCCCGCCGTATCGAGCGGCGCAACGTAGCCGCGCAGAACGTTGAAATGGCCATGGAAGGAAGGGTCAGGTTCAAGATGGACACGCGGCTCGATCACCGTCTGGCCATTGCCTTGCGCGATAAGCCCGGCTTCGACAGCGGCAATGATTTCGCCGTCGGTCATCTCCAGGGCTTCGATATCGAGGCCATTGAGGTAGTCGATATAGATAGGCTTCATGCAATGTCCTTGGCCGCCCCGCCCATCCATAACAGGCTGCGAGCCGACACGGAAGTTTGTTGGATAAGCTCTGGACGGGGCCAGCCATATGCTGTTCAACGCGGTTCGCCATGACTGCCGTTCCCGACACCGAGGCCTCCGCCGTAACCGCCAGCAATGCGCGGCGCGTGGTGCTGATCGTCGCCATCGCGTTTTTCATGCGGCTGCTGGATTCGACGATCATCTCGACCTCGCTGCCGCAGATCGGACAATCCTTCGGCGTGCCGGCGGTGGCGATGAGTATCGGCATCACCGCCTATATGCTGACCATGGCAGGGTTCGTGCCGCTGTCGGGCTGGCTTGCCGACCGCTTCGGCGCGCGCAACATCTTCCTGCTGGCGATCGTACTGTTCACGCTGGCCTCGCTGGCCTGCGGCTTCTCGCAAAGTCTGACCCAGTTTGTCGCCGCCCGTGTCGTGCAAGGCCTTGGCAGCGCGCTGATGACGCCGGTCGGGCGAATTCTGGTGCTGCGCAATGCGTCGAAATCGGAGCTGCTCAACGCCACGGCGCTGATCACCTGGCCGGCGTTGTTTGCGCCCGTGGTCGGGCCGGTGCTTGGCGGCTTCATCACAACCTATCTCTCCTGGCACTGGAATTTCTTCATCAACATCCCGCTTGGGCTGGTCGGGCTGGCGCTGGTCGCGCGCTTCATTCCGGGCGACCGCGCGGCCGATCCCAAGCCGCTGGATTGGCCGGGGTTTTTCCTCACGTCGCTGGGGCTCGCGCTGCTGCTCTACGGCCTTGAGCGCATCGCACATCCGGAAGACGGCGCCTTGCCCGCCGTGCTGCTGGTTGCCGCCGGCATCGTCATCGGCTGGCTGGCGGTGCGGCATCTCCGGCGCGCGCCGCATCCGCTGCTCGATCTCAGCGCGTTCAAGGTGCAGACCTTCGCCATCTCGACGCTTGCCGCCGGCACCATCTTCCGCGTCGCGATCAATGCCACGCCGTTCCTGCTGCCGCTTTTGTTCCAGGTCGGTTTCGGACTTTCGCCGGTCGATGCCGGCTTGATGATCCTGGCCTATTTCCTCGGCAATCTCGGCATGAAGACGGTGACGACGCCGACGCTGCGGCGCTTTGGTTTTCGCACGGTCATGGTCGTCAACGGCCTGATCGCCTCGGCCTCGATCATGGCCTGCGCGGCGATCTCGCCCGAAACGCCGCAGGCGCTGGTAGTGATGCTGATGCTGATCGCCGGCTTGACGCGCTCGATGCAGTTCACGGCGCTGAATACTCTGGCCTTCGCCGACATCGATGCCGCGCAGCGCAGCTCGGCGGCGACTTTGTCGTCCATGCTGCAGCAGATATCGATGCTGTTCGGCGTGGCGCTGGCGGCTGCCATTCTCAACCTGTCGCAGATCGTCAGGGACCGGCCGGCGCTCGACCTCGTCGATTTTCGCATCGCCTTCCTGATCATCGGCGCCATCGGGCTGGTGGCGGCGTTGCGGTTCCTCGTGCTGCCGCCCGGTGCAGGCGCCGAAGTTTCAGGCCACACGTCCAGGACCTGAATTCGCAATTTTCGCCGCTCAGGCGGCAATTAATTCCGCCTTGTGCTTTCGCCTCAGAACGGCACCTTCGCGCATACGCGCAATGGCGCAACCAAATGCCAAAAGCGCGGCCTTTTCCTAGGATTGCGCCAGTTCTAGCAATCGGTGCGTCCACTGGAAGATTATCACTGCCAACGGGCGTTCTGCGCGCGGATTCATTTGACGAAGCGGCGCCGAGCCGATTAGCTTTCTTCGGAAGGGGTGGCAGAGCTGCCATCGGGGCGAATGCAGACATGAACACGATTGGCTGGCCAAATGTCAGGAGCCTGGATCAGGAAGGCATTGTCTTTGCCATCGCCGTGGTGCTGTTCGTCGCCGCTGCCATTGGGCTGCCTGGTTTCATCGCTCCCAACAATCTCGTTGCCATCGTCCGCTCGGTGTCGGTGCTGGGCATTTTGGCGCTCGGCATGGCGGTCGTCATAATCGGCAGGGGCATCGACCTGTCGGCGGTGGCGATCATGGCGATGTCGGTCGCCTGGTATCTGCAACTGCTCAACGCCGGAACGCCTGATGGGCTCGCCTTCGCCTACGTGCTGGCAGGCGTGCTCGCCATCGGCCTGCTCAATGGTTTTCTCGTCGCTTATGCCGACGTGCCGGCGATCTTCGTGACGCTGGCGACCGGCTCCTTCGTCTTCGGCTATGTCCGCTCGCAACTGATCACGCAGGATGCGGTGCCGGTGCCTCAGGGCCATTGGGTGGAGCTGCTCGGCGGCCTGCGTTTCCTCGACATTCCGATCGAAGTGTTCGTCTTCGCCGGGCTCGCCTTCCTGTTCTTCCTGTTCCTGCGCTACACCAAATGGGGCCGCTACATCTATTTCGCCGGCGACAATCCGGTCGCCGCGCGCAACATTGGCATTCCGGTGCGGCCAATGCTGGTGCTGCGTTATGTGGTTTCGGCCTTTGTCGCGCTGATCGCCGGCCTGCTCACGGCGGCAAGCCTGCATTCGATCAACACCCGCGTCGTCAACTCGACGCTGCTCTATGACATCGTGCTGGTGGCGGTGATCGGCGGCATCGGCCTTTCCGGCGGGCGGGGCGGGGTGCGCAATGTGCTGGTGGGCGCTGCACTGATCGGCATCCTGTCGAACGCGATGACCATCATCGACATTCCGCTGCTCTATCAAAACCTGATCAAGGCGGCGATCCTGCTCGGAGCCATCATCGTCGACGGCATCATCAATCCGCGTGACGAACAGACCGCGCAGCAGGGCGACATCTAAGGGGTACCCGACCGGGTCATGCCGACCGGCCGGCAATAAGTGAAAAACAGAGGATGTGACATGAAACTGATCAGAACACTGATGGCGGCCGCCACGGCGCTTGCCGCTACCGCCTTCGTCGCGCCGACCTTCGCCGCCGACGATCCGGGCCCGGCCGCATACGCGCAGGCGCTCAAGGGCAAGCGCGTCATGCTGGTGCCGCTGGCGATGGGCTTCGACCTTGCGCAGGGCTGGTCGCACTATCTGAAGACGGAAGTCGAGGCCTGGGGCGGCACCTTCGAAACACGCGATCCGAACTGGGTCGTCGATGCCGGTGCACAGGCGATCACCGACGCGATCTCGTCCGACACAAGGCCGGACGTGCTGATCATCCATGCGCCGGATCTCAACTCCTATTCCAAGCTGATGAAGAAGGCGCAGGCTGCCGGAACCTACGTCATACTGGTCGACAATCCCGCCAACTTCCCGGCCGACGCCTTTGTCGGCAGTGACTGGGACCGGCTCGGCCAACTCGAGGCCGAAGCGGCGATCAAGGGCTGCGGCGAGAATTCGTCGAAGAAGATCGGCCTTGTGCAGGGTGATCAGGCCAACTCGTCCAGTCTCTACCAGTATGCCGGCATCATGAAGGTGCTGGAGAAGCACGCCGACTTCAAGGTCGTGGCCAAGCCCGACTCCAACTGGGATCCGACGACGTCGCGCAACGTGACGACGACAATGCTGCAGCAGAACCCCGACATCTGCTCGATCATCGACTTCTGGGATGGTGACGCCACCGGCGCATCCGCCGCCATCCGCGACGCCAAGCTCGACGGCAAGGTGTTTTTGGTCACCACCGGCGGGGGCGAGAAGGCGGCCGATTGCGACAAGCTGCAGGACGGCACCTATGGCGCCGTTGTCATGACAGACCTTGCCCGCCAGTCCGGCGACATGAACGCTATCATCAAGTTCCTGCTGCAGAGCGGCCAGCCGGCCGGCACGTCGCACACCTACATCTACACACTGGAGAAGGCTACGACCAAGGCCGACCTCAAGCCCGACAGCTGCTGGGACCTGAAGGCGCTGCAGGCCGAAGCGGCGGCGAAGTAAGCCGCGCTTTTTCGACTGAAATAAACGAGGTGGCTGGACAATCCGGTCACCTCGTTCCCTCATGGAATAGCAGCCGCCGATGTCCTTTCGCGAACGCCTCCAGTCCTGGCGCTACAATCTCGTGCCCGACCATCTGGTCGGCGAAATCCTGACAAAACGCTGGACCGACAACGCCATTCCGTTCCTGGCGCTGGTGGCGACGCTCAGCGTGTTCGGCTCGATCATTCCCGGCTTCTTCAAGCTGACCTCGCTACAGGAATCGACCCGCCAGCTCGGCGAGTTCTCGATGGTGGTCACCGGCATGACGGTGGTGATGCTGGGCGGCGGCATCGATCTGTCCGTCGGTTCGATCTTCGCGCTGTCCTGCTTCTCCGCCGTCTATGTCTTCTTCATTCTCGAACAGTCTATCTGGCTGGCGCTGGCGGCATCGCTCGCCACCGGCCTGATCTTCGGCGCCGTCAACGGCTACCTCGTCGGCTACCTCAGGCTGCGCGCCTTCCTCACCACCCTGGTGACGTTCATCTTCGGCCGGGCGCTGTTCGATATTCTCGTCACCACCTATGCCGCCGACGTGCAGCTTTCCCAGGCGACATCGGATGTGCTCGACTTCATCGGCGACAGCACCTTCTGGGGGCTTTCGGTCTCGGTGTGGCTGGCGATCATTCTTGCCATCGTCACCCATATCGCGCTGACGCGCTCACGGCCGGGCTGGCATGTGCTGGCGGTCGGCGGCTCCAGGCGCTCGGCGCATAATGCCGGCATTCGCGTGCGCCGCACCGTGTTCATGACCTATGTCTTTTCCGGCTTCTGCGCCTCGATCGGCGGCTTCCTGATCGCTTGCCGCCTGAGTGGGGCAGGGCCGGGCACCGGCCTCAACCTGGAGATCATGGCGCTGACGGCGGCGGTGGTCGGCGGCGTCAGCCTGGGTGGTGGCCGCGGCTCGGTCATCAAGGGGCTGATGGGCGCCATCATCGTCTTGACCATGACCAACGGGCTGATCCGGCTGGGCTATGGCACCGGCACCAACCAGATGGTGCTGGGCATCATGCTGGCGGTGGCGGTGACGATCGACATCCGCTGGCTGAAGAACCGCCACAAGGTGCTGAACGAGGTCTATGTCGCGCCGGTCTATCTCAAGATGGGCGAGACACAGTCTGCGGTGCCGGGCTCAGGCACGCCCTACGCGCTCGACAACCGGCTGTCGGCGGCCGACCATATCGGGCTCGGCGAGTTGGAAGGGCCGGAAGACGTCATCCTCGACCGCGACGACCATCTCTATTGCGGCACGCGCCATGGCGAGATCGTCCGCTTCTTCGCGCCGGACTATGTGAAATCGGAGGTGTTTGCCCACATCGGCGGCTTTCCGCTGGGCCTGGCCTTCGACAAATCGGGCAATCTGATCAGCTGCGTCGGCGCCATGGGGCTCTATTCCGTCTCGCCGGATCGGGAAGTGAAGCGCCTGTCGGCCGAGACGTCGCGTTCCTGGACCTCGATCGTCGACGATGCGCGGCTGCGCGACCCCAATGATTGCGACATCGCGCCGGACGGGCGCATCTATTTCACTGACTCCACCAAGCGCTATGACGCCCACGATTGGGCACTGGACTCGATCGAGAACCGCGCCACCGGCCGGCTGCTGGTCTATGACCCGAAGGACGGTTCGACGAAGACACTGCTCGACGGCTACCGCTACACCAACGGTGTGTGCATGGCGCATGACGGCAAGTCGCTGTTCTTCGCTGAGAGCTGGGCCTGCCGCGTGCATCGCTACTGGCTGGAAGGGCCGAAGGCGGGCGCCGCCGAATGCGTCATCCGCGACATGCCGGGCTATCCCGACAACATCAACCGCGCCTCCGACGGCAATTATTGGATGGCATGGCTCGGCATGCGCACGCCGAGCTTCGACCTGTCGCTGCGCCATCCCGATATGCGCAAGCGCATGACGCGCCGGCTGCCGCAGGACGAGTGGCTGTTCCCCAACATCAACACCGGCGGCGTGGTGAAATTCAACGACAAGGGCGGCATTATCGAGGCGATGGGCGACCTCACCGGCGGCGCGCATCCGATGGTCACCTCGATGCGCGAGCACAAGGGTTTCCTGTTCGTCGGCGGCATCCTTAACAACCGCATCGGCCGCTACAAGATTGGGGGCGCCGACCCGAACTGGACCAGTTCCGCTTCTTATTGGGGAGCGAAGCCATGATCCTCGATCCTGTGCTCGACCTGTTTCGTGGCAAGGCGGTGACCATCCCACCGCTCGACGGTGCCTTCCGTCCCAACACGCGGCTGGACGAGGCGCCAGTGTTCGCCGATTTGACGGAGCCCGACAATCTTCTGGTTGCCGATGGCCGGCTGCTCGCTTCCAGCGGCAACGCCATCTATTCGTTTGCCGCAGGAGCGGAGCCGAAGGTTGTCGAGACCTTTCCTTCCCCCATCACTGCGCTGGCTCTATCACTGTCGGGCGAACTGACGGTGGGGTTGGAAAGCGGCAAGCTGCTGGTTGCCGGCAAGGAGGTTTCGCTGCGGGCCGGCGTCAGCTGCATCACCGCGCTTGCCTATGCAGACGACGGCACGTTGTGGCTGGCCAATGGCTCGGCTGAGCACACGCCGTCGCAATGGGCCGCCGACCTGATGAAGAAGGGCGCGTCCGGTTCGCTTTGGAGGCGGGACGCGGCCGCCGCCGAGTTCCGCAAAGTGGCCGGCGATATCGCCTTTCCCTATGGGCTGCATCCCATTGGGCGGGATGTGCTGGTCAGCGAAAGCTGGCGTCACCAGCTCGTTCGCTTCGATGGTGCGACCGGTAGCCGCTCGACCGTGCTGACGCATCTGCCCGGCTATCCCGCGCGCCTTGCGCCGGCCGGCGATGGCGGCGCGTGGCTGGCCCTGTTCGCGCCGCGCAACCGGCTGATCGAATTCGTGCTGCAGGAAACGCATTACCGGCGCGACATGATCGACCAGGTGCCGCCGGCCTGCTGGATCGCGCCGGCGCTGGCCTCCAACCGCAGCTTCCTCGAACCGCTGCAATGCGGCGGCATCCGCACCATGGGCATCCACAAGCCCTGGTCGCCGAGCCGCTCCTATGGGCTGGTGGTGAAGCTCGACCGGACCATGCAGCCGCAATTCAGCCTGCACAGCCGCGCCGACGGCACGCGCCATGGCATCTGCAGCGTGGCGGAAACGGACGGCCGCCTGTTCATCGCCTCCAGGGGCGGCGATTGCGTGCTGGCCATCGACGCAGGAGGTCTCTGATGGAACCGATCGTGCGCCTGGAAAATGTCACCAAGAACTATCGCGGCGTGCCCGCGGTCAGACAAGTCAGCTTCGAACTGCGCAAGGGCGAAATCCACGCGCTGCTCGGCGAGAACGGCGCCGGCAAATCCACGCTGACCAAGATCATCGCCGGCGTCGTCGACGCCACCTCAGGCAAGATGTTCCACAAAGGCCGCGAGATCGCTTATGCGTCGCCGCATGCGGCGCTCGAGGCCGGCATCGCCATGGTGTTCCAGGAGACCAGCCTGGTGCCGTCGATGACGGTGGCGCAGAACCTCTATCTCGGCACCGAAAAGTTTCTCAACCGGCTGCGCGGCACCTACATTTCGGCGCAGCAGTTTTTGCAGTCGCTGAACTTTCCGGTCGACCCCAACGCCATGGTGGCGACGCTGGGCGCGGCCAAGCGTCAGATGGTCGAGATCGCGCGCGCCGTTCACCACAATGCCGAGATCATCATCTTCGACGAGCCGACGGCGACGCTGACGCCGGAGGAGAAGCGGCACTTCTTCGCGCTGATCCGGCGGCTGAAGGCGAACGGCGTCTCGATCGTCTTCATCAGCCATGCATTGGAAGAGGCGCTGATGATCGCCGACCGCATCACAATCCTGCGCGATGGCGAACTGGTGATCACCGACGACACATCGGCCTTCGACCGCGACAAGATCGTCGCCGCCATGGTCGGGCGTACGTTGTCGGGACAGATCTACCGCCAGCGCGACGAGGCCAGGCTGCGCAAGGCCGGCAAGAAGGTCCTGTCGGTGCAGGACATTTCGATGAGCAATGTCGTGCGCAACACCTCCTTCTCGATCTTCGAGGGACAGATCACCGGCGTGTTCGGGCTGATCGGCTCCGGCCGCACCGAGACCTTCAAGATCGTCTCCGGCATCTACAAGCGCGATTTTTTGCGCGGTGGCGCGATTGAACTCAACGACAGGCCGGTGCGCTATCTCGTGCCCAGTGAGGCGGTCGCCGACGGCATCGTCTATGTTACCGAGGACCGCAAGAGCGAGGGCATTTTCGAGACGATGGGCATCGCCGAGAACCTGTTCGGCGGGCTGCTGGCAGCGGGCCGCGAAAAGGCCTGGGTGATCAACCAGCAGGAGATGCGCACGCTTTCCGCTGAATGGACGAAGACGCTGAACATCAAGGCGATCAACGACAATGCCCGCGTGGTCGAGCTTTCCGGCGGCAACCAGCAAAAGGTGGTGATCGGCAAGGGGCTGGTGCAGCAGCCGCGTATCGTGATCTTCGACGAGCCGACGCGCGGCGTCGATGTCGGCGCCATCGCCGAGATCCACCAGATCATCAAGCGGCTGGCCGATGAGGGGCTGGCCGTGGTGGTGATCTCGTCCTACCTGCCGGAAATCATGAACCTGTCGGATCGGATTCTGGTGTGCCGACAGGGGCGCATCGTCGAGGAGTTCTCGCCGGCGGAGGCGACGGAGGAGAAGATCATGTATGCGGCAGTGCACTAGGTTGCCGGTCGGTGTTTGACGGTGCGCATACGTCACCAATTGGCCAAGGCCTCAGCGCCTTCGTCATGCTCGGGTCTCCGCGACGGCGCTTCGCGCCTGCTTCGCCCCTGAATGACGAAGCTGAGATGCTTCGGCCAATCGCCATGGTTCTGTCAGCATCAAAAACTGAATCGGAATAGCCGGTTAGCCGCCCTTGCTCGAGACCTGATTCAACCACCTGATCCACCGATTCAACGAAAGGAAACGCCATGGCCGCCACAAAACTCCTCAGCGATGCCGAGGTCGAAAAAATCCCGGTTGCGAAGGCTGTGTTCGACGACATCCGCGCGACGCGCAAGTCGGACTTCGTCAACAATTTCTGGCGCGGGCTGGCCAACGATCCGGCCTTGCTGAAACGGACATGGGACCAGGTGAAAGTGGTGATGGCTACGGAAAGCGCCATCGACCCGCTGACCAAGGAGATGATCTACATCGCTGTCTCCACCGCCAATGGCTGTTCCTATTGCGTCCATTCGCATACGGCAGCTGCCCGCGCCAAAGGCTTGACCGATGCGCAGCATGGCGAGCTGGCGTCGATCATCGGGCTGGCCGGGCAGACCAACCATCTGGTGACTGCGATGCAGATTCCGGTCGATCCTGAGTTTGAAGTGAGGTGAGGGGCGGATTTCCCTTCTCCCCTGTGGGAGAGGGGAAGCAGTGCGCTATGCCGGTCTGTAAACCTTCTCGGCCGTGTTCCAGAAGATATCCGCCTCGGCGGCTGCGCCATGCTTGCCTACCGCGGCGCGGTGCGCCTTGATCAGTTCGGCATGGGTCGTCCAGAGTTTTTCGATCGGGAAGTTGGAGCCGAACATCAGGTGGTCAGCGCCCAGAATGTCGATGGCATTGTCGACGATGTAGGCGATCAACGCCGGATCGTTGCGGTGGGCGAAGGTGCCGAGGCCCGATAGCTTGGCGTAGAAGTTCGGCGCTGTTGATAGCGTACTCAGGCCGGCTTTCCAGGCCTCGTTGGTTTCCGGCTCCATGCCGGTCAGCATGCCGGCATGGGTGAGGATGAAGTTGATCTGCGGGTTCTCGCCGACCAGCGTCAGCCCGTCCTTCATCTGGGCAGGGAAAAGCTGCAGGTCGAAGGACAGGCCATAGTCTTTAAGCCGCGCGACATTGGCCCGCACCTTGGGGTCGATGACCTGATCGGCCGAGGCAGCGAAGCGGAAGGCCGGCGTCTCGTGCCAATGCAGCTGCATGCGCACGCCGCGCAGCAGCGGGTACTTTTTCAATCGATCGATCTGGGGCCGGACATCGTCGACAGTCATATCGGTATAGCCGACGATAGCGTGCGGCCAGCCGGTCTCGTCGGCAGTCTTCTGCAGGAAGGCGACTTCTTTTTCGAAATCCTCCTTGGCCCAGTTGGTCTGGACATAGACGGCCTTCTCGACACCTGCGCCTTGCTGATCGGCGAGAAATTCCTCGATCGGATAGTCGCGGCGGATCGGTTCGTAGGGTCCGAAAATGCGCGGCACCATCGGCCCGACCAGCCATGGCTGGTCCTGCTGGCGCCAGATGTGGAAATGCGCGTCGATGGCTTTCTGCATCACAATACCCTTTTCCAGATTGCCGACGCCGCCGGGGCGGGGCGGGCGAGCGACAGGATGAAATCGGTGAGGCTCCCGAGCGACGAGCCGTCGATGAGATCGTCGAGATCAGGCAGGATGGCGCGGAGTGCTGCCGTGGCGGGAAGGAAACGCGGGTCACCGGCCAGCGGTGTGGCCAGCGACAGGCGAAAGGCGCGGGCGCTCAGCCGGCGCATTGCGGTCTCGAGATCGGCATGGTCGCCGCGCTCCAGCGCGTCCGACAGGATGATCACAGCGGCACCGCGGGCGAAAGCTGAGAAACGCGGCACCGAGAGGAAGGCGAGCAAGGTCGGTCCCATGCGCGTGCCGCCGTCCCAGTCGTCGACGAGTGCCGCCGCGCGGGCGAGAGCCTGGTCGCGATCGCGGATACGCAGTGCGGATGTGATGCGGGTGAGCCGCGTGCCGAAGGTGAAGATTTCGGCACGGTCAGCACCTTGTACGGCGGCGTGCGCCAGTTTGAGATAATCCGATGTATGCAGCTTCATCGAGCCGGAAACATCGATCAGGATCAGCAGCTTGCGCGGCACCGTCTGGCGGCGGCGCAGCTGCGGCGAGGGGATGTCGCCATCGGCGCTGACGATTTCGCGCAGCGAGCGGCGTAGATCGAGCTTGCCGCGCGAATGGGAGCGCACGGTGCGGAAGGAGCGGCGCGCGGGCAGGGTTGAAGCGAGCTTGCGGCGGAAGGGCCCAAGGCCATCGTCGTCGCGGAGGAAGTCGCGGCTGCTGAGCTGTTCGATTGCCGACGACAGCTCGCCGCCTTTCTCCTGGCGCGTGGTCTGTTTCTCCTCCTGGCGCGTGCCGTGATCGTCCTTGATGCGGGTTTCCTCGTCTTCCTCGCCTTCGATCGAGGGTTGGCCATCGCCATGGAAGTGATTGCGAAAATGCGCCTCGAATTCGCCGCGGCGATCGGGCGGGGGGGCAAGCGTTGCGATCGCCGCCTCGCGGATGTCGGCCATTGAGCGGGGGCCGAGCAGGGTGACCGCCTGCATGAAGCTGGAGACCTGCTCGGGGGCAACGGCAAAGGCGTGGTGGCGCAGCAGCCGGGCGAAGTGGAGGAAGGGCGCGGAGGCGAGAGGAAGGGTTCCCTGACGCATCATTCCTTCGCGCCCCCCTCTGTCCTGCCGGACATCTCCCCCACAAGGGGGGAGATCAGCAGCTTTGGCGCTTCGGTTCTTTCTGCGCCGCTGGAGATTGGCGAAAGCCAGGATGACGGCTGATCTCCCCCCTTGTGGGGGAGATGTCCGGCAGGACAAAGGGGGGCGCTGTCCCGCCAGCGTTGCAGAGTGCCCAGGTGAGGCCACCTCGCTGTGAACGAGCTGTTGACCTCACACGTCACCCCAGCGCCTCCTCGACAATCCGGCCAAGCTCGGGTGCGATATAAGACAAATCCTCCTCGTCCTTGATAAGCACACCGATGGCGCGGCGGAAGGCTTGCGGCCATGGGCTGCCGCCTTTCTCCAGTATGGTGGCGGCGTTGGCCCATTCTACGGCCTCGGAGATGCCGGGCGGCTTGGCCAGCGGGCGGACGCGGATCTCCTGCACAGCGGCCGCCACGGCGCGGGCGGTGGTCTCGGCGACATCGCCGGCGCGCAGCATGACGATGGCGGCTTCGCGCTCGGCGTCGGGATAGCCGATCCAGTGATAGACGCAGCGGCGCCGGAGCGCTTCGGCGAGTTCGCGGGTGCGGTTCGACGTCAGGATGACGATCGGCTGCGCTTCGGCGCGGATGGTGCCGCGTTCGGGAATGCTGATCTGGAAGTCGGAGAGGAATTCCAGAAGTAGCGCTTCGAATTCGTGGTCGGAGCGGTCGATCTCGTCGACCAGCAGCACGCGCTGCTCCGGCGCCCGCAGCACCTGCAGCAATGGCCGCGCGATCAGAAAGCGGTCGTCATAGATGTCGATCTCGTGCTCGCCGGCATGGCGGATGGCGAGCAACTGGCGCTGGTAGTTCCATTCATAGAGCGCGTGTGCTGCGTCGATTCCCTCATAGCATTGCAGCCGCACCAGATCGCGGCCCAGCAGCTGCGCGATCGCCTTGGCCGCTTCGGTCTTGCCGACGCCGGGCGCGCCTTCGAGCAGCAACGGCTTGCCCAGCCGTATGGCCAGGAAGATCGCCGTCGCCAGGCTGTCGTCGGCGAGATAGCGCGATCCAGCGAGGTGGCGTGCCACCGCCTCCGGTGAGGTCGCGACAGTCTCGGCGTTCACCTCTGGCATCCTCAGTTCGCCGCTTGCGCTTTCAGCGCGCGCAAGATGCGTTCCGGCGTGATCGGCAGCGTGTCGATGCGCACGCCGACGGCGTCGAAGACGGCATTGGCAACCGCGGGGATCTGCGGGTTCGCGCACATTTCGCCTGGCCCTTTGGCGCCATAAGGCCCGTCGGCCGAAGGCCGCTCCAGCACGATGATCTCGGTTTGGGCGAGATCGCCCGGTCCCGGCATCAGATACTGGTTGAAGTCGGTGCCGCCATGGTCGCGGTTGGGATAATAGGGCTCGGTCGTTTCGTAGAGCGCGTGGCTGATGCCCATCCAGGAACCGCCGACCAGTTGCTGCTCGACCATTTTCGGGTTCAGCGCGCGGCCGATCTCGAAGACGTTCTTGACGGTCAGCACCGTAACCTCGCCCGTCTCGTCATCGACCTCGACTTCGGCCACCGTGCAGGCATGGGCGTAACAGGTCGACGGCTTCATCGCGCCGGTCTCTTTCTCCGGATAGGAGCGCGGGATCAGGAACATGCCGCGCCCGGATATCGAGCGGCCACGCTTGAAATGAGCCGACAGCGCGACATCGAAGATCGAGATCGACTTTTGCGGCGCGCCCTTGACCAGAATGTTGCCCTCGCCATCAGTTTCGAGATCGGAGGCGTTCACCTCCAGCTCTTCCGCCGCCACTTCCAGCATCACCTGGCGCGCTTCCTTGGCCGCCTGGATGACGGCGTTGCCGGCGCGGTGAGTGCCGCGCGAGGCGAAGGTGCCCATGCAGTGCGGACCGGTGTCGGTGTCGGCGGTGTCGATGGTAACCCGGTCCGTCGGCACGCCGATGGTCTCGGCGCAGATCTGCGCCATGATCTGCTTCAAGCCCTGACCGAGATCGACGCTGGAAAGCGTCACCATGAAATTGCCGGTCGGCGTCGAATGCACCAGCGCCTGCGTCGGGTCGCCGCCAAGGTTCATGCCCGTCGGATAGTTGATCGCGGCGACGCCGCGTCCGCGCCTTAGCGCCATCTCAAGCTCCCTTCTTGTAGGAGGACATCGCCATATACTTCTCCGCCACAGGCCAGTTGGAGGCGCGCGACGCCTCCTGCATGCACTCGATCAGCGCCGCTCCTTCGGTCGGCTGGCGATGCGCCTTCATGTCGCCATCGCGATAGGCGTTGATGAAGCGGAATTCGAGCGGGTCCATGCCGATCAGCCGCGCCAGCTTGTCCATCTGCACCTCAAGCGCGAAGTCGCCGATGGTGACGCCGAAGCCGCGCATGGCGGAGGAGGGTGTGCGGTTGGTGTAGACGCAGTAGGTGTCGATCCAGACATTGGGAATGGTGTAGGGGCCGGGATAGTGCGCCGCTCCCTTCTGCGCGCCATAAGGCGAATGGCGCGAATAGGCGCCGGCATCGGTATAGCCGGTCACCTTGCGCGCAACGATACGGCCATCGTTCATCACGCCGTCCTTGATGATTATCTTTTCGGCGGCGCGCGGCGAGGAGATCTGCATCTCCTCTTCGCGGCTGTAGATGAAGGAGACGGGACGTCCTGTGAGCTTGGCGCCAAGAATGGCGATCGGCTCGACGATGACGTCGACCTTGCCCCCAAAGCCGCCGCCGACAGTGCCGCCGACGAAATGCAGTTTCGAGCCTGGCATCTGCAGGATGATCGAGGCGTTGTCGAGGGTGAAGAACATCGCCTGGGTGTTGGTGTAGCAGGTGAAGCGGTCATTGCCTTCCGGCACCACGACGCAACCCGTGGTCTCGGTCGGCGCATGCTCGATCGGCGAGGATTGATAACTCTGTTCCAGGATGTGGTCGGCGCCGGCGAAGCCCGCCTCGGCATCGCCGAAGCGCACCTTGCGGCATTCGCCGCTGTCGTAGAGGTAATAATTCTGGCCGTGATATTCGTTGACCAAAGGCGCGCCGGGCTTCAGCGCTTCCTCCATGTCGAAGACGGCCGGCAGCACCTCGTAGTCGACCTTGACCTTGGCTGCCGCTTCCTGAGCCGCGCGCTCGGTCTCGGCCAGCACCGCCACCACCGCCTCGCCCTTCCAGCGTACCTTGCCGTCGGCCAGCACCGTCTCGTCTTCCGGTCCGACCTGGATCAGGATCAGGATGGTGTAGACATTGTGCGGCACATCCTTGGCGGTGAGGATTTTCACCACGCCGGGATGCTTCTCCGCTTCGGAAGTGTCGATCGAACGGATGCGGGCATGGTGGTGCGGACTGCGCACCATTTTCAGGTGAAGCATATTCGGGAAGTTGCGGTCGGCGAAATAGGCGGTCTTGCCCGTCACATGGCCCGGCGAATCCAGCCGCGGCCGCCCATGGCCGATCTCGTGCAGGCCGTCCTTGCGCTGATCGGCGAAATAGTTTTTGCGCAGTTCCATTCTTTTGGTCCTTAGGCCGCGTTCTGCGAATTGGCTCGGGCCGCGGTCAGCACCGCCTGGATGATCGGCTCGTAGCCGGTGCAGCGGCAGATGTTGCCGGACAGCGCCTCGATCACATCCTCGCGGCTCGGATTGGGCGTGTGGTCGAGCAGCACCTTGGCGGCCATGATCATGCCCGGCGTGCAGAAGCCGCATTGCGTGGCGAAGGCGTCGAGGAAGGCACGCTGCAGCGGATGCAGGACGCCGGCCTCAGCGAGGCCCGATGTGGTGCGGATGTCGGCGCCGCTGCAGGTCTCGGCCACGGTCAGGCAAGAGAGCCGGAGTTCGCCGTCGATGATCACCGAGCAGGCGCCGCAGGTGCCCTGGTGGCAGCCGCCCTTGGGCGAGGTGTCGCCGATCTTGTCGCGCAGCGCGTGCAGCAGCGTCGTGCCGCTGTCGACAAATTCGGCCTTCTCCGAGCCGTTGAGCGTGAACTGAACCGGAACCTTTGCCATGTTTTCCTCCCAGCGCGCCTGCCCGATTGATCGGACAGACGCGCGCCCCCCAAGCGGTGGTTAAGTAAGCAGCAGCCGGCCGAGATGGACCGGGAGAACCTCGGCGCGATACCAGGCGCTGGCGATCGGATCGGTGATTGGCGAAGTGCCTTCACCGGCTGCAGCCAGCGCCGCTGCGACGCCGTCCTGGTCAAGCCTGCTGCCGATCAGTGCCTTTTCCGCAGCGCGGGCGCGCATCGGCCGGTCTGCCATGCAGCCGAGCGCGATCCGCGCCGAGGAGACAGTGCCGTCGCCGGCCTGTTCGAGAACAGCGGCGATGCTGAGCACCGAGACGCCCTTCGGCTTGACCCGCGACACTTTCAGGAAGCGGAAATTCTCGGCCTTCGGCAACGCGAAGGCGACTGATGTGACGATGGCGCGGCTGCCGTCCCGCCAGGCCAGAAAATCCTCGATAGGCAATTCCCCATCATCGGTGGCGACCGTCGCATCCAACGCCAGCAGGGCGACAGCGAAATCACCGTAGGGCGCCGGTGCGAACAGATTGCCGCCGACAGTCGCCATATTGCGGATCGCCGGGCCGCCGACGGCGCGCGCAGCCCTGGACAGCGCCGCAAGCTCGGGATGGCGGGCGATGGCCGCCATTTTCACCGAAGCTCCGATGCGGACCTTGCCGCCGGCAACGGTGATCCCGGAGAGGGCCGGATCAGTCGAGCGGACGAGGCCGGTGACGGAGACATCGCCTTCATTGGCGGCGCGCACGACCAGCGTGCCGCCGCCGAGATAGCGGGTGCCGGGCGCCTTCAGCGCCGCGTTGGCATCCCTGACGGCCGAAAAGGTCTGGAGGGCAAGCGCCATGGCAGTCTCCCTGGTTCAGCTCTGGCCAGAAAAATGGCTCTTCAACGCATTGAAGCCACCCTGGAAGACATTGGCGGCCATGCCGGCGGCGATCTTGTCGGCCTCTTCGGGCGCCGCGTCGAAGCTCGCGGTCCATTCGGCATAGGTGCGATCGCCATCGGTCACGCGGCGCAATTGCAGCGTCGCCTTGTGATTGGTCAGCGGCTGCGGCGTCTCCAGGATGGAGTAGCTGACGCGGAAATTCGCATCGGAGAAGTCGAGCAGTTTTTCGCGGATACGCGCGCCGCTGGCGAGCTCGAAATTACGCACGCAGCCGATGGTTTCGGCGCTCTTGCCGTCTTCGATATGGCTCTTGACCATGCGCGGATGCCAGCCCGGCAGGCCGTTGAAGTCGCGGATGCGCGCCCAGACCTTTTCGACCGGCGCGTCGATGACACTGGAGACGGTGACTTCGGCCATATGATCATTCCCCTACGAATTCGATACGCAGCAGGGTAGGGCGGCGGCCGGTGCTGCGCTTATCAATGGGTCTTGCGGCCCTATCAAGGAGTCTGAAAAACGAACGGCCCGTTCAGGCCATGGCACGCGCCGCTTCGCGGTAAAGCGTCGGCGGCACGCCGACATGGTCGCGGAAGAAGCGCGAGAAATTGCCCTGGGTGGTGAAGCCGAGATTGCAGGCGACCGAGATCAGCGGTTCCTGCGACCACTGCAGCTGCCGCACGGCTTCCTCCATGCGCAGCGTGTTCCAGTAGACATTGGGCGTCAGATTGGTCTGTTCCTTGAATAAAGCAAAGAAGTGCGGCCGCGACAGGCCGACGCTGCGGGCGACGTCGTCGAACGAGATGCGTTCGCAGACATTGGCCTTCATCAGCTGGATTGCCTTGCGGACGCGGAAATCCTGCATTGTGTTGACCCGGATCCGCGCCTCCTGCGGCGCCGAGGCGTCGGCGGCGTCGAGCAGGCTATCGATGAAGCGCTCGATCTCGTAATTGGCGACGTCGTCGATGCTTTCATTATCGCTCAAATGGTCGAGCAGGTTGGCGGCGGCCTGGTGCAGCCAGGGTTCGAGCGTGATCGCAGCCTGTGCAAACAACGGCGCCGACGAAGGCAGGTCGCGGCGCCGGCGCGCCCAATCCGGATCGATGTAGAAAGCGAGGAACAGGCCGGGCCTGCCGTTCTGCGACAGAATGTGGCTGTGCGGCTGGTAGGAATTGATGCCGGCGGCGGTGCCGGGACCCAGCGGCACCGTCTCGCGGCCGACGGTCATCTCGCCGGCCGTGCCCTCCAGCCAGATGATGATGTGGGCCTCGACATGCGCATGGGTGACGAAGTCGCTGGCGACATTCAGGACAGAAACATGTCCGAACCGGCCCCAATAGAGCCTGATCGCGTCCGTCATGGGTTATACCTCCCGCAGACGACTGGCCTCCCTTCGCCTGCGACGGGATTGTGCGGCTGAGTTCGGGCTCGCGTCAAGGCGCGGGGCGAAAGCCGCTGTGTGCTGCCGGCCGTAGTGGTGGATTTTCAGACTGAGCGATAGGGTTTCCCGTCAAACCGAAGCCGTCATGCCGCCGTCGACATAAAGCGTATGGCCGTTGACGAAGGATGAGGCGTCGGAGGCGAGGAACACGGCGGCGCCGATCAGTTCGTCGACATACCCCCAGCGGCCAGCCGGCGTGCGCTTTTCCAGCCAGGCGGAGAATTCCTGGTTGTCGACCAGCGCCTGGTTCATCTCGGTGCGGAAATAGCCGGGGGCGATGGCATTGACCTGCAAGCCGTATTTCGCCCAGTCGGTGCACATGCCACGTGTCAAATTGCGGATTGCGCCCTTGGTGGCCGTATAGGGCGCGATGTTGGGCCGGGCGAGTTCGCTCTGCACCGAGCCGATGTTGATGATCTTGCCCTTGCCGCGCGCGATCATATTGCAGGCGACCGCCTTGCCGGCATGGAAGGCGCCGGAGACATTGGTCTTGAACAGCCGCTCCCACTGCTCCTCGGGAAAGTCCTCGAGCGGGGCGCGAAACTGCACGCCGGCATTGTTGATTAGGATATCGATGGCGCCGATCTCGGCTTCGATGCGGGCGACATCGGCATCGACCGCGCGAGAATCCGTCACGTCGAAGGTCGAGGGGTGCGCTTTGAAGCCGGCATCGCGCAAGCCGGCGACGGCACCGGCAACCTTGCCGGCATCGCGGCCGTTGAGTACGACACTTGCGCCATGCTCGGCAAGGCCGCGCGCCAGCGCCAGGCCGATGCCTTGGCCGGAGCCCGTAATCAGCGCCAGCCGGCCGTTGAGGTCGAACAGGGATTTCGATGTCAAAGCAACGGTTTCCAGCCGAAAGATTCAGTCCAAAAACATTCAGTCATTGCGCCTGAAGTTGCGGATCCGGTCGAACAGCACCGCGAGCAGGATGGCGCCGCCGATGAACACGCCTTGCCAGAAAGCATTGATGCCGAGCAGACCAAGGCTGTTGCGGATCACTTCGATGAGCGCGGCACCGACAATGGCGCCGAAAGCGGTGCCGACGCCGCCGGCGAGATTGGCGCCGCCGATCACGGTGGCGGCGATGACCTGCAGTTCCATGCCGGTTCCGAGATTGGTGGTGACGGCGCCAAGCCATCCGGTCTGGATGATGCCGGCAATGCCCGCCGCCAGCGCCGAGATCATATAGACGGCGACCTTGATCTGCTTTACCGGAACGCCGGTCAGCGTCGCCGCGTGCTCATTGCCGCCAATGGCGAAGATGTGGCGGCCAAACTTGGTCCAGCGCAGCGTGAAGCCGGTGATCAGCGCCAAAAGGATCATGTAGAGCACCGGATTGGCGATGCCGAACACCCAGGCACCGCCGCCCAGCGCCAGAAGCTTGTCGTGATCGGGGCCGAACTGGAAGACGACGGTGTTGTTGGAGGCGACCATGGCGAGGCTGCGGGCAATCGACAGCATACCGAGCGTCACCACGAAGGGTGGAAAGCCGAGATAGGCGATCATGATGCCGTTGAAGGCGCCTATGGCGAGCGCGGTGGCGATCGAGGCGAGGATGCCGACTTCTATGGAGTAGCCGGCATGCATGGTGACGGCCAGCACCATCGACGACAGGCAGAGCACCGAACCGACCGACAGGTCGATGCCGCCGGTGATGATGACGAAGGTCATGCCGAGCGCGATGATGGCGACGAAGGTGATGTTGCGGGTGATGTTGTAAAGGTTCTTCGACGTGGCGAAGGCGTCGGTGGCAAAAGACAGGAACAGGCAGGCCAGGATGACCGCGATCACCACCCAGAAGGTCTGGCTGGCAAACAGTCTTGCCGGCAAGGATTGTTGTTTTTGTTCGATCGGCTGGTCAATTGTCAGTGCCATCGTCGACCTTCATGTGCTGTGCGTGGTGAAATTCGCTGAGATCAAACCTGTTCGATGGCGCCGGTGATCAGCCCGGTGACTTCCTCGGGCGAACTTGACGCAATCGTCTTGTCGGCGACCTTGCGGCCGCGCCGCATGACGATGACGCGGTCGGCGACGGTGAACACGTCAGGCATGCGGTGGCTGATCAGCACCACTGCGATGCCTTGGTCGCGCAAATGGCGGATCAGGTTCAGCACTTCGGCGACCTGGCGCACCGAGATCGCGGCCGTCGGTTCGTCCATCAACACGATCTTGGCCTGCGACAGCATGGTGCGGGCAATCGCTACTGCCTGGCGCTGGCCGCCCGACATCTGCTTGACGAGGTCGCGCGGACGGGTCTCGGACTTCAACTCGGCGAAGAGCTGGCCGGCGCGCTTGTACATGGCGGCATAGTCGAGGATGCGTAAAGGGCCGAGGCCGCGGCGCAATTCACGGCCGAGATAGACATTGGCGGCGGCGGTCAGATTGTTGCACAGCGCCAGGTCCTGGTGGACGATCTCGATGCCGTGCTGGCGAGCTTCCGCCGGCTTGTGCAGGATCAACTCCTTGCCGTCCATGCGCATGACGCCATGGCTGGGGCGGAAATTGCCGGCGATCATCTTGACCAGTGTCGACTTGCCGGCGCCGTTGTCGCCCATCAGGCCGACCACCTGTCCGGGCTCGATCGACAGCGATACGTCGTTGACCGCCTGGATGGCGCCGAAATGCCTCGAGATATTGGTGAGTTCGAGAACCGCCACCAGTCTTTGCCTCCCCGTGTTTTGCGACCCGCTGCTGTTCCCGGCGTGAATGCCGGCGCTGCTTTGGCCCCGCTCTCCCCATCTCCTCCCGGAAACAGCGTCAGCGTTCTTTTACGCAAAAGCCGGCGCTCGTCAATCAATTGTCGGACGAATTGAAGCGTTGGTCATCCAAAAATCCGTTTTGTAGGACAAATAGCATTGACGTTGGCCGCAAGCCGATATTAGCTAAGCGTCGGAGGAGATTATGCCGATGCCGCTGGCGGTTAGCCGGGCGGAATCGGCGGAGGTTATCGGTCGAGGTTGCGGCGCCACCCATGTGTTGAGCCGGGCCAATGCCGCATCTGGAAATGCTTATCGATCTGTCTTGGCGACACGAGTGCTCGTGAAACGAACCTCGGTCATTAAGCATCCGGTCGATCTGTGTGGCGGGCACGCCGTGTCCGTCTGTTTCAAGGGAGGACTGACATGAGGAAAACACTTTTGCTCGCCGCCGTCGCCGCCATGGCGCTGGGCGCCGGGCCGGCTTTGGCCAAGAAACAGCTCGTCATCGTGGTGAAGGGTCTCGACAATCCATTCTTCGAAGCCATCCACCAGGGTTGCGAGAAATGGAACAAGGAAAATGCCAGCTCGGAATATGAATGCTTCTACACCGGCCCGGCGTCGACCTCGGACGAGGCCGGCGAGGCGCAGATCGTTCAGGACATGCTGAGCAAGGCCGACACGGTGGCAATGGCGATTTCGCCATCCAACGCGCCGCTGATCGCTCAGACGATCAAGACCGCCAATCCGACGATCCCGATCATGACGCTCGACGCCGATCTCAGCAAGGAAGATGCCGCGCTGCGCAAGACCTATCTCGGGACCGACAACTATTTGATGGGTCACAAGATCGGCGAGTACATCAAGAAGGGCAAGCCGAACGGCGGCACGATCTGTACCATCGAAGGCAATCCCGCGGCCGACAACATCCTGCGCCGGGCGCAGGGCATGCGTGACGCGCTGTCGGGCAAGGAAGGCCTGGCGGCACTTGCCGGCGAAGGCGGCTGGACCGAAGTTGCCGGTTGCCCGGTGTTCACCAATGACGACGGCGCCAAGGGCGTGCAGGCGATGACCGACATCCTCGCCGCCAATCCCAAGCTCGACGCCTTCGGCATCATGGGCGGCTGGCCGCTGTTTGGCGCACCGCAGCCCTATCGCGACCTGTTCGGGCCGCTCAAGGACCGCATCGCCAGCAACGACTTCGTCATTGGCGCCGCCGATACGATCGGCGATGAAGTGGCGATCGCCCGTGACGGCCTTGTGACCGCTCTGGTCGGTCAGCGGCCGTTCGAAATGGGCTACAAGGCACCATCGGTGATGATCGACCTGGTCGAAGGCAAGGCGGTCGCCGATCCGGTGTTCACCGGCCTCGACGAATGCACCAAGGACACGGTCGACACCTGCATCCAGAAGTAGGTTCTCGATTTCGGGGCGCCCTTTGACGGGCGCCCCGTCTCTTCCCGGACGGACGCAACGGTTGGGGCAGCAGGCTCCGGCTTTGACACGCCTGTAGTTTGGATTTTCGGCAACGAGATCGGCGCGCCGTGCAGGTTCGGACCATTCCGGACGCAGACGGCCGACGCATTGGAACGTGAATGCCGGACGAGAAATCAAAGAAGCGAGCCGAGCGGGCCAAGGCACAAACCAGCCTCGGTCCGGCTGTCATGCGCAGGGCCGGTGCCGCGCATTTTCCGGGAGCGAGCGTCCATGTCTCGCTGGCCGGCGAGATTGGCCTCAGGATCGTGCGCGGCGACTATCCGCCCGGCACCATTCTGCCCAACGAGGCCAAATGGGCCGAGACCTTCGATGTCAGTCGTTCGGCGGTGCGCGAAGCCATCAAGATGCTGATGGCCAAAAGCCTGCTGGCTTCACGGCCCAAGATCGGCAGCTGGGTCGAGCCCAGGGAACGCTGGAACCTGCTCGACCGCGATGTGCTGGCCTGGTACGCGACCGGGCCGGACCGGGAGGCCTTCCTGCGCACGGTGCAGGAGTTCCGTCACATCATCGAGCCGGAAGCGTCGGCCTTTGCCGCCACGCGGCGCAGCGACGAGCAGATGGACGAGATCAGCCAGGCCTGTCGTGAGATGGGCGAGGCTCTGAACCTGCAGGAGCGTATCCGCGCCGATACGCGTTTTCACCTCGCCATACTGCGCGCCTCGGGCAACGATCTGCTGGTGCCGCTTGGCGTTCTGATCGAGTCGGCGCTCGATCATCTCTTTGTCTTCGTCACACGCGAGACCAGCGATCAGCGGCGGGCGCAGGCGCTGCATGAGGCGATCGAGAAGAACATCCGCCTCCAGCGTCCTGCGGCCGCGCGCAATGCGGTGCACAAACTGCTCGCCAACACCGACGATGTTATCGGCCGGTCGAGGCGCTGACACAGGCTTTTCGCCACCTCAAATCGTCTGCTTCTTGCCATCCTTGCTGGGCATCAGGTCGACGCCGTTGACCTTGCCGATATATGTCGCCAGCATCGGCACGAATTGCTCGGCCGGGCCAGTGGCATGGGCACCGGCGAAGGAGTTCTTGGTGGCGTTGCCGAGCGGGTTGGCGATGCCGGCCGCACCCGCCATCGATTCCAGATAGGTCAGGTCCTTGAAGGCGTTGGCGATGGTGAATTTATGCGCGTCGCGGTCGCCCTCCAGCGTCCAGCGCATGAAGGTCTGGTAGAAGCCGCAATCCATGCGGCCGTTGCGGATGACGCTGTCGAAACGCGGTGGCGAGATGCCGACCTTTTCGGCCAGCGCCAGCGCCTCGGAATAGATCGCGGCATAGCCCAGCGAGATGAAGTTGTTGAGCAGCTTCATGCGGTGGCCGTCACCTGTATCGCCAATATGGACGATGCGGCCGGCCCAGGTTTCGATGACCGGCTTCACACGGGCAAACAGCGCGTCGGGCGCGCCGACCATGGCGTCGAGCGTGCCTTCCCAGGCTTCCTTCGGCGTGCGGCTGAGCGGTGCATCGACGAAGTCGACGCCGATCTCCTTCAGTTCCGCCGCCAGCGCCACGGTCGAGACCGGATCGGCGGTCGAGCAATCGACGACAACCGAGCCTCTTTTCAGGCCCTCCTTGAGGCCGCCGGGGCCACGGATGATGGCTTCGACCTCGCGCGAGCCGGTGACGCAGATGAAGACGATATCGGATGCCGCTGCCACCTCACGCGAGGTGGCCACTTCCTTCGCACCGCGGCCAGCCAAGTCTTCCGCCGGCTTGCGGTTCTTGCGGCCGAGGAAGGTCAGGCCATAGCCCTTGTCGACGATGTTCTTGGCAATGCCGTGCCCCATCAGGCCAAGGCCGATAAAGCCGATCTTTTCGCTCGCGGCGGTCGTGGTCATGTCTTGAAGTCCTGTTGCGATGATTGATATTGGGCGCCGCCGTCTTGCGGGCGAGGGTGGTTGCGGAATGCCATATTGTCTGACAATACACAGAAATCCTAGGCATTGGAGACGAAAATGACGAAGCGGATCATGTTCACCGGCGGCAGCGGCAAGGCCGGTCGCCATGTCGTGCAATATCTGATCGAACAGGGCTGCCAGGTGCTCAACATCGACACCAAGCCGCTCGACAATCCCAAGGTACGCACGCTGATCACCGACATCACCGACAGCGGCCAGGTGTTCAACGCGCTGTCGAGCTATATGGGTCTGCACGAATTCGACCCGTCGCTGCGCCCGCAGCCGGTCGATGCCGTGGTGCATTTCGCCGCCATACCGCGCATCATGATCACGACCGACAATGAGGTGTTCCGCATCAATGCGATGGGCACCTACAACGTCATCGAGGCGGCGGTGAAACTCGGCATCCCCAAGGTGGTGATCGCGTCCAGCGAGACCACCTATGGCGTGGTGTTCGCCAACGAACCGCGCGACCCCAAATATTTTCCCCTCGATGAAGAATACGACGTCGATCCGATGGACAGCTATGCTCTGTCCAAGGTCGTCAACGAGCACACGGCGCGCGCCTTTGCGCAGCGCAACGGCACCGATATCTATGCCTTGCGCATCGGCAACGTCATCGAGCCGCACGAATATTCGCTGTTTCCGAAGTGGTTTGCCGATCCGGGCTTTCGCAAGCGCATCGCCTGGAGCTATGTCGACGCGCGCGATCTCGGCCAGATCACGCTGCGCGCCGTTGAAACGGACGGGCTCGGCTTCCAGGTGTTCAACGCGGCCAATGACGATACCTCGTCCGACCTGCCGACAGCGGAACTTTTGAAGCGGTTTTACCCCGACGTGCCGGTCAAGGCGGAGCTCGACGAATACGAGACGCTGCTTTCCAACCGCAAAGCCAGGGACATGCTTGGCTTCCGTCCCGAGCACAGCTGGCGCAAATACGTCAAATAGGCCGGCCGGGGGCAAGGTTGCGACCTGATCTGTGCACAGCCGCAGCCTTTGCCGTCAACGTCCTGCCCTTTGCTTGACAGCTTCCGAAATCCGGACTTTGTGGAGGCATGAGGGACGGAAAGCCGAATAAGGGAAAGATGCCTGAAAAGGCGGCATCCGCAGAGCGCCCGGCGACCCTTCGCCGGGCTGACGCGGCCCGGATGCCCGGCACCAGCGTGCATGCGTCACTGGCCAGCGAAATCGGGCTTCGGATTGTGCGCGGCGACTATCCGCCGGGCACCATCCTGCCCAATGAAGCCAAATGGTCCGAAACCTTCAACGTCAGCCGCTCGGCGGTGCGTGAGGCGATCAAGATGCTGATGGCCAAAAGCCTTCTGGCATCACGCCCTAAAATCGGCAGCTGGGTGGAGCCCAGGGAGCGCTGGAACCTGCTCGATCGCGATGTGCTCGCCTGGTACGCGACCGCGCCCGACCGTGAGGTGTTCCTGAAGACGGTGCAGGAATTCCGCCACATCATCGAGCCGGAAGCGACTGCCTTCGCCGCCATGCGACGCACCGAGGAGCAGATGGCCGAGATCAGCCAGGCCTGCCGCGAGATGGGCGAGGCGTCGAGCCTGCAGGAGCGCACGCGCGCCGACACACGCTTTCATCTCGCCATCCTGCGCGCCTCCGGCAACGATCTGCTGGTGCCGCTCGGCGTGCTGATCGAATCCGCCTTCGATCATCTGTTCACCTATACGACGCGCGAACTCGACGATCTGCAGCATGCACAGCAACTGCACGAGGCGATCGAGAAGGCCATCCGCCTGCAGCGGCCGGATGCGGCCCGCAACGCGGTGCGCAAGCTGCTCGCCAATACAGACGGCGTCATCAACACCCGGTAGGATGTGCTGATATTCAGGTGAGGCCGGCCTGCAAACGCCGGCTTTCGCGCTTCACGTACTTAAGTACGCTCCGCTCCGGTTCTCGAAACCCAATGTGTTCGGCGCGGCCTGACCTGAATCTCAACACATCCTGCGAGCGCTCAGCCGGCCTGCGAAGTGGCCAAATGCTGCCTGGTCAGCGCGATCAGCAGCGCCTGGTCGCGGGCGGCGTGCTCGGGGCGGTTGACCACCTCGTCGCGATTGACGATCGCACCCCAGAAGCCGCGCAGTTCCTCGACGAAGGCTTCGCCGTATCCGGCGCGCAGATCCCTGGTCGACAGTGTGTGGCCGTCCGAGGTCTTCACAGTCAGCGGGGTCGGGTGATGGTTGAGCCAGGGCGAGGGGAATTCGAGCTCGAGGCTGGCATCGTCGAAGAACAGCGTGATGCGCTCCTTGTAGTCGGCGAGCTTCGGCACGGCCAGATGCGTCATCGTCCACAGCGCCTGGCCGCCCAGCAGCTTCACCGCACCCTGGCCGCCATCGCCATTGGCGAAGATCTGCGCGCCTACGACCTCGCCCTCCGGCACGCCGAGCGCGTCGAGCAGGCCGTGCACGGCATTCACATCGTGAATCAAGGCGGAGCTGTAAGCGCCGGTAAATCCACGGAAAGCCAGATCGGTCATGGGCTGGCCGATGGCGCGCTCGACCTGTTGTTTCTGCTTGCTTTGAGCTGCGGCAATCAGGTCCTTGGGAATATCGTTGCCGCGGACATAGCGCTGGTGGGCGATGAACGGCCAGGCGTCGGGATCGTTGACCTCGACGGAGACGGACCGCAGCGTCTTTGCCGTGCCGGGCAGCGAGGCCAGCGCCAGCCGGTAGCTCGGATCGAAGCGCTTCATATAGCCGACCTGCATGACCTTGCCGGCCTTGTCGCGCGCGGCGACGATCTCGGCGATTTCCGCCGGGGAATAGCAGAGCGGCTTTTCGCAGAAGACATGCAGGCCGCGCCCGAGTGCGGCCAGCACCTGCTCGTGATGCAGCGGGTCGGGCGAGCCGATGACGACGGCGTCGAGCTTCTGGTCGAACAGTTGCTCCAGCGTTTCGAAATTGGCGATGCCGTGAATTTCGCTGACATATTCCCGCGAAATCCTTGACGGGTCGGCGACGCCGACCAGTTCGAACAGGTCGCCGAGCCGCAACAGATTCGGAATATGCTCGACCTGCGAGATCATGCCGGCGCCGATAACGCCAACCCGTATCCTGCTCATGCTGCTAAAACTCTCTGCAAAGTGTTCCAGGCTCAGGGTGCGGCGGCCGGCCGATTGCCGATCTGCGCCAACAGCCCGGCAATCTCAGCTTCCACCGCCTTCAAATCCTCGCCGCCCGACATGATCGAAATCACCTCGTCGCGCGAGATCTCGGACTTGGCGTATGTGCCGCGATTGCGGCCGCGGTTGAGCAGCGTGAAAGTGTCACCGACAGGGTAGGCGTGGTGGATGTTGTGGCTGATGAAGATCACGGCCAGGCCGCGCATGCGCGCCTCGATGATGAATTTCAGCACCATCGCCGCCTGATGCACGCCGAGCGCCGAGGTCGGCTCGTCAAGGATCAGCACCTTTGCGCCGAAGTGGACTGCGCGCGCGATTGCCACCGATTGGCGCTCGCCGCCCGACAGCGTGCCGACGGCCTGCGTCGGGTCGCGCACGTCGATGCCGATATCGGCCATCGCCTGGCGGGCAATTGTGTTGGCGCGCTCCTTGTCGAAGCGCGAGAAGGGCAGGCGGCTTCTGGTCGGCTCGCGGCCGAGGAAGAAGTTGCGCGTGATCGACATCAGCGAGATCATGCCGAGGTCCTGGAAGACCGTCGCGACGCCGAGGTCCTGCGCGTCGCGCGGGCTGCGGAACGTGACGGGCTTGCCGTCGACGAAAATCTCGCCCTTGGTCGGCCGGTGCACGCCCGACAGAACCTTGATCAGCGTCGACTTGCCGGCGCCGTTGTCGCCCAGCAAGCAGTGCACCTCGCCGGGATAGACCTTGATGTCGATATCTTGGAGCGCGCGTACCGAGCCGAAATTGACCGACACACCACGCAATTCCATGGCTGGCTGGATGGCCGGGGACGGGTTTGGGTAGGTCATTTGCCGCCTCCGCGTCCGAGCGCCTTGAGGCGGATGTAGTTGTTGACCAGCACGGCCATCAAAATGACGATGCCGAGGAAGACCTTGAACCAGTCGGTGTCGATGCCGGTGTAGAAGATGCCCATCTGCACCAGGCCGAAGATCAGCGCGCCGAACAGCACGCCATAGACGGTGCCATAGCCGCCGGTGAGCAGCACGCCGCCGATGACCGCGGCGATAATTGCCTCGAATTCCTTGAGCAGGCCGCGCGTGGTGTCGGCGGAGCCGGCCTCCATCACCTGGATGGTGGCAAGCAAGGTCGCGGCACAGGCGGTGTAGATGAAGAGTGCGATCTTAACCCGGTCGACCGGCACGCCGACATTGCGGGCGGCATTGAGGTCGCCGCCGGTGGCGAAGATCCAGTTGCCGTATTTGGTTTGGGTCAAGACATAGCCGGCAAGCGCTGTCAGTCCGAGCCACCAGACGATCGACATCGGAATGCCGACGACGAAGGGAATGCCGTCGGTACGGGTGGCGATCCAGCCTTGCGTGCCCATCCATTGGAAGAAGCCGGTCAGGAGATGGCCGTTGAACAGGCCCGCGGTTGCCGGGTCCGGCGCGCCGTCGAGGATGTAGGGGATCTGCGTGCGGCCGGTGACGGCGCGGGTGATGCCGATCGACAGGCCGCGCAGGATGTAGAGCGACGCCAGCGTCACGATGAATGAGGGCAGGCGGGTCTTCACCACGATCAGGCCGTTGACGTAGCCGGTGAGGATGGCGACAGCGAAGGCACAGGCGATGCCGCCCCACAGCGGCAGGCCCCAATATTTCACCGTCAGTCCGATGACGACGCCGGCGAAGCCGACCATCGAGCCGACCGAGAGATCGAACTCGCCGGCGATGATGAGAAGGGCTGCGGCCGTGGCGATGATGCCGAGTTCGGCCGCGAGCGTCAGGAAGGTCATCGACCCCTGCAGCGAATAGAGGTTCGACGCACCCGGCAGCAGGGCGAAGATGATGATGGTGGCGATGAGGCCGCCGGCGGCACCGGCTTCGGGCCGGCGCAGCCATTGCGTCAGCCGGCCGGTGCTGGCCAGCCGCTCGTCAGCGCCGGCCGCCCGTTTCGACGTCATGCCGAAACGGTCCTTGCCCAGTACCCCGGGGGCCGGCGCTTCTGGAGGTATCGCCTTGTCTTCCACAACAGCCATTAGGCTCCCCAATCGCTCACTTCGCAATCTCGACCAGAGACGGGGAGCGCATGGCGGCTCCCCGATCCGCTTTGGTCTTGCCTTAGCGGATGCCGTCCTTGGCGAGCGCCAGGATCGCCTTGGCCTTGTCGGGCGAGTCGATGAACAGCGGCCCGGTGTAGGCGTTGTTCTGCGGCCAGAAGCCATGTGTGGCATGCTCGACCAGATAGATCACCGGCAGGTATCCCATCAGATATTGCTGGGCGTCCATGCCGAAGCCCATTTCGCCGGCGACGACGGAATCCAAGACTTCGGGGCTGATGTCGAAGGTGTAGAGCTTGATCTTGCCGAACAATTCCTTCTGCCGGAAGAACGGGATCAGCGGATTGGCGGCGGTGGCGCCGAGCGCGAAGACGGCCTGGGTGTCGGGATGCGCCGACAGATAGGCCTCGGTGCGGCGCTGGATGTCGGCCGGATCGGGCGACACGGTAAGCACTTCGGTGCCGCCGCCTGACGGCTTCAGCCCATCATTCAACCCCTGGCAGCGCTGGTCGAGGCTGACATTGCCGACCTCGTGGTTGATGCAGACGACTTTGAGCGTGCCTTCCTTGGCCAGCCGCTCGCCGGCCTTCTTGCCGGAATCATATTCGGAGACTGTGCCGACGTAGAGAGAGGTGCCGAGTTCGGCGCCTTCCTTCTCGCCGGAATCCAGGACGACCATCGGAATGTTGGCGGCAAGGCCGGCCTTGACCGATTTACCAAGCGCATTGGCGTCGGCAATGGAGACGGCGATGCCGTCTGGATTGGTGGCGATGGCCGCGTCGAGCAGGCGGGCCTGCTCGACCACGTCGAACACTTGCGGCGCATAATATTCGACCTTGGCGCCGGTGAGCGCCGCCGCATCGTCGACGCCGCGCTTGACCACCGACCAGTAGGGATCGGAGGCCGAGCCATGCACCACGAAGGTGATGCGGACATCCTTCGGGTCCTTCAGGCCCGCGGCCTGCACGACGCCCGCCAGCATACTCATCGAGACAAGCGCGCCGAGCGCCAGTTTCAGAACAGTCTTCATGTCATTCTCCCATTGTCGTTGCAGTTCCAATTCCCTCTTTGCGCCTCGGCCGACCGGATCGGCTTACGGTGCTGCCCGGGTGGCCGCTTTGCGGGCCTTTGCCGGTGTCGATGCCCCGAGCCGTGCACGAAGCTCCTCGCGCAGCGGCTTCATGCCGATGATGTCGATGTCCTGCGCGCCGAGCCAGTCGCGAAAACCCTGGTCGCGGAAGAGTTCATATTCCTCGGTGCGGATATAGGCGGAGCGCGGCTCGATGAGTTCCAACTCGCCCGGCGCATTGAAATGCAGGCAAAAGAAGGTCAAGCCTTCGCGCACCCCTTCGACCAATGCCTTGTAGGCGGGCTCTATCGGCTTGGAGCGTGGACGGCCCCAGGTCGTCTGAATGGCGGCGTCGAAGATGACAAAGCCTTTGGCGCGGGCTTCAGTGACGCCGCGCTGGAACGCCGCTTCGGTGACGCCAACCAGATTGTCGTTGGGCGAATAGGCCGACAGCGTTTTGGTCAACAGCACCGGCAAGCGATATTCCAGGCCGAGCTTGATGTAGACGTCGCAAAACTCGGGCGACAGCGCTGCCCCCATATGGGCGTCAAGATGAGTGACGTCGATGCCGGCGCGGTAGGCGGTGTCGATCTGCGCGCGAAGCTCGGTTTCCACCGCTTGCGGTGCTGCCTTGCGGCGGGTGGTCGCGACATCGGGCCAGAAATAGCCGAACTCGTCCGTCAGGCCGGCCGCGCGCGACGGCGACGTCAGCGGCCGCCATTTGTAGTGCTGCTTTTCGCTGTTCAGCGTCAGGTGGACGCCGAGATCGAGCCGGGGATCGGCGGCTGCCGCTTCGGCCATCTCAGGGAACCATGGGCACGGCACCATCACGGCGCCGGAGCTGCAGGCGCCCAGTGCGGTCAGTTCGAGGAAGGCGCTGTTGGCGCCATGGCACATGCCGACATCGTCTTCATGCAGGACGAGCTGTCGCGTCATGGACGGCCACCGTTTTGCCGGCCACCATCTTGCCGGCCACCATCTTGCCGGCACGCCGGTTTCGAGGGTCTTCCAAAGTGTGTCCCGTGCTGCATGGAACCGACCGTTTGCCCAACTGGACGCGATGGAACGCCCTATGCCGGCTTTCCGACAGGGCCACTTCAACGAATTCGGATGGGTACGATTTTCCGCGGGCCTGCATTCTGGAATGTCGATTTCATTCGATATGCCCACACTCTGCGCTAAACGCCGCTCCGACGTGAGCAGGATGGCTTGGTCCGATCGCAGCGGAGTGGTTCTTTCAAACAGCGGCCGCAGGCGTACTGCTTTCATACCATCAGCGATGTGGAGACTTGCCATGTACACTGCCGGCGAAGAAGAGATCGAAGCCATTGCCAGGGTGATCCGCTCGGGTGCGCTGTTTCGCTATGGCGAGAACAGCGAGTGCAACCGCTTCGAGGCGCGCTATGCAAGGCATCTCGGCGTCGAGCATTTCGCGCTTGCCGCCAGCGGCACCTATGGGCTCGCCGCCGGCCTGATCGGCCTCGGCATCGGCCCGGGCGATGAGGTGCTGGTGCCGGCGCACACCTATATGGCGACCGCCACAGCAGTGCTGTCGGTCGGCGCCATTCCGGTCATTGTCGATATCGACGAGAGCCTGACCATCGACCCGGCCGCTCTGCGCGACGCCATCGGCCCGCGCACCAAGGCGGTCATCCCGGTACATATGTGGGGTGCGGCCTGCAACATGAACGCCATCATGGACATCGCTAAAAAACGCGGTCTGCTCGTGCTGGAAGATGTCTGCCAGGGCATTGGCGGCGGCTATGAGGGCAGGAAGCTCGGCTCCATCGGCCATGCCGGCGCCTACTCCTTCAACTACTTCAAGAACATCACGTCGGGCGAGGGCGGCGGCATCGCCACCAGCGACCCGAAAGTGGCCGAGCGCGCGCGCTGCGCCATCGACCCCTGCCACTTCTACTGGCAGGGCCGCAGCGACAGCATCAAGCCGTTCGCCGGCATCGGCGCGCGCGCCTCGGAATTGATGGGCGCGATGCTCAATGTCCAGCTCGACCGTCTGGACGGCATCATCGAGGCGATGCGGGCGGAGAAGAAGAAGGTGCTGGCCGGCACGCGCCATCTCGGCAATCTCGGCCTGACGCCGTCGCCGATGAACAGCCCCGACGACGATTGCGCGGCGCAGGTGATGTATCTCCTGCCCAGCGAACAGGCGGCGCAGACTTTTTCGAAGACCATTCCGAGCGTCATTGCCGGCCAGACCGGCCGCCACAATTTCACCCAGTGGGACCAGGTGCTGATGCATGAGGGCGCGCATCATCCGGCGCTCAATCCGTACACGCTGCCGGAAAACAAGGGCCTGCGGCTGACCTATGCCGACGACCTCGGCAAGGGTTCTCTCGACATCCTCAACCGCACGGTGATGATCGCGATGAATCCGGCGCATGGCGACGCCGACATCGACGACATGATCCATAACATCGATGCGGCGGCCCGCCTGGCGCTGGAGAATGCCTCGCTGGACGATGTCGAGGTGCGCAAGGCAGCGCCCGTCGATCTGCAGAAATTCGATAGTGTGAATTGAAGCGCTCAGCGCTGGATCGGCCTATTGCCGGTCCAGCCGCATGAAGGCAGCGCGCAACGCCAGCACCGCGCGCAGGATCTGGCGTTCGTCCATCGCGGCATAGCCGAGCAGCAGGCCGTGTTCCGGCTCGCTCGAATGGTAGTTGATCGAGATGCCCTGCACGTCGAGGCCCTCCTTGACGGCGGCGGCGACGACGTCACTGTCCTTGTAGGGTCGGACAAAACTGGCCAGCAGTTGCATGCCGGAATCGTTCTCGGTCACTGTCAGCCATTCGGCCAGATGCTCCTGGCACAGCTTGACGAAATTGGCTTGCCGGCGCGCATAAAGGCGGCGCATGCGTTTCAGATGTGTGGCGAAATAGCCTTGCGTGATGAAGTCGTTGACCGTCGCCTGCAGGATCAGCGGCGCGAACTGGCCGGTGATCGAGACGGCACGGTCGAAGGGCACGGACAGTTCGCGGGGTACGATGAGATAGCCGATGCGAAGCGCCGGGATCAGCGTCTTGCCGAAGGAACCAATATAGACGACGCGGTCGGCATGATCGAGGCCGCGCAGCGCCGGCACCGGCCGGCCGCGATAACGATATTCGCCGTCATAATCGTCCTCGACGATCCAGGCGCCGTGGCGTTCCGCGATGTCAAGCAGCTGCAGTCGTTCCTCGATGCGCATGATGGTGCCGAACGGCCACTGGCAGGATGGCGTCACATAGATCAGGCGCGGCGGCGGCAGCTCTGGGTCTGCGAGATGCCATCCAAGGCGATCGACCTTCAAGGGCGCAAGCTGCGCGCCGCTGGCGAGAAAGGCGCTCTTGGCGCCGAGATAGCCGGGCTCCTCCATCCAGACATGATCGCCTTCGTCCATCAGCACGCGCGAAGCGAGGTCGAGTGCCGCCTGCGCGCCGGTGACGATGATGACCTGGTCGGCGGTGCAATTGATGCCGCGCGACAGGCTGATGGTCGAGGCGATGGCCCGGCGCAGGCCGGGATGGCCGGCGAAGGAGATATAGCCGAGCAAATTCTCATCGCGGCTGCGCGCATTGCGCACCAAAAGGCTCGACCAGATGGTGAAGGGAAAAGATGCCGATTCCGGCACGCCCGGATGGAAGTTGATGACGCCGGCATTGCGTGGCGGCTGCGGGCCGTTGACGATGGTCTGACCGCGCCGCGAGAGTTTTTGCGGAGCGGCGAGGCCGGCACGCAGCGCGGCCGGCGGGCGTTTCTGCTGGATCGGCGCCACCCAGGTGCCGGACCCGGCGCGCGCCTCTATAAACCCTTCGGCGAGCAGCTGGTCGTAGGCGGCGATCACCGTGTTGCGGCCGACCTTGAGATCCTCGGCCAGCGAGCGTGTCGAAGGAAGCAGCGTGTTCTGCTGGATCTGGCCGTCGAGGATGAAGCGCCGCAGGGCGCCGTAGATCTGCCGGTGCATCGGTTCGTCCGAGCCGCGGTCGACCGACATGATGTCGAGGGAAAGGCGCATATGGTCGGCCAAGCTAGTCTCCGACCAACCTGGCGGCGCGGGCGATCTTCTCTTCGTTAAGCAGGCAGACAGTCTCCAGCACCAGCCGTCTGGTTTCGGGATGAACCTCGCGGCTGTTCTTCAGCGCGCGGTGAACGGTTGCCGCGCCGAGTTCCGCCTTCTCGGCGATCTCACGGATGGTGCAAAGCCGTTCCATGCCGAGTGCCGCCTCGAATGCCATGTCGCTCCTCCATCTGCATCAAGGCATGCCTCGTCGCCAGCCTCAAGCTGGAAACGCCGGGCCGGCAACTCGGGGGGCAAAAATTTCGATGCCAAGAACTGTGCGATCCGCGCCGCCAAGGGAGGGCGGCGGCGCGGATCGCCGGGCGCTTTCGCGTCGCTACCCCTACCGAGGCGCGCGCCCAACCGGCCCAACCACCAGCCCCCCGGCGGTGGTTAGGCCATGTCTCGTATTGCTACGTCGAACCCGGCCGCGCAGGCCGTTTTGAGCAGCGAAGCGTAACCTTTCGTGGCATAGGTCAAGGGGTGTGCCTTGGCCGGATCCTGCTCGGCCTCAACGACGATCCAGCCTTCGAAGCCGCGCTCGGCCAGCGGCTTCAGCAGCGACAGGAAATCGACGAAGCCATCGCCGGGCACGGTGAAGATTCCTTCCATCACTGCCGCCATGAAACTCATGTCCTCGCGCCGTGCCTTCTCCAGCACGGCCGCGCGGACGTCCTTGCAATGGAAATGCACGATGCGGTCGAGATGCCGGTTCAGGAGGGAGGCCGGGTCGCCGCCTGAGAACAGACAATGGCCGGTATCGAACAGCAGGCCGACGCTGTTGCCGGTTGCGGCCATCAGCCTGTCGACCTCGTCATCGCTCTCGACGATGGTGCCCATATGGTGATGGAAAGCCATGCCGACGCCGAAGGCAGCCATGCGGTCGGCGAGTTCGGTCAGCTTGTCGCCATAGGCAGTCCATTCGCCGTCAGCGAGGCGCGGACGCTGTGAGATCGGCGCGAAAATGCCGTCATGACGGCCGCGCGAGGTGTCGGCATAGACGACGACCTTGGCGCCGAGGTCGCGCAGCAGGGTCAGATGCGAGGTGATGGCGGCGAATTCCTCGTCGACCGTGCGGTCCAGAATGCGGCCGTCATACCAGCCGGAGACGAGCTCCAGTCCGTAAGAAGACAGGATCGGTCCAAGCTCGTCGCTTCGCCTGGGGAATTTGCCGCCGAGTTCGGTGCCGCGATAGCCGGCCTGCCTGGTTTCCGACAGACATGTCGCGAGCGGCGTATCGCCGCCGAGTGCGGGAACATCGTCATTGCTCCAGGTGATGGGATTGATGCCGATCTTGACCGTCATGCCGCTACTTCAAAGGCTCGGGGAACCACAAAGCCGAGGCCGGCAAACTGAGGGGAAAGAGGACCTGTCACTAGGTCCAGTTGAGGCAAATTTGGCAGAACCAATCGGGAGCGCTAAAAGCGCTTCCCGTTTGAACGGACTAAGTCGACGCGCTTTATGTCTTCGTTTTATGCATGTCGTTGTCTCAAAACCGGCGCCACTTTTGAGCGACATGCATTAATCCTGCTGCGGCCTTCCGAAGGCCGCGCGCAGTTCGTCCTTGGCGTCCTCGAGCACTTTCCGACGCGCCTGCGGCAAGTTCTTGCCGGCGCGGTTGATGTAGAAATTCAGCATCGACATGGCCGACTGAAACGGCTCGGCCTTGCGGCGGTCGCTGTGCTCGGCCGAGCGCTTGAGCGAGGCCGCGATCTTCCTGGCGTCGTCGGCTTCGAAGATGTGGTCCTCAAGGTCCATCGCATCGCTATGCTCGGTCACCTCGGCCGACCATTTTTTCTTCGCAGTCATGACAAACTCCTTCCTGTCGCAAAACTCGGGCAGGCCGCCGCAGGTTCCCGAGAAAGTCGCCGGGCCGCTGGAGCCACGGATCATGGGTCTGTGGCGCTGCCCGTCGCGGTGAATGCGCCGATAGTGGCGACACAACGGTCGACTTCCCAGGACCGTAGACAGGAAACGCCTTGACCCCGATCGTCGCCAATCAGGCGGATAGCCCCGGCATCGACAGCAGCTACGCCTGGATGCGGCTTGCCATCTCCATGCTGCTGGCGACGATCGGTGCGGTCGGCATGTGGGCCGTCGTCGTCGTGCTGCCGGCCGTGCAGGCCGAGTTCGGCGTTGACCGCGCCGCGGCATCGATGCCCTACACCGCAACCATGGTCGGCTTCGCCGCCGGCAATGTGCTGGTTGGCCGCGCGGTCGATCGCATGGGGTATTGGATCCCGGCACTGCTATCCTCGGTGGCTCTCGCCGCCGGCCTGCTGCTCGCCGCGCTGTCGACCTCTATCCTGCAATTCACCCTTGCCCAGGGCGTGCTGATTGGTGTCGGCACATCGGTGATCTTCGGGCCGCTGATCGCCGACATCTCGCACTGGTTCAACCGTCGGCGCGGCGTCGCCGTCACGGCGGCGGCTGCTGGCAACTATCTCGCCGGAGCGCTCTGGCCAACCATCATGCCGACGCTGATCAAGGCGGAGGGCTGGCGCTTCACCTATGCCGGCATCGGTGTCTTCTGCCTGGTCACCATGGTGCCACTGGTGCTGTTGTTGCGGCGCGCTGCTCCGGCGGCGGCTGCCGCCGGTTCACCCGGAAGCCGGACAGTGCAGTCGATTTCGCTGTCTCCGGCGGCGTTACAGGTGCTGCTGATCGTTGCCGGTCTCGGCTGCTGCGTGGCGATGTCGATGCCGCAGGTGCACATCGTCGCCTATTGCATGGATCTTGGCTACGGCATTGCGCATGGCGCCGACATGCTGTCGATCATGATGGCGGCGGGCGTCGTCAGCCGGCTCGCCTCCGGCTTTGTCGCCGACCGCATCGGCGGCGTGAAAACCCTGCTTATCGGTTCCGTGCTGCAATGCCTGTCGCTTTTGTTTTACATCCCGTTCGACGGGCTTGCCTCGCTCTATGTCGTGTCGCTCGTGTTCGGCCTGTCGCAAGGCGGCATCGTGCCTTGCTATGCCATCATCGTGCGCGAATACCTGCCCGCCAGGGAGGCCGGCCAGCGTATCGGCATCGTCATGATGGCGACCATCTTCGGCATGGCGATCGGTGGCTGGATGTCGGGCTGGATCTACGACCTGACCGGCTCCTACGCCGCCGCGTTCCTCAACGGGATCGCGTGGAACTTGCTGAACATAGCGGCGATCGGGCTGCTGCTGTGGAAAGCAAAACGCAGTGCTGCCCTGATGGCTTAGGAAGGCAGGATTGCCCTGTTGCTTGACAAGGGCGATTGGCTGCGCGACGCCAGCAGGCGAGTGGGTGCGGCAGCAGCCGGCATGGTGGCAGTGGAAAAGCTGAACATGGTTTCGCAAGGGCGCAGCGGCCGGGGCCCGGCACGTGGAGGATGTCCATGACCAAGCCGCGCTCGCGTCGTGGGGGCGGCCGCCCGACCCTATCAGATGTGGCGCGCAAGGCCGGCGTCGGCGCCATCACCGTGTCGCGGGCGCTGCGCGAACCGGAACGCGTCAGCCAGGATCTGCGGCGCCAGATCCAGGCCGCCGTCGACGAACTCGGTTATGTCCCGGATCCCAATGCACGGGCGCTGGCCTCGGCGCGCGCCGACGTGTTCGGCGTGCTGGTGCCGTCGCTGACCAACAACGTCTTCGCAGAAGTGGTGCGCGGCATCTATGACAGCCTGTCGGACGGCCCGTTCCGCGTCCAGCTCGGCAACACCCATTATTCCGGCCTCGAGGAGGAGCGCCTGCTGCAGGTGTTCGCACCGCAGCGCCCGGCGGCGCTGATCGTGGCCGGCATCGACCAGACGCCGACCTCGCGAAAGCTGCTGGAGAGCGCAGGCTGCCCGGTGGTGCAGGTGATGGAGACCGGGCCCGATCCGGTCGACATGCTGGTCGGCTTCTCGCATTTCGACGGCGGCCGCACCGCGACCGAGCATCTGATCGAGGCGGGCTACCGGCGGATCGGCTTCATCGGCGCACGCATGGACCCGCGCTCGCAGCGGCGGCTTGCCGGCTATCGCGCGGCAATGGAGAAGGCCGGCCTGTTCGACCCGCGGCTGGTCACCACCACGCCGCTACTGTCCAGCGTGACGCTCGGCCGCGAGCTGCTTCGCGATGCGCTGGCCAAGATGCCGGCGCTCGACGGCGTCTTCTGCAACAATGACGACATCGCGCTCGGCGTTCTGTTTGAATGCCATAGCGCCGCGCTCAACGTGCCGAAAACAATCGGCATTGTCGGCTTCAACGACCTCGAAATGATGCAGGCGGCGTTCCCGCCGCTCACCAGTATCCGCACCCCTCGCTATGAAATCGGCCGTCGGTCTGTTGCCATGGCACTGGCGGCGATCGCAGGACGAAGGCCTGAGCAGCGGGTCGTCGATCTCGGTTTCGAACTCAAGCCCCGCGAGAGCACCGCACGCTGAACACGCTTTGGCGGCCTCAGCAAATGGTGCTTTACACAACGTCATGGTAGCGCTACCATTTTCGTCGGGCAGACGTTTTGATGAGAGGCCGTGCCTGTTTATTATACATAAGCAACAGCTCATGCTTGTTTATTATGTATAATATGCTAGTTTCGTTTCTCGCCTGTGAAGCGGCGAGGGGGAGGGGATCGGGCCGGCTTCGGGCCCTTGAGACGTGGCGCCGGCCAGGCTGGAGGGCCTTCGGCAGGCGTGGAAACCACACCACGACAAACAGCATCAAATAAACAAGCAGCAGCAAACAAAACTACAACTGGGAGGAATATCGATGATCAAGTCACTTGTTGGTGGCATCGTTGCCGCCACTGCATTCGTCATGCTGAGTTCGTCGGCCATGGCCGACCCAGAAGTCGTCAAGGGACCGTCGGCTGAGCCGGATTGCTTTGCGCCCTGGGCGGCCGATACGCAGTTCTTCAAGTTCCCCAAGAAAGACGGCCCATACCGCATCGCGCTCGCCAATGGCTATATCGCCAACACTTGGCGCATCCAGATGGTGCAGACCGCCAAGGCCTATGCGGCCCAGCCGGAGGTCGCCGCGAAACTGAAGGAATTCAAGGTCGTCTCGACCGGCGAGGACGTGCCGGCTCAGATTTCGGCGATCAACAACTTCATCGATTCCGGCTATGACGCGATCGTCGTCAACGCCCAGAACCCGACCGCTTTCGGGCCGGTCATCAAGCGCGCCAAGGAAGCTGGCGTCATCCTCGTCGCCTTCGACAATATTCTCGATACCAAGGACGCCATCAACGTCAATGTCGACCAGAAGGGCCTTGGCGAATTGTGGGGCAAATGGCTGGTCGGCCATGTGCCGAATGGCGGCAAGGTGCTCGAAGTGCGCGGCGTTGCCGGGACTTCCGTCGACACCGACCGTCACAACGGCATCCATGAAGCGCTCGATGCCTCCGGCAAGAAATGGGACGTCACCGAGGTGGTCGGCAAATGGGACGACGGCGTGGCGCAGAAAGCCACGGCCGACGCCATTGCCACCAACGGTCCGTTCGACGGCATCACCGGGCAAGGCGGCGACACCGGCATCGTGCAGGCGATGATCGATGCCAAGCATGCTTTCGTGCCGTTCGGCGGCGAGACCGAGAACGGTTTCCGCAAGTTCTGCGCGGCACATGCCGGCGACGGGCTGAAATGCTCATCGGCCGGCACCGGTCCGGCGCAGGTCGCGGTCGCCATCAAGACGGCGATTGCCGCGCTCGAAGGCAACGTCGTTCCGCAAGCAGTGAAACTGCCACTGGCGATCGTCGAGGATCCGAACTTCAAGGCCGGTCAGGATTTCTTCCCCGACCAGTCCGACAATTTCTTCGTCGGCAATTCCTTCCCGACCTGCGGCATCAATTTCACCGCGCAGGAAATTATGGGTCAGACCAAAGCTGACCAATAGGGCTGACCAATAGGCGGCATATCCGGCGCCGCGGGATCTCCGCGGCGCCGGCCACTCGATATCCCTTGAAGTCAAACTGCCTCGGGAGGGCCGATGGACGGTGCGGTTCCGCTCTTCCGGATGGAAGGCATATCCAAGCGCTATGGTGGCGTGCGGGCGCTGGAAAAGGCCGAGCTTTCGGTCTCGTCCGGTAGCATCCACGCCATTCTCGGCGAAAACGGCGCCGGCAAATCGACGCTGATCAAGGTCATGGCGGGCGTCGTCGCGCCCGACGAAGGCCGCATGATGCTGAACGGCAGCGAGGTGACGTTCGCTTCGCCTGCTGCTGCAAACAAGTCCGGCATCGTCTGCATCTTCCAGGAGCTGTCGCTGGTTCCCGAACTCAGCGTTGCCGACAACATCGTCATCTCCGATCCGCCGAAGCGCTTCGGCATGATCGACCGCACGGCGCAGCGCCGCATTGCCGAGGATGCGCTGGCACGCGCAGGTGCGGCCGACATCCATCCATTGGCGCTGGTCAAGGATCTTCCGCTTTCAAGAAGACAGATGGTCGAGATCGCCAAGGCATTGGCCAGGAAGCCGCGCATCCTGATCCTCGACGAGGCGACCTCGGCCCTGACCGCGACGGACGTCGCCAGGATATTCAGCGTGCTCAAGCGATTGCGCTCGGAAGGGCTGGCGCTGCTTTACATTTCGCACCGCATGAACGAGATCGCTGAGCTTGCCGACCACTGCACGGTGTTTCGCAACGGCCGCAATGTCGCCAGCTACAAGGCAGGCACAAAGAGCGACAACGAAGTCGTCGAACTGATGATCGGGCGCGAATACAGCCATATTTTCCCGCCGAAACCCGCGCGCGCCGCAGCCGCCGCCGTTCCTGTGCTGGAGGCGCGCAAGCTGTCCTGGACGGACCGGCTGGACAATGTCTCGCTGACGGTCGGGGCAGGCGAGGTCGTCGGCCTTGGCGGCCTGGACGGCCAGGGCCAGCGCGAATTGCTGCTTGCCTTTTTCGGTGTGCTGCGCGGCCTCGGCGGCCAGATCCTTATCGACGGCAAGCCTGTTTCGATCGCCAGCCCCCAAGCGGCGCGCGACGACCGCATCGGCATGGCGCTGATCCCGGAGGACCGCAAGACCGAAGGCCTGATGCTGCCGATGACGGTGCGCGAGAACCTCTCCTTTGCCGCCCTAGACCGGCTGTCCAAGGCCGGCATCATCGACCGCGCCGCCGAACAGCGGCTGATCGACGACATGGTCGGGCTGCTGGCGATCAAGACGGGCGGCCTCGACATTCCGGTCGGTGCGCTGTCGGGGGGCAACCAGCAGAAGGTGGTCATCGCCAAATGGCTGATGCGCCAGCCGCGTATCATCCTGCTCAACGATCCGACGCGCGGCATCGACGTCGGCACCAAGCAGGAACTCTATCAACTGATGCGCAAGCTGGCGGATGCGGGGGCGGCGATCCTGTTCTATTCGACCGACTATGACGAACTGATCGGCTGCTGCGACCGCGTGCTGGTGCTCTATGACGGCGCGGTCAAGCGCGAGCTGGTCGGGGCCGAGATCACCGAGCGGGCGCTCATTGCAAGCGCGCTCAACATCCACGGCGATGACGGCGCGAGAGACGATGCCGGCGCAAGACAGGGAGCGGACGCGTGAAAGAGTGGCGCTACTGGCTGGCCGAGCAGCGCGGAACACTGATGGCACTCGGCATATTCATTGTCATGTTCGTCATCTACACCTCGAACCATCCGGCGGGCTTCACCGCCAATGTCGTGCAGACGGCGTCCAACAAGGGCGTGCTGCTCGCCTTCGTCGCCATGGCGCAGACACTGGTCGTGATCACCGCCGGCATCGACCTCTCCGTCGGCATGATCTTCACGCTGACCAATTGCCTCGCCTCCTGGCTGGTCATCGGCACCGGCCTCGAGACCGCTTTCGGCGTCATCGCCGTGCTCGGCACCGGGCTCCTTTGCGGAGCGATCAACGGCGCCATCGTCATCTACGGCCGCCTGCAGCCGATCGTCGCCACGATCGCCACGGGTGCGGTCTATTTCGGCATCGCGCTGCTGCTGAGGCCGTTTCCCGGCGGTTCGGTCAACGAAGGTCTCGCCGACGCGCTGACCGGACGCCTGTTGGGCGTGGTGCCGGCGAGCCTGGTCGTGCTGCTCGCCGTCGTGCTCGTGGTCTGGGTACCGTTCAGCCGCTCGGTGCTCGGGCGCGCGGCCTATGCGGCCGGATCCTCGGAGACGGCGGCCTACATGTCCGGTGTGCCGATAAGGCGCGGCAAGTTCGCTGCCTACGCGCTCGCAGGCCTGTTGGCCGCGATCGGCGGACTGTTCCTGACCTTCTTCACCTATACCGGCGATGCAGCCTATGCCAGCGGCAACGCCTATACGCTGTTTTCGATCGCCGCGGTGGTGCTGGGCGGCGTCTCGCTGTTCGGCGGGAAAGGCAGCGCCATCGGCGCCATCTTCGGCGCGCTGGCCTTCCGCACCATCGGCGACCTGTTGTTCGTGTTCGATTTCGACCCGCTATGGCAGCCGCTGTTCCAGGGCGTGATCCTGCTGGTCGCGGTCAGCCTTGGCGCGTTTGCGCTGTTTCGGGTCCGCAACCGGCTGGAGTGGTTCCTGTGAGCGAAACGACATTGGGCGGTATCGCCGGCCGCGTGCCGAAATTCATCCGCCGCGCCGATCCGGCGGTGCTGACGGCCTTCGCCTGCATCGTGCTGTTGCTGTTCCTAGGCAGCCTCTATTCCAGGAGCTTTCTGTCGCCTGAATATCTCTTGCAGCAGCTCAAGGTGGCCTCGTTCCTCGGCGTCATCGCCACAGGCATGATGCTGGTCATCCTGCTAGGCCAAATCGACCTGTCGGTGCCGTGGGCGGTGGCGGCGGGCGCGATGATGGCGTGTGCGGCTGCCGCCTATGGCCCGATCGGTGTGGCGCTGGCCATCCCGTTCGGCATCTTTTGCGGGGTGCTGATCGGCATCGTCAACGGCTTTGGCGTCGCCTATCTGCGCATACCCTCGATGATCATCACGCTCGCCACCAACGCTGTCGCGCAAGGGCTCATGGTCGTTTATACCGGCGGCTACTCGCCACAGGATTCGGCCACCGGCGCCATGCGCTATCTTGCGACAGGTTTTACCATTCCTGGCGTGCCTAACGCCGTCATCATCTGGGCGCTGATTGGCGCTGCGATGGTGTTCGTGCTGTCCCGCACCAGCTTCGGCCGCACCGTCTACGGCATCGGCAACCGCGAGCGTGCCGCCTATCTCTCCGGCATCGATACAAGGCGCGTGGTGATGATCGCCTTCGCTATCTCAGGCGGGCTGTCCGCCTTTGGCGGGGTGCTTCTCGCCGGCTATGCCTCCAAGGCGGCGCAATCGATGGGCGATGCCTATCTCCTGCCGTCGATCGCCGCCGTGGTTCTGGGCGGCACCTCCATCCTGGGTGGCCGCGGCTCCTATCTCGGCACCGTCGCCGGTGTCATTCTGATCACCCTCCTGCAGTCCATACTCTCGGTCATGCAGATGCCGGAGGCGGGGCGGCAGATCGTCTATGGCCTGGTCATCGTCGCCATGCTCCTGCTCTACGGCCGCGCGCCGGCAAGCCGCTGACCGTGGACGAAGAGACGGCACAGGCGCCAATGGGCGCTACCGGCTCAGTGCCTCGGGCCATTGTGGTGATGGGCGTCGCCGGCTGCGGAAAGTCGGCTGTCGGCAAAGCATTGGCAGCAGAGGAAGGGGCCGTCTTTGTCGAGGGCGACAGGCTGCACCCGCCCGAAAACGTCGCCCGCATGGCGAGCGGTGAGCCGCTCACAGATCAACTGCGTGAGGGCTGGCTCGATGCCATCGGCGAGCGGATCGCCGACCTGACCGGCAGCGGCCAAAGCGTGGTTGCCGCCTGCTCGGCGCTGAAGCGCAGCTACCGCGATCGTCTGCGCGGCTTCCGCCGGGATATCGTTTTCATCTATCTGGAGATCGATCCCGCTACCGCCAAGCAGCGTGTCGCCAGCCGCAAGGGGCATTTCATGCCGGCAAGCCTGGTCGAAAGCCAGTTCGCCATCCTTGAACCGCCTGGCGCCGACGAGCGGGCGCTGACGGCCGACGCCACACTTCCAGTGGCTGAGATCGTCACCGCCGTTGCCAGCCTGCTGGCCGGCGCAAAATCATGAACCACCCTCGTCGGGCAAGGCGGTTTCCGGCCGTTCGGTGAACCGGTCATGGCCTGACCAGACCATCATTTGCTCGGGATAGAGTTTCAACGCCTCCAGCAAGCGGTCGCGCTTGAGCAATATGTACTCGGCCTGAAGCGCCGTGTTCTTGGCGCCGCCGGCTCTGGTCGCGGGCTCGCCGGCCTCTGCCGGGGCCGGCACCAGTTCGGGACTTAGGACGGCGCGGTATTGGCGGAACGGATCGGTCTCGAAGGTCGACATGGAAAACAGCGCCGCCTTGCCTCTGGCAGCGAAATTCGTCGGCGCCGAGGCGAGGTGGGTCCAGCCGCTCTCGCCAAGGCCGACTTCGGTGAATGTCGAGCCGGCATGCACCGTGTTGGTCACCAACACCACGCCGTTGCTGCCAAGGATCTTCTGGATCCGGCCGGTGACCTGGTAGGCGTCGCTGCGGTCGAACACGATCCGGCTTTTCAGGAAACGGTTCTCGACCCGAACCATCGGCGGGTTCAGGAAGCGCAAGCCGAAGGTCGAATCGGATATGCCGTGAGCCCTGACACTGAGCTGGTGTGTCTCGATTCCGGCTTCATGGAGAGCGCGTTTGCCGATTATGGTCTGGGCCGTGAACTGATCGCACCAGATGATAGCGCCGTGGCCGCGCTTCAGCGCCGCTTCCAGACCTTCCAGGCCTTCCAGCCGGATATCAGGCGACCACCGGCGGCCGATGAGATGCGCGGCAAGCAGCAGACGCCGACGGTGGTTGGCGCAGAGCAAGGCCCTGAACTGCCTTTGCGCATCGATGCCATTGCCCAGCACGGCGCGCGTCGCGGCGGCGTAGCGCACGAAATCCTTGCGGATGTGGCGCTTGAGGCGCAGTCCCGATACGCGGCTGCAGATCGCGGCCCACCAATTGACCGGCAGCAATGCCGCGACCCCGAGATAGAAGGCGGCCAGCAGCAGCTCGCGGAAATCCCTGTTGTTGAAGGTGCGCAACTTGCCGGCGCGGACCAGCTTGCGGCTGAAGAAGCGAACATTCTCGGCGCGTTGGGGCACCAGGATGTCGGCGATGATTTCCGTATGATAAATGACGGCGGACGATGGTGTCCGGTCGGCTTTCCGGGATTTTCCCAGCCACGGCAGCCTCATCCGATCGGTGTCCACCTGTTCTTGCGTGCGTCCGGAAATCGCTTTACTGCGTCTGCCACGGGCGCGCAATCGGCGCCGGCAAGGCCATGGTGAACGCCATTCAGGGTTCGAACTTGAAACAGGCCCTATCGGTAGCACTTCCTCAACTGGAGCCCTGGCAGCCGGCTGCTGTGGCGCTGATGGCGCCGGACCGGCCATCCCTGAGCTTTGCCGGCCTCGCCAATCTTGTCGACAAGCTCTGCGGCGATCTCGCCAGGCGTGGCGTTGCCCGCGGCACGGCCGTCGGCATCGTCTTGCCCAACGGCCCGGAAATGGCGGCCTGTTTCCTGGCGGTCTCGGCGTTGGCGACGGCTGCGCCGCTCAATCCGGCTTACGGCGAAGACGAATTCCGCTTCTATCTCGGCGATCTCGATGTGAAGCTGCTGCTGTGCGGACAAGGCATGGGCGATGCCGCGCGCAACACCGCAAAGGGGCTCGGCATTGCGGTGCTCGACGTCGTCGTGACTGACGGCGCCAAGGCCGGCGAGTTTCTCCTCTTGGGCGACGCCGAACTTGCGGCTGCCGGCGAGGCACGCCGCGACAAGGTGCAGCTCAACGGGCCCGACGATTTCGCGCTTGTCCTGCACACATCGGGAACCACGGCGCGGCCGAAGATCGTCGGCTTGCGGCAGCGCAATCTGCAGGCATCGATGGCCAACATCGCCAGCACCCTGGCGCTGTCGGCAAACGATATGTGTCTCAACGTGATGCCGCTGTTCCACATTCACGGGCTGATGGCGGCGCTCAGCGCACAGCTGGCAGTCGGCGGCGCTGTTGTCTGCACGCCGGGCTTCAACCCGCTCAAATTCTACGGCTGGCTGGGCGATTTCCGGCCGAGCTGGTACAGCGCGGTGCCGACCATGCATCAGGCGATCCTGGCGCGCGCCGCCCGCAATGGCGAAACCATCGCGGCTGCGCGGCTGCGCTTCATCCGCTCGTCTTCGGCAGCGCTTCCCGACACCGTGTTCCGCGACCTCGAGCGCGTCTTCGGCTGTCCGGTGGTCGAGGCCTATGGCATGACCGAGGCGGCGCACCAGATGACATCCAACGGCCTGCCGCCGGCACGCCGCAAGCCAGGCTCGGTCGGCCTGCCTGCGGGTCCGCAGGTGACGATCCTGGACGACAAGGGGACGATCCTGCCGGCGGGTGAAAAGGGCGAGATCGCGGTGCGCGGCGCCAACATCCATGATGGCTATCTCGACAATCCGGTGGCCAATGAAGCTGCCTTCAGCGATGGCTGGTTCCGCACCGGCGACCAGGGTCTCATCGACGAGGATGGCGATCTGAAGATCACCGGGCGGCTGAAGGAGATCATCAACCGCGGCGGCGAAAAGATCTCGCCGCTCGAGGTCGACGATGTGCTGCTCGATCATCCGCTGGTGGCGCAGGCGGTGACCTTCGCCGTGCCGCATGCCATGCTCGGCGAGGAGGTGGGTGCGGCTATCGTGCTGGCCGAGGGCGCCATCGCCGACGCCGATGAGATACGCGATTTCGCGCGCAGCCGCATTGTCGAGTTCAAGGTGCCGCGCCACATCTTGTTTCTTCAGGAGATACCCAAGGGTCCCACAGGCAAGATCCAGCGCGTCGGCCTGGCCGGCAAGCTCGGCCTGGTCTGAGGACTCTCATTTGAGCATGATCTTGTCCGAAAACCGGTTCCCACTTTTCGGGACCATGCTCTAATTTAGATCTGCGATGTCAGCTCGACCGGAAAATCATCATTGTCGGCGTCGCGCATGGCGGCGAGGCTGCGATTGTCCAGCACTTCGGCGATCGCCTGGCGCACTTCCAGCATCATGTGCCGGACCTGGCAGGTCGCCTCGTCGCAATCCTCGCAGCGCTGGTATTGCGTGCGGCTGGCGCAGGGTATGGGAGCGAGCGGGCCGTCCAGCACGCGCACGACGTGGCCGATCTTGATTTCGGAAGCCGGCCGGGCGAGGCGATAACCGCCTTCCTTGCCCTTGCGACTGAGGACGAAACCGGCATTGCGCAGCTCGCCCAGAATGGCATCCAGAAATTTCTTCGGGATGTTGTTGGCGATCGCGATGTCGTTGACGAATGCAAGCTGGCCGACCGGCAGGCCGGAAAGATGCACGAGGGCCTTGAGGCCGTATTTGCCTTTTTTGGTAAGCATGCCCGCTTCAGTTCATGAAAACCCCAACCACCCGCATCTGGCGGTTGTTTGTGTGCAAATCATGACGTTTCGCCTGAACAACCCGGTTTCGCGTAGAACAAGCCGCCCGGTTGAGATGTTAGGCACAAAGGCGTTGATTCTTTGTAACGTTTTCGCCGATCGCGACAGATTCCGCCTGAAAGCCGTTTGTCGGCGCGCGAAATCAAAAAAGCCGGCAAAGCGCCGGCTTTCTTGTGAGGTGAGGTCGAACGCTGCTGATATCAGCGGCTGCCATAGGTCTGGTCGAGCAGACCGCCGGCGGCGAAGTGCTCCTTCTGTACCTTGTCCCAGCCGCCAAAGACGTCTTCCACCGTCAGCAGGCGGACATCGGGGAAGTCGGCCTTGTATTTTGCCGCGACTTCAGCGTTGCGGGCGCGCAGGCCATTTTCAGCCGCGATGGTCTGGCCCTCGGGCGTGTAGAGGAAGTCGAGATAGGTCTTGGCGAGGTCACGGCTGCCGTGCTCGTCGGCGACCTTGTCGACGATCGCCACCGGGAATTCGGCGAGCAGGCTGACCGTTGGCGTGACCTGTTCGAACTTGTCGTTGCCATACTCCTTGCGGATGCCGCGCGTTTCCGACTCGAAGGTGATCAGCACGTCGCCGATCTCGCGCTGCACGAAGGTGGTGGTGGCGGCGCGCCCGCCGGTGTCGAAGATCGGCACGTTGTTGAACAGCTTGGTGACGAACTCCTTCACCTTGGCGTCGTCGCCCTTGAAGGCTTCCTTGGCGTAGGCGGTTGCGGCCAGATAGGTGTAGCGCGCATTGCCCGACGTCTTGGGGTTGGGGAAGATCACCTGCACGTCGTCGCGCACGAGGTCGTTCCAGTCCTTGATGTGCTTGGGGTTGCCCGCGCGGACGAGAAAGGATGGGAGCGAATAGAAGGGCGAGGCGTTGTCGGGGAAATCCTTCTGCCAGTCGGCGGAGACGAGGCCTTTCTTGACCAGAAAGTCGATGTCGGTGACCTGGTTGAAGGTGACGACATCTGCGCCGAGGCCTTCGGCAATGGCGCGCGCTTGCGCTGAGGTGCCGGCGTGCGACTGGTCGACGGTGAAGCCCGGATGGCCGGCGACGAAAGCCTTGTTCACCTGGGCGAACAATTCGCGGCCGACATCATAGGAAGCGTTGAGCAATTTGTCGGCCGACCAGGCCTGCGAACAGGCGAGGATCAGGCCGGCGACAGTGGCGACGCTGAGGAAAAATCGCTTCATGAAAACAGGCTCCGATGTGCAATGCGTTGCCAGAACATAGCTGGGCCGGAGGGTGTACTGCGAGGCACACGGGGCAGACGTATGGCGTTGCAGCGAAAAAGAAATCGCTGAAGCAGGTTATCGGCGAAATTTCATTCCAGCCGAAATGCCGATGCGTTGGGGTTTTCTGTGGTTTGCAATTCGAGGCCGAGTGGCATATACAAATGGCATATACAAGTGGAACAGACAGGGGAGGCTGCCATGCCGCAGCACCGTCACTCAATACCACCGCCCAGGGAGGCGAAGTTGTTTCGCAACAACCGCAGTCAGGCGGTTCGCATTCCTGTCGAATTCGAGCTGCCTGGCGAGAAGGTCCTGATCAGCCGCGATGGCGACCGGCTGATCATCGAGCCGGTCCGCAAACCCGGCCTCGTCGCGCTCCTTGCCCAATGGGCGAAAGAGCCGCCGCTTGGCCCCGAAGACGATTTTCCGGATATCCGTGATGCGCCCGTCGGGCCCGAGGATATCTTTTGATGCGGTTCATGCTGGACACCAACATTCTCAGCGACATGATCCGAAACCCTGCCGGCAAGGCTGCCAGTACGGCGGTTCGCGCGGGAGACGGTGCCCTGTGCACCAGCATCGTTGTCGCCTCGGAGCTGCGTTATGGCTGCGCCCGGAAGAGATCGGCCAAGCTGCTCGCCAAGGTGGAGGAATTGCTCGCCGAGATTCCTGTGTTGCCGCTCGATGTGCCGATGGATAACGAATACGGAGCACTTCGTGCCGAGCTGGAGGCCAGAGGCCAGCCAATCGGCCACAATGATCTTTTCATTGCTGCCCATGCCTGTGTGTTGGGGACGACACTGGTGACGGCCAACACCGCTGAGTTCCGTCGGATCAAGGGCCTGACGGTCGAGAACTGGCTGGAGTAGCGCCGGATCAGGTCGCCGGGAAAAGCTTCCAGCGCCGCGGCCTGAACGCCACCCGGCTCTTCTGCGCCGCAGGATGGTCCACAGGCAGTTCGATCTCGACCCGCTGGCGCTCGCCGCCGATTTCCAGTTCGACGCGTCTGGTGCCGGCGACGCGGCGGCTGGCGGCGACCGTGCCGGCGATGCAGCCGCTGCAGCCGTCGAGCAGTTCGATATCGTGCGGGCGGAAGTACAGCGTCGCATCGCCCTCGGGTGCATGCGGCGCCGACACGCCGATCGGACGGTCGGCGAGCCAGATCTCGCCATTCTCAACCTTGACCGGCAGCATGCTCGATTCACCGATGAAGGAGTAGACGAAGGGCGAGTTTGGCGTGTCGTAGATCTCGTCCGCGGAGCCGACCTGCTCGATGCGGCCCTGGCTCATCACCACGACGCGGTCGGCAAGCTCGAGCGCCTCTTCCTGGTCGTGGGTGACGAAGACGGTGGTGTGGCCGGTGCGGTCATGGATCTCGCGCAGCCAGCGGCGGAGTTCCCGGCGCACCTGCGCGTCGAGGGCGCCGAACGGCTCGTCGAGCAACAGCACCTTGGGCTCGATGGCCATGGCGCGCGCCAGCGCCACGCGCTGGCGCTGGCCACCGGAAAGTTGCGCCGGATAGCGCTTTTCCAGGCCGGAAAGCTGAACGAGATCGAGCAGTTCGGAGGCGCGTCGGCGGATTTCGGCCGCCGGTGGTCGCGACGGTCCATGCCGCACCTTGAGGCCGAAGCCGATATTGTCGGCGACCGTCATGTGCCGGAAGAGCGCATAGTGCTGGAAGACGAAGCCGACATTGCGCTCCTGGATCGAGCGGTGCGAGGCGTCCTCGTCGCCGAAGAAGATTTTTCCGCGCGTCGGCCGCTCCAGGCCGGCGATAAGCCTCAGCAGCGTCGTCTTGCCGGAGCCGGATGGCCCAAGCAGCGCGATCAGCTCACCCGACTTGATGTCAAGCGATACGTCATGGAGGGCCGGAAACCGGTCAAACTCCTTGCGTACGTTGGCAACGCGAACTTCCATGTAGATCCCTCAGTAATTTGGTGCATGTCGTTGTCCCAAGACCGGTTCCCAGTCTTGGGCGACATGCATTTAGTCAGTGCCCGCGCGTCGCGGCGATCTCGGCGCCGTAGCGCATCTCGAGAAGTGTTTTCAAGACCAGCGTGACCAGCGCCAGGCCGGCAAGCAGCGAAGCGACGGCAAAAGCGCCGACGGCGTTGTACTCGTTGTAGAGGATTTCGACATGCAACGGCATGGTGTTGGTCAGCCCGCGTATGTGGCCCGACACGACCGAGACCGCGCCGAATTCGCCCATCGAGCGGGCGTTGCACAGAAGCACGCCGTAGAGCAATCCCCATTTGACGTTGGGCAGCGTCACGTACCAGAAGGTCTGCCAGCCATTGGCGCCCAGAGAGAGCGCGGCTTCCTCGTCGCCGTTGCCCTGTTCCTGCATCAGCGGGATCAGTTCGCGGGCAACGAAGGGGAAGGTGACGAAGATGGTCGCGAGCACGATGCCGGGCACGGCGAACAAGATCTGGATGCCGTGCGCCTTCAGCCATTCACCGAACAGTCCCTGAGCGCCAAACAAAAGCACATAGACCAGGCCGGAAATGACCGGCGAGACCGAGAAGGGCAGGTCGATCAGCGTGGTTAGAAAAGCCTTGCCCTTGAACTCGAACTTGGCGATCGCCCAGGCAGCCGAAATGCCGAAGACGACGTTGAGCGGCACGGCGATCACCGCCACCAGCAGCGTCAGCCGGATCGCCGAGCGCGTATCGGGATTGGAGAGCGATTCCGTGTAGGCGCCAATGCCTTTCGCCAGCGCCTCGTGGAAGACGATGATCAGCGGCAGCAGCAGGAAGATGGCGAGGAAGGCGAAGGCCACCGCCATCAGCAGCAGCCGCACCGGCCGGCTTTCGGTCACCGCCGCCGACCGGCTCTCGTGATGCGGTTCGTAGGATTTGATCTCGGGGTCAGCCATAGCGCTTGCGACTCCATGACTGCGCCAGGTTGATGACCAGCAGCATCACGAACGACAGCAAAAGCATGATCGCCGCGATCGCGGTGGCCGCCGGATAATTGTACTCCTCGAGCCGGATGACGATCAGAAGCGGTGCGATCTCCGACTTGTAGGGAAGGTTGCCGGCGATGAAGATGACCGAGCCGTATTCGCCGACGCCGCGCGCGAAGGCGAGTGAGAAGCCGGTGATGATGGCCGGCGCCAGGCCGGGAAACAGGATGCGGGTGATGATCTGGAAGCGGTTGGCGCCGAGCGTCGCGGCGGCTTCCTCCACTTCCTTGTCGATCTCCTCCATGATCGGCTGCACCGTGCGCACGACAAACGGCAGGCCGATGAAGACAAGCGCCACGACAATGCCGAGCGGCGTGTAGGCGACCTTGATGCCGAGCGGCGCCAGGAGATGGCCGATCCAGCCATTGGGCGCATAAAGAGTGGTCAGCGCAATGCCCGCGACCGCGGTCGGCAGCGCGAAGGGCAGGTCGACCATGGCGTCGACGACGCGGCGGCCGGGGAAGCGGTAGCGCACCAGCACCCAGGCGACGAGCGTGCCGAAGACGACGTTGACGGCGGCTGCGATGAAGGCTGTGCCGAAGCTGATTTCGAGTGCGTTGATGGTCCGGCGGTCGGTGGCGATCGCCCAGAAATCGGTCCAGCCGAGGGCTGCCGAGCGCCAGATCAGGCCCGACAGGGGGATGAGGATGATGAGCGTGAGGTAGGCAAGCGAGAAGCCGAGCGTCAATCCGAAACCCGGAATGACACTCGGCTGTCTGAATCGCCACCCCGCCTTGGCGGGTGCTATGGTCATGTCGTCCTGATCTAAATCCTACTGGGCCGGCTTGTAGATCTGGTCGAATATACCACCATCGCCGAAATGATAAGGCTGTGCCTTCTTCCAGCCGCCAAAAAGCGGATCGTCGATGGAGATCAGCTTGATTTCGGGCGTCTTCGGAATGTCAGCCGCATCCACCAGCTCGGGCTTGGCCGGACGATAGTGGTTCTTGGCGATGATCGTCTGGGCTTCCTTGGAATAGAGCCAGCCGAGATAGGCTTCGGCGACCTTACGGGTGCCCTTGGCATCGACATTGGCGTCGACGATCGCCACCGGCGGCTCGGCCAGGATCGAGGTCGGGGGATAGACGATCTCGAAATTGTCGGCTCCGAATTCATTGAGCGCCAGATAGGCGTCGTTTTCCCAGCCGATCAGCACGTCGCCGATGCCCTTTTGCGCGAAGGTGACCGTCGAGCCGCGCGCACCGGTGTCGAGCACCGGAGCATTGGCGTAGAGCTTGCCGACGAATTCCTTGTTCTTGGCTTCGTCGCCGCCATCATTGGCGTTGGCATAGGCCCAGGCGGCAAGGTAGTTCCAGCGCGCACCGCCGGAGGTCTTGGGGTTCGGCGTGATCACCTGGACGCCGTCCTTGACCAGATCGCTCCAGTCGTGGATGCCCTTCGGGTTGCCCTTGCGGACCAGGAAGATGATGGTCGAGGTGTACGGCGCCGAATTGTTCTCGAACTTCTTGCGCCAGTCCGGGTTGATCTTCTTCGACTTGGTGACGATGGCGTTGATGTCGCCTTCGAGCGCCAGCGTCACCACATCGGCATCGAGGCCGTCGATCACGGCGCGGGCCTGGGCGCCGGAGCCGCCATGCGATTGCTGGATGGTGACCGTCTCGCCGGTCTCGGCCTTCCAGTGTGCGACGAAGGCTTCGTCATAGGCCTTGTAGAGTTCGCGTGTCGGGTCGTAGGACACGTTCAGAATGGTCGTATCGGCAAACGCGAAACCGAGCGTGCCGAACTGGATCGATGTGGCGACCAGTGCGCCGAGCAGTTTCTTGAAATGAGGTTTGGTCATTCCCGCCTCCGTTGATGACGGCTGAACTCTATCGAATTGATAGAAATTAGATGCATTCAACGTTGCCTTTTTTGTCCATTCGAAGGAAATTTTCGCCGATATTGGGTTTCGGAAGGAAATATTTTCCTCATATTGGTCTAACCCAAATCCGGCCGGTTGACGCTATCTAGGAGCTGACACCGCAGAAGCAAGGCCGAGCGAGGGAAGGCTCGGTGTAGCACCGGGCGGTTCAGCCCGCAGTGATAGGAAAATCGAAGCGCAGCTTTGGAAACGGCTCATCCCGAAGCGTGTAGTGCCACCACTCTCGCGCATAATTCTTGAAGCCGCCGGCGCGCATGGCGTCGAGCAGCCTTTTGCGGTTTGCCGCCGCTTCTGCCGCCAATGGGCGATGTGCGGTTTCGCTTGCCGGGTCGAAACAGTCGAAGCTGGTGCCGAAATCGAGCGTGCCGGCGCCGGCCGCGCCGCAAGCGGCGGATGACTTGTTCTTGCCGCCGCTGCGGGCGATGGCGACATCGACGGTCGAGCCGCGCGAATGGGTGGACAATTCGCCGATATAGCCCTTGGCGATGAGGTCGCCGCGCTGCACCTGAGGGTACCATTGCGGATCGGGCGGGCCGCCCTCTCTGGTCCATTTGCCCATGTCGGCAACGGCGCGGGCCGGGCGGTAGCAGTCGAATACGACCAGCGTCAGGCCGTCGGCGGCGAGCGCTTTCTGCACGCCGGACAGCGTTTGCGCAGCTTGCTTCGTGAGGATGCAGACTGGGGCGTCGTAGCCATCGGCCTTGCGATGCAGGAAATTTTCCAGGCCGGCATAGCGGATGTCCTGGCGGATCGAGGGATCGACGTCGGCCAGGCGGACAAAGCCGGCGGGCAGGGGATCGGCGGAGGCGGGGGAGCAAGTCGAAACGAACATGGATACGGCTAAGGCCAATCCTCGATGCAAGCGCTTCGGCACACCCCCCTCGGGGGGGGGGGGGCGCGGGGCGGGCGGCGCCCGGGGGGGGGGGGGGGCCCGCGGGGGGGGGGGGGGGGGGGGGGGGGTGGGGGGGGGCCCCCCCCCCCCCCCCCCCCCCCCGCCGCCAAGCTTTGAGACCGCTGCGCCGCGTGGA